>JACQZL010000325.1 GCA_016213865.1 Candidatus Rifleibacteriota bacterium
CGCGACGAGTATCCTGTCCGGGCCACGTGGAACTCTATCCTGGCCGGTGTCGTTTACCAGCACCCGTCGATCGCTGCCCTGCGCCGGGACCTCCGGCGCAACGCTGAGCTCCGCAAGGAATGTGGCTTCGGTCCGCGGCTGGGACTGGCGGCCGTACCGACGGACTCAGCGTACTCCAACCTGCTGTCCAACATCCTCAACCACGAGCCGATCGTCCGCGAGATGTTCCACTGTCTCGTCGAGAAGCTGAAGGCCCTTGTTCCAGACCTGGGCAAATTCATGGCACACGACGGCAAGGCATTGCCGTCGCTCGCCAAGGGCCCCAAGAAGGACGAGACGGGCAAGACGGATCAAGAGCCGAAGTCAGGCAGTCCTTCGGATCAGAGCGGTGCAGGCGGCGCAGATCAGCAGGGTCCAGCAGACAAGACGGCCACGCCGGCCACTGCCGAGTCTCAGGAGGACGAAGAGGATCGGCGCAGTGAGAGCGATGCAACTTGGGGCGTGAAGACGTATCGGGGGAAGCGCAAGGACGGGACCGCGTGGGAGAAGGTCGTCAAGTGGTTCGGTTTCGAACTGCACCTCTTGGTGGATTCCGAGCACGAGATGCCCATCAACTACAAGGTGACCACGGCATCAGCACCGGAGACCACCGAGCTTCTTCCCTTGCTGCAAGAAACGAAGGATCTCCATCCCGAGATCGTGGCTTCCTGTGAGGAGCTGAGTGCCGACAAGGGCTTCGACTCCGAAAAGGACATAAGAGGGAGGCGCGTTGGCCGGAGGCCCTCCTCGTGCTATACTCCGGTCCAGCGATCGGCACGCTCCAGACAGAGTCCACCGAGAGGGCCACGTGACGACCGAACAACCTGGAGTCGACAGGCTCATCGAGGACCTCGACTCCTCTGACGAGGCCGTCCGGAGGAAGACCCTCTTCCAGCTCGGGAAGATCGTCGATCTCCGGGCGATCTCCGCGATCAAGCACGTCGCTGCGGAGGACTCCTCTCCGGAAGTCAAGTATCTAGCCCGGAAGCTGCTCGCGCTCTACGAGGCCAAGAAGCCCGAGAGCAAGGCGTTGATCCGCCCCGGGGCGGATCCGGGAGGCGCCGCCGAGCCGCCAGAGGCCGGGCTCCGTGCCGACGACTCCTCACGGAGGGCCGCCGCGCTGCGAGCCTGCGCCCAGACGAAAGACCCGCAACTGCTCTCCGGAGTGCTCGCCCGCGCCGGGTCCGACGAGAAGGGGAACCCCATCGAGCCGGTGCCCGAAGTCCGGTCGATGATCCCGGTGGTTCTCGCCCAGCTCGGCGGCAAGGCGCAGGTCGAGAACATAGCGACGTTTCTCGAGGACAAGGACCCGCGAGTCAAGGCCAACGCGCTGGCGGCGCTTTCGGCAATCGGTGATCAGGCGTCGTGGGCCCGCATCATCCGGTGTGTCCAGGACCCGGATCACAGGGTCAAGACGGCCGCGATAGGGGCTCTGGCCAAGCTCGGCAAGGTCAATCTCATAAAGTGCTGCAAGGCGATGATCGAGGGCGCCGGGGCCAAGTTCTGGGAGAGGGACTCGGCCGTCCATCTGCTGGCCAGCGCCGGCCTGCCCGACGCGGTTCCGATTCTCGAGTCGGTGCTGACGGACACGACCCCTGGCCTGGCCGGGAAGGCGCTGAAGGGCCTGGAGACGCTGGCGGCCAAGGGCTGCGAGCCGGCGAAGAGCGCGGTGGAGATCGCCACCATGCTCGGGATCGGCGCCGAACGGCCCGAGGACTTCCTGAAGCTTGAGCAGGCGGCGCCAGCCGCGAAGGACGCCCAGCCCCCCAATCTGCAGCGCAGTGTCGGGCGCGAGGTGGCCGTCGCCGCGTACGGAGCCCAGGGCGCGGTGCAGATCCTGATCGAGCAGATCCGCGCCGAGAAGAACGTCCCGCTGCTGGTTGGGATGCTGCGTACGCTGGGGCAGATCGGTGATCCGGCGGCCACCCCGGTGCTGAAGGAGTTCCTGGCTCACGAGGTCGAGGAGGTCAGGGGAGCATGCGTGGAGGCGCTCCGGGCTCTCGGCACGGACGAGGCGCTGAACAGCGTGATCCCCGCGCTGAAGGACCGCAGCCTTGTCGTGGTCGGGCGCGCCATCGTCGCGTTGAGGGCCCACCCGCACATCGATCTCGCGATGCCGATCGGTGATCTGGCGAGCCACGCCGACGTGGCTCACCGGCGCACGGCCGTTCTGGTGGTCGGGGAGTTGGCGGAGAAGCGGTTTGCGCCGGTCATCGAGAACCTCGTCCGGGACGAGGACCCGGGGGTGGCCGCGGCGGCGAGCCTGGTGCTGATGAAGCTGCGGTCGCCGGCCGGGGTCATCGACGGTCCGCGGCCGGCTTCATCGACCTCCCCGCCCGCGGTGGTTTCTCCAGCGACGGCACCAGCACCTGCACCCGTGATGGCAGCGCAGCCTGCGGGCCCGGCGAGCCCGGCCGTCGCTGCGGGGGCGTCGACGACGGGAATGCCGGCGCCGATTCCGGCCCCCAGGCCCACCGCGGGCCCGGCCTCTCCAGGCCCCGGTCGGAGGGTGACATGCCCCAAGTGCAAGGAGACCGTGTTTGCACCCGAGTCGGCCGGCGCGGTCCGGTTCCAGTGCCCGGCGTGCGAATCCACCCTGCTGATGAGCAAGTTCCATGTCGAGCCGCAGCTTCTGGTCACGCCGGCGCGGGCGCCGGAGCCGGCTCCTGCCCCTGCCCCTGCCCAAGCCCCTGCCCAGGCCCCGCTGTCTGCTCCGGCGGCCGATCGTCCCGATGCGGTGGCGCAGCAGCCACCACCAACACCCATGGCGCAGCCTCCCGGAACACCACGCACGGCCGCCTCGGCGCTGCAGTATCCGCCGGCAACCTGGCAGGACCGCTGTGTTGCCGTGATCCTGGACAATCTGGTCAGTCAGGTGTTCTCCCTCACGATCGTGGGCGGTTTCATCTACTTCGCGATCAAGGACTGGCTGGGATCGGGACAGAGTCTCGGAAAGCGGCCACCCTCGCTGCTGGTGATCGACGCGAGCACCGGAGAACCTTGCTCGCTCGGCCAGTCCTGTCTTCGTAACTCGGTCCTCCTTGGCGCTGGACTCGTTGCAAGCGTGATCATGCTTTCGGGCGACTCCGAGGCGTTCGCCCTGGGCGGCTTGCTCTGCCTGATCGTCTACGCCGTCGAACTGGCCCTCATCGTGACGAGCGGCAAGCGGCTGGGCGACATGTTGGCCGGGACCCGCGTCGTGAAACCACAGACTGCTGGGCCGTGCCCGCTGTGGGCCTCCGGGCTGGCTACCGCGATCGTCGTCCTCGGAGTCGGGTGTGGCGTCGCGCTTGGCACGTTGCTTGCTATCGCTCAACCGAAACTCAAACTTGCACGGATCCAGGCCCAGACCCGAGCCTGCTTCGCGAACCAGAAGACGATCGCTGGAGCGATCGAGATGTGCAATCTGGACACGAGCAGGCGTCAGGTCAATCTGGACGTCACAAGGCTCCAGGAGCTCGTCAATCGCGGGTACCTCAAAGCCATACCCGAGGATCCTGGTCAGGGCCCGGACACGGCCGGAAACTACGAGTCCACGGACACTGGGAACGGAGTGACTTGCCGGGTGCACGGGCAGGTGCGGACCTTGCCTCCGCTGACGAGGCAGCAGTCCTCTCGTAAGGCCGACGCGGCCGGCGAAGTGGCCGCATTGCTGGGGTGCGGCGGGTGCACGGTGTTCATCGCCATACCGATCGTGCTCCTGCTGCTGCACCTTGCTTTTCTGGCCTGGGTCTCCAAGGACGCCAAGGCCCGGGCGATGGACAACCCGATCCTGTGGATGCTGCTCGTGATGGTCACGGGCTTGATGGGCCTGCTGATCTACCTGATCGCCCGACCCGCTGGATCGCTCGTGCCCTGCAAGAACTGCGGCGCTCCGAAGCTCCCGCTCGCGGTCCTGTGTCCTCACTGCGCCGACCGCACCGGGTGACACGCCCATCGCTCGGGAACCGGGAGCCGCACATGACGTCACCGCCGCAGGTCGGATCGGCCGGGAGTCCGGTCCCCTGCACCCGACCCGACCCTGACGCAGAGGTCCCGCCGCCTGCGCGCCCGACGGCCGACGTGCGTCAGGCCTGGGGACGGCGCCGGATCCCAACCGTGGTGCTGAGCGTCCTTCTCGTTCTCTTGATGGGGCTCGGTGGGGCCCTCGCCTCAACTCTCGGCCAGCAGGTGACCTCGGCGCTGCTGATCGGCCTGATCCACCGCTATCAGGCGCACGCGTCGCCCAGGCTGAGAGGACACGTCCATTGTCTCTATCCCCTGAGCTGCAGTCACTACGCAGAGCGGGCGATCACCAAGCACGGCAGCCTCAGCGGCACGGCGCTCGCCGTGCTGCGCGTCATGTCATGCAACAGACTGGTCGGGCCTCGCCGGGAGTTCGAGGTGCCCTGAGCCCCACACCCCGCCGCGCCGTTCGGGCTCGTCTGGAGGCCATCCGCGAGGGCGGTTCAACACCTTCCCGGTCACCTCGATGGCCCCCGGGGGGCACGCTCTCGACACGCAGCGGAACCCCACGCCAGGTCAGCTCACCGAGCAGTCCTCCCGCACGCAAGCCCAGGGCACGGCGCCGAAATCGGTGAAGGCCGCGCCGTGGCAAACCACCTTTCCGAACCCCTGCACCTGGCTGGATAGTCCCTCAGGGTTGCTGGATGGGCTCTGCCGGTAGTTCTACTGTGCTATTTTGCTTCCTGCGTCGACTCGCGTCAGACATCTTCGATGACCACTCTTTCAGGTAGCGGATTGGTTCTGTCCCGGTGGTTGATTCTCAGAGCGCCCGGTCCATACCCTCGCCTTGCAGGCGAGTTGCTTCAGCAGGGGCCTCCTCCTGACCACAGCATCGCATCACCTGATCGGCGGACCATGTGACATCTGCGCACCGCACC
>JACQZL010000326.1 GCA_016213865.1 Candidatus Rifleibacteriota bacterium
GAAGGTGCTTTCCGGCGCGGGCGCTGATCCGGCCAGGCTGTTCACAGCCGCGGTGGACAACAACGATGGCAGCTCCGGCGAGGCAATCGGCCTCAAGTTCAGTCAGAACGTTCCCTATGTCCACCAGTGGGACGAAAACAACACCACCGACGACTTTGACGTCACCGAGACCGACGCCAACACCGGCGGTTACACCGTCGTTGGCACATTCGTCGGCACCGGAGACGTAGCCTGCCCGGCAATCCCTGCCTCCGGCACAGCAGGATGGGTAACCAGTACCCCGGACAACGCCGAAACGGGTCTCTCTGATATCGGCAACGGAGACACGCGGACGGTCTGCTTCTGGAACTCCAAGAACCCCTCCGATCCGCCGACGTACAACAAGACGGCAGAGAGCTCCCAGACGTCCGACCCGGCTGCCGTCAAGTGGACGGTCACGGTCTCCAACCCGGCAAACGGCGCCAATCCCGCGAGCGTCCACGTTAGGGACGCCGGGGTTGCCGTTGTCTCCGGCCCGACTCTGAGCCCTGGCGCAAGCTGCACCGCGGGTGAGTTGCTGACCGACCCGAATGGCGTTCATTGCTCGCTCCCGGCCGGCGGCTCAGTGAGCTGGGTCGTCAGGCCGCTTTCGACGCCAACTCGGACCTGCGACCCCCAGTCATTCAACAACACAGCCCAGTACGACGATGGCGCGACGGCCCCGAGCTGGCACGACTTCAGCGGCCCCACAATCACCCTCACGGGCGACAGCTCGCTGTGCAATGGTCACATCCACATCCACAAGTACCTGCCCAAGGACAACCCGAGCGATGGCTGGCAGCACCAGGGCGGCAGCAGCTGGAAGTTCAACATCGACGGGACCGGCGCCAACGACTACTCCGCTTCGAACAACGAAGAGAAGTCCGTCTCCTTCGACACCTATGCGGTGACCGAAGACATGCTGAACTCGCCGGCCGGCTATGGCCTGATTGATATCTATGTGCCGGCAGGCGGGAATGACCCGGGCAACGACCAGTGCAAGTCGCCCCGTGACGAAGGCCAGCGGAGCCTCAGCGCTTCGGTGACGGTCAACAGCACAGGCACCGTGCACGTCTGCGCCTTCGACAAGCCCACCACCATCATCGTCAGGAAAGTCACCGACCCGGGGAGCAGCACTGGTCCGTTCCACTTCACCGGTCTTGGCGGGTCAGGCGGCTTCGACCTTGCCGGTGACGGCAGCAGCCAGTCATTCCCGGTGGCCCCCGGCATCTACGGCATCGACGAGGATCCCCCTGCGGGCTGGGTGCTCGACGATGTCACCTACTCCGGTTCCTGCGGGCAGCAGAACGGAACTTTCGCCCTCGTCGCCGAGAACCCCGAGCTCTCGCGCGCCCACTCCGACCTTGGCGCGGACGCCCTCGTGCAGGTCTCGGCCGGCGATAGCTGCGAGGTGACCTTCCACAACCGCCAGCTCGCGAGGATCATCGTCGAGAAGATCGACCTCACCGAGGAAAGCCCGGCGCGGACCTGGCACTTCGACGTCACGCAGCAGAGTCCGATCGCCATCAACGGCAGCGGCACGCAATCGCTCTACGTCGCGCCCGGCGCCTACGACGCCACGGAGCAGGAGTTCATCGAGACCTGCGACGGCTACACAAGCACGCGGGCCGTCTATCTCGGCGGTACCAGGGTAACAACGGGCGGACCCTACCAGGTCGGCGCGGGCGAGGAGCTGCAGTTCGTCTTTGTCAACGCCCCGTGCGAGGTGGCGTCGACGGCGGGCCTCATCGTGCGGAAGATCACGACGGACGGGCAGCCGGCGCCGGCGAACTTCACGGGCACCGTTTCGCCGCTGAACCCGGGGGCGTGGTCGCTCAACCACAACGGCCTGGCGACGTTCCTGGGCATTGAGCCGGGCGCCTACACCGTTTCCGAGAACGCGGCCGCGGGCTACAACCTTCTCGGCTACAAGAAGGTGAAGCTCGCCTCCCTCACCGCACCCGCGGTCTGCCCGGCGGTAGGCGCGCCCTACGACGCGACGGGGGCGGTGAACGTGGGGGCAGAGGAGACGTGGCTGGTCTGCGTCTACAACCAGGGCTTCCGCACCGTGCGCCTGATCAAGGTGACGAGCGGTGGCGGTCTGCCGCAAACCTTCAGCGGGACGCTCACGGGCGTCAACCCCGGCACGTGGAGCGGGCTCGAGGGCGGCGAGGCGCCCGGGGGTCCCTACATGGACATCACGGGCGTCCTCAACGGGACGCAGACGGTAGCGGAGAACACGCCGGGGGCGCCGTGGTCGCTCGAGGGCTACTTCGTCCGGGCGGGGCTCTTCGCCAACTGCAACGGCTTCCCGTTGGACCTCAACGGCGGTCTGGCGACGGCCACGATCCCGGCCCAGGGCGATGTCACGGTCTGCATTCGAAACACCTACGCCTCCCCGCCGGGGAAGATCACGGTCATCAAGCACGCGATCGGCGGGAGCGCCTCGGACAGCTTCGGCTATGGGAGCGACATTCCCGGCCACACGAGCTTCTCCCTCAAGGGGAAGAAGGGCAGCGGGGACGACAGCGTCGTCTTCAGCGGGGTGGCGGCCGGGAGATACTTCATCGACGAGTCTCCGGCGGCGAACTGGGTGCTCGACAACGTGGCCTACTCCGGCGCCTGTGGCGCCCAGGCCGAGGGGAGCCGGTTGCTCAGCGACAATCCCGAACTCGTGCGGGCCCTGCAGTTTATTCTGCATGATGCCGAGGTGTTGGTTGCGGCGGGGGCCGAGTGCACGGTCACGTTCACGAACCGGGCCCTGGGGAACCTCGTCATCATCAAGGTCGACAACACCCTCACCGGGGACCTCACGCGGCCGGTGGGGGGCTGGGACTTCACCGTGGGCGGGCCGTCGCCGGCGACGCCGCACATCGGGTTCGGGGGCGGCAGCGTCACCCTCAGCGGCATCGAGCTGGGCACCTACACAGTGAGCGAGAACGCCGCACAGGCGCAGGGGTCGTGCCCGGCGCTGCCGAACAGCAGCTCGCAGGGGTACTACACGACCGTTGAGAACGCCACCGCGGTTCTGGCTGGGGCCGGGCAGACGATCACGTGGACGTTCACGAACCGGCCTTGCCCGGCGGTTCATGCGGCGCCGAACCTGCAGGTGAAGAAGGTGATCGACTTCAACGGCAACGGCCAGCAGGACGCGGGGGACTACCTGGAGAACGGCTGGGCGATGACCGTGACCTGTGGTGCCAGCCAGCTCGGGCCGGTGAACACCGGCGCCGGCGGGAACGCGACGGGCACGGCCGAGTTCCTGGGCACACCGACGGGCAGTTGCACGGTGACAGAGGCGGTGCAGGCCGGCTATAGCGGCACGGTCCGCTGGAGCCGCACCGACAGCAACGTCAACAGCAGCGGCACGGGTGCGTCGGTGACGGTCACCCAGGACGAGAACGACAGCAACGTCGTCACGTTCTACAACCAGCCCCTGGGCAGGCTGATCATCAAGAAGGTCAACGATGGTGGTGCCCCGGGGGAGAGCTTCACTGCCGACATCACGAGCGGGGCGCAGGACATCGCCTTCAGCGCCACCAGCCCTTCCGCCGCCCAAAGCCTCGCCAGCGGCACCTACACCGTCAGCGAGGACGCGAAGAGCGGCTACACCTACAAGGGCTGGAGCGTTGGTGCCGGCGACGTGAGCTGCCCCGGCACGCCCGCCAACAGCTCGACGGCGGCCTCGGCGACCGTCAACAACGGCCAGACAACCACGCTCTGCTTCTACAACCAGAAGCCGGGACCTGGTCCTTCGCCCACGCCGACGCAGCCGGTGATCCCAACCTGCACGAGCTGCATCGGCGAATCGACCCCGACGCCGGTTCCGCCGGCAACGATCACGGTTCCCCCCGCCGCCACCCCGAGGGTGGTGGAGACCGTGGCCGGTGAACGGACCCCCGGCCCCGGGGCTCTCAGCACCCCCATCGCCCCCAGCACCGGCAC
>JACQZL010000367.1 GCA_016213865.1 Candidatus Rifleibacteriota bacterium
ACGCGCACGCTGGTGGCCGGAGACGACGACGTGTTCACGGTGACGCTGGCGGCCAGTGACCAGGCGGAGAACCCGATGTCGAACCCGACCGCGGGCGGACAGTTCACGGTGGATGCGACTCCCCCCGCAGTGTCACTCACCTACAACAAGTCCGTCGGCTACTGCGACGGCAACACGCTGCAAATCACCGCGACCTTCACCGAGACCTTGTCCGGGGCACCCAGGATCTCGATTGGCGTGGGCAACGTGGGCGGCGGGCCCGTCTCGGGTGTGTTGATGTCAGACGCAGGCGACGCCGATCCGAAGACCTGGCGTTTCGAGACCATCATCGCTGACAGCGACCCAACTGGGGATCGCACGGTGACGATCTCCGCCACGGACCTGGCTGGAAACCCGAACACGGCGGCGGCTCCAGCCACCTTCGCGATCGACAACACCCATCCGTCGCCTCCGACCCTCTCCTTCTCGCCGCTCAGCCCCCACAAGGCCGGTACTGTCACCGCGACGGCGGTCTATGCCGAGGCCCTCAGCAACACCCCCCAACTGAATGTGCAACTCGGCGACACCGGGACGTTCAGTGTGGCCTCTGGGGTGAAGCAAGCAGACGAGAAGACTATCGTCTATACCTGCGAGGTCGGAGGCACCACTCTGCAGGACGGCACACCCTACACGGCCACGCTCAACGGCGCCGTGGACCTCGCTGGCAACGGGCAGCAGGCAGCGGCCCAGACGACAGGCAAGATCGACACGGTGGCTCCCCTGGCGCCTCAACTCACCTTCAGCAAGGGCCCCGGGTTCATCAATCAGGGCGAGCTCACGGTGACGGCGGACTTCGTGGAAGGCATCGTTTCCGCCTTCACGCCAACGCTGGCCTTCAGCGGCACCGGAGGGCCTCGGTTCTCGGTCGGCGCAGTCACGCGTTCGAACGCAGACAAGCGGTTCGCGTGGCCCGTGACGGTTGACGTGACCGCCACCGCGCAGGCCGGCGACGCTTACACGGCGACTGTGTCGGCTGGTCAGGACTACGCGTTCAACCAGCAGGCCGTGAAACTGCAGAGCGGTACGGTCGACACCGTGTATCCGGAGATCACGTCCGTCACCTACAACAAGGAACCGTTCCGCTACAAGGATGGGGACTTGCTGTTGATCACGGCGACCTTCAACGAGGACGTTACTCCGACCAGCGCCAAGATCACGCTCACAGGCGGCGTTGTGGACGGGAGCGACGTCGCCAACGCCCCGATGAGCCCCGTCTCGCGCCAGACGTGGATCTTCCAGGCCACGGTGCGCGACAGTGACGGACCAGACGGGGGCCGAACGCTGGATATCGATGGGATCGACGCAGCCGGCAACGTCTGTGACGAGACGCCCAACAACGTCTTCGTCGTCGACAACACGCACCCGGCCGCCACCATCACCTACGACCCGACGCCCCTCGTCGCAGGGCCGGTTTGGATCAAGGCCGACTTTGCCGAGACTCTGGCGGAAAATCCACTCGTTCGCGTGGCCCGCGATGGCACCGGCGTCTCCGACATCTCGCCGACGGCGATGGTGCCCGAGGCCGGTCAGCCCAATCCGCGGTACAAGTTCCAGTACTACCTCTTCCCGCAGGACGGCACCCGGCTCCGGGACAGCATGACGGTGACCGTTGCCTCGACCGATGTCGCGGGAAACACGTTCTCGAAGGTTGACACCTGCACGTCCGCATCCACTCCGAAGCTCCAGACGACCACGGACTTCAAGATCGAGCTCAGGCCGGGCCTGAACCTGATTTCGCTGCCGGTGAAACCCGCCCACCTGACGGCCAAGACCCTCTTCCTCGACGCCCTGAAGTCGGCCCAGATGGTGGCGCGGACCACGGTCGATCCGATCACGGGCGAGTCTCGATTCGGCGTCTGCCTGCGGGCCGATCCGAAGACCGACTTTGAGTTGAAGCCGGGTTACGGCTATGCGGTTCCTGTCACGGTCAAGAGCACGCTGGTCCTCACGGGGGCCGTGGGCTGGCTTCCTCAGGAGCGCCAGGTCGTGCTGGGCAACGGTCCCAGTCTGGTCGGGTTACCGACCACGGTTGCGAGCACCGCCCAGGCGCCGATCACCTTTGGTTCCCAGGTTGCCGAGTCAGCTTCCCTGCTGACCACGCTGGGCACCAACTTCCTGGCTACCAGTTCGGACACGGGCCGGACCCTCGAGGTGGCGTTGCCGGTCAGCCCGACGTTGCCGCTACGGCCTGGGAAGGGGTACCTGACAAGGCTCGTTCCCTCGCAGCCCGGCGGCGTGGTCACGGCCCGGTCTTTCATGCTCCCGCTTCCGAGCTACCCGGGCTTCGCCAACAGTACGCCCAAGCTTCCGGCGGTGCAGATCGCCCCGGTTCCGGACCGCCTCTATCCCGAGAACAAGAACGTCACTCTTGTGGCGACAGCGTCCGGGCCCAGTGGCGCCACGTACCAGTGGACGCAGACGCTGGGGCCAGCGGTGACCCTCAACACGCCGACGGCCCTGTCCACGTCCTTCACGGCAACGCGCCGTGCCGACTACGCCTTCACGTTGACCGCGAGCGTAGGCTAGGAGCGGACCCAGGCAGGTACGTGCGTCCGGTTCACGAACCGGCCGCCGGAGCCCAGATTGACACTCACGCCGGGGCGCGTGAATGTACCGACTGTGCTGACCCTGGGTGGATCCGCGAGTTCAGACCCCGACCAAGACCCTTTCACGTACAGGTGGAAGCTGGACAAGGGCTCTTCGGCCTCTGGCTCGGAGCTTGTGGTGAACGACCCCATCAGCACGACAGCGACCTACCAGGTCCCACTGAACGGCGAGGGCACCTACACGGCCGAGTTGACGCTGGTCGACGACGCCGGGGCGCTCGTCACCGCGACGGCTTCCACTACGCTGCAGGCAAACCGGGCGCCGACCGGGCTGACGATTGCGGCGGATCCTGCGGTCGTCCTCCGCGCCGGGGTGACGGTCGCGTCGAAACTCACGGTGACGGCGGTCGACCCCGACTCGGATGGAGAACTGCGATACCAGTGGGAGTTCGTCACGATACCGCCAGGAGCCCAAAGCAGCGAGTTGACCGGCACCGGTGCGCGGGTGGCTAGCTTCGCGCCGTCACGACCCGGCGTCGTCAGCGGTGCGAGCGACTACGTCATCAAGGTGACTGTGACGGATGCGCAGGGGCTGACGGCGTCGACGACGATTTCCCAGCGTCCCAAGTATCTCAAGGCCCTCACGCCTTCCGGGAACTGCGACGTGTATCTCAGCCTCGTGGACGGGTCGGAGATGGTGCAACCGTATCCGGGTGCCGGGTTTGCCATCGACAGGACGGAAGTGAGCAACAGGCAGTATGGCGCGTACCGTGGGGTGGTGTCGGGCATAGCTGCCCCTCTTTCCACGGCAAGCGGTTTCCAGAGTGAGCTGCAGCCCGTGCTCGTATCCACGTACGAAGAGGCACGCAAGTACGCGGAGTGGGCCGGCAAGCAGATCCCCACGGAGGCCGAATGGCTTTCCGCGGCCTGGGGAACCGCAGTATCGAACGTGGATGCCGTTCCCCCTAGCGCGTATCCCTGGGGCAACGAATCGCCTGGTCCCGATCCGTTGCGGGCCCACTATTCCACCGAGGCTCTGCCTCGCACCGTCACCACGGAAGTCTCCAGTACGGGCCTGTACCTCTTGGGCAGGACGGCCACCGGCATCTGGCACCTGGCGGGAAATGCAGCCGAGTGGACCGAAACAGCCGTTTCTGGGCGACGCTGTGTCCGTGGCGGTTCGTATCTGGACGGGCCTCTGTACCTTCAGAATTCGATCTACGGCAGACTGCCGGTGACTGAGCCGGTTGGAGCTAGTCGTCCTTCTATTGGCTTCCGCTGCAAGATCGTGAACCCGTCAAGCGTGGCGAGATAAGAAGAGCCAAATGGCGTCTTTTCAGTCGGAGGATTTGCAATGAAGTTGGCTACTGCTATGGAGGGCCCTCTCGGCCTGCGAGGGGGCTTGGGCTGGATCGGTTGCCCGCGCGGGCCCGCGTGGTCCGTTCGGGCAACGGTACGAAAGGGAGCCACGGACCTCCGTTTGCTGGCGATGGTCGTTTCGTGCATGGCCTGGGGCATCGCGTCAGGCCAGACGGCAACGGCATCCGGTGAGCCTCCTCGGCTTGGTGTCTCCTCTTTGGGTGCCGTCGCTGCCGCCTCTGGCGTCGGATCAGGCGCAAGCACCCTCTCGAGCACCGGGCCTGCTCTCGCCTCGGACAAGGGCGGGGCCGCCATTCCCAGCCTCGGCTCAAAGCGGGATGAGAAGGACAAGTACTATCAAACCGACTTCACCTACGAAGTCTACGAGTTCAACCGTCTGGTGCCGATTACCGTCGGGGGTGCTCTGCCGGTTCGGATGCAGCGGAATCCCGTGACCCAGGCGTTGGAGCAGGAGACCGCTGCCGCCTATCGTGCCAGGCTCGAGGCGGCCCAGCCTTACCTCGTTTCGCAGCAGAAGACCCGTGCCCGGGTCTCTCGCTTCACAGCCACCGAGACTTTCGGTTGGAAGCTTGGCTCGAGGTGGTCGCTGGAGGCAGAAGCTCCGTACTCCCAGGCGACCTACCGGGGGATGCTGGGCGACCTGCAACGGCCACCTACTCTGACGCCAAGTCCAGCTCCGGGGTTGCCTGATGGTGCAGACCCCGGCGCCATCCAGGCCAGCCTGGTCGACGTGGACGGCAGACAGGTGTACCTCGACCCATCTCGTGCGGCCAGCATCAGTCTGCAGCCGTCCTTCGCGAGAGGCGCCGATGCGCACCTGGAGATTCAGAGCTTTCGCGATCTCACGCTTCATCCCAGGTACGTGCTCAAACGGCCTGGGAAGAATGGAAACAACTCGTGGATGGACCTGGCGGTGAGGGCGCCGACTGGAAAGAGCAGGCTGGATCCCGACGAGCAGTTGCTGGTGACCGCGCTGGGTGAAGCAAGTATGGATGTCTCGGAGCCTTACTTCGGGAAGGGGTTTGACCTCGGCGCTCGCCTCAACTTCGAGCGCAAGGCCAGCGATCAGCGCCAGTGGAACTTCACGTTGGGATTCACGAAGACAGGGACCTATTCGCAGGCCTACTCGCCCCAACTGAACACGTACTTTGATCAAGGGATCGACAATCTGGAGTCTCTGCTCGAGGATGCAGTGCCACTGACATCGACTGAACTACGGCGTCTCCCTTTGTCTCCGACAGGGGACACACGGCTGGTGACCAAGCGCGATCCGGCCGACCAGGCCTACGCGGGCATTGCCATGACCGTCCGGCCGAGCGCCAAGCGGCGGGACCAGTACGCACTGACAGCGTCCGGTTTCTTCGGGGAGACCGCGATCAACCCCGCAGGCATCGCCTTCGGCGACGTGGGTGACGCGGCGCCCTCGAAGGTCGACCTGGAAAAGGACCCCACGCTCCAGTTCTCCTACACTCAAGACCGCAAGTTGAGCAAGAAGCTCTTTGGCCGGCTCAGGGTCTTCTACCAGTACCAGGGCATCAGTGATGTGCTACCCCCGACTGGCTTCGTCGTTCGCAACGTCGACTTCGGAGACCGGTACGGCGGCGACTTGCAGTTCAGGCGCAGGCTAGGCGTCCCTGGAGCGACCCTGAGCTATGGCCTGCGGCTCAATCAGATTGAGAAGGCCCGGCTGATGCCTGGACAGGACACGAGCTTCCTTACCGCGCCCCTTGGACTGGTCAACTCCGACCGCCAAGAGATGTCGACCTTCCTTGGCTGGGACCGGGAGCGAAAAGAGCATACCCTCGGGCTTCAACTGCGAATTGGGGTGACGGACGATGCGCCTGACCTCGTGCTTCAGGGGGGGCTGAGAAAGCAGTTCTAGTCGGGCATCAGACGTCAGATTGTCCGGAGCTGACTCGGTTCTCCGGAGCCCCGCTGGAAGGCGTGCAGCAAACGAATCAGGAGGTCGATCTGGGATGGTACACCGCGCGTTTGTCTTTCTTGGAGTTTCCCTGCTGCTCGGTCTTGCGCTCGTGGAGGCGGTGGGTGCGCAGGGTTCGACTCCGCCTCCAATTCCCGCAACCGGAACCGAAGGAGCTCGACCTCTGGCTGGTCCGGTCAAGGCGCCCGAGGTGAACGGTCTGCCCGAGATGGCTCCGCCGGCCACCAACGTCCCGGTGAGCGTTGGAAAGGCCGAAGGTGGCGTGGAGATCGGTCCAATGGTCGTGATAGCGGCCGAAGCCGACATCGACAAGGCGGGGTTCCGGGAACCTCCGGTCCAGTACGCTCCAGAAGGCGGCGGGACCCAGGGCAGTTTCGATCCAAGCATCGCGTTCGAGCCTTCTCAGCGTAAGGCGCTTCTCGCCGGACCAGAGTTCTCGCGTGGCCTTGGCACCGAGATCGGCGGACTGTCGCAGGCGCTCTTCAGGACGTTTACCCCTCAGAGTACCCAGCCGTGATGGCGTGAGAAAGAGCCCATCACCCCTTCTCTCCCTTCGTGTTCTTCTCGATCTCGACCTGACAGAGCGCGAACTGGGCCGTCAGCCGGAGCCAGAACGCCCATTCCTGCCCAAGGTGATAGCCGAGCTTGCCGCCGATCACCGCACCGATGAGCGAGCACAGGGTCCCGATGCCCGAGAAGCCTCGCCGCGTCGGCTCGTCCCACAGGGATTGCCGCTGGGTGAAGTAGGCGCCCACCCCGCTCCCGAAAACCAGACCCACCAGGACCCCCAGGACCACACAGACCCCCACGAGGATCGTAGCGCACCCCACCGGGCGCGAGGGCTTGATCGACCGTCGGGCTGTGCGGTAGAGACGGCAAGTCCGCATCTTGTGGAGGCGAGAAGACCGCGGCAACCTCTTCGGCCGGGGACTGACCAGGCTGGCGCCGGGCCAGGACGGGCGAAACGCCCGCCCTGCTGCCCTCGCTTGGCTCGGGCTGGCCAGCGGGCACTTCGGGTCCCGCCCGGAAGTCGTACCCGCACCAGCAGATCAGGCGCTTGGGCGGGTTCATGGCGTTGCACCGCGGGCACTTGTGAGAAACGGAATCCAACTTGCACCTCCTGGGCTTCACCCCGGCGGCTCACTGTTTGAGACGCGAGAGCCAGCTCCACGGCCGGGGGCCGTCCTTTTCGGGGCCTGAGCTCGTTTCGCCTCCGGCCCGGCCTCCCAGCAGGAATTCGAGCTCGATCCCCGGGACGAGCGAGATCCGGTCTCCGGGTTTCAAAACCTGCCCCTCGGCCAGCTCCCCGTTGACCAGCGTGGGCGTGCGCGCCCGGTTCTCGATCACGACCTGGCCCGCTTGCGTGCTGAGGATCGCCTGCTGCCCCGAGACACTCTGCCACTTCACCTGCAGGTCGCTCTGAGGGTCCCTGCCGATCCGCACCACCATCTGGGCGAAGGGCAGCTCGGTGCCCTTTGCCCACGGCCCTTCGAGGACTCGCAGGCGGAACGGGACGCCCACGTCGCCGGTCGGGGGGCCCGTGTCGTGACTGGGTGCCGCGGGCTGCTGCTCCGAGGGCAGGCTGACCGGCACCGTTTCGTTTTCGTGGCGAAGCTCCTGGAAGACGAACCGGCTCCCGGGGATCTCGAGGTTGGCGCTCCCCTCGAGCACTGTTTCGGCGCGCACGAGACGACCGTTCAGGGTGGTCGGCGTCGAGCCCAGCGGCACCAGCCAGTATCGGCCGTCCCGAAACGCGATGTCCGCGTGGCGGCGCGAGACCGAGGCGTTGGCAAAAGTGACGTCGCAATCCTGGTTTCGCCCCAGGGTCACCCGCAGCCTGTGAAACTCGAGCCTCTCGTCGGCGTGCTCGCCATTGATGAACCCCAGCTCGAAGCCGGGACCGAAGTCCTCATCCTCCGCGGGAGATTGGGGCAGCACGAAGCGGAACTGGATGTCATCGCCGAACTTGATGAGATCGCCGTCATGGAGCGGCCGAGTCTCGACTCGGGCGCCCTCGACCCAGGTCCCCTGACGGCTAATGTTGTGTAGGACAAACTCCTCCAGTTCCAGTGCGATCACGAAGTGCTCGCGCGAGACGTGCGGGCTGGCGAAGATCATGTCGCACTGGTCGGAACGGCCCACAAGGAACTTGGTCGAGTTGACAGGGACCACGGCAGCCGGGCTGTCGGCCGGCGCGCTGGATACCGGCTCCAGGAAGTAGAGCGCGTTCACGCTAGCGGCCGAGCGAGCTCCGCCATCAGCAGACCTGTGCTTCGAGTCCGACACTCTCCCCGGGCTGAAGAACCGGAACTCCTCGCCGGAAGGAAATCCGATGACGTTCCCGTTCTCGAGCGTGACCGGGTTGGGGCACTCCGTCCCGTCGACCGTGGTCCTGTGCCCGGGTTTCGGATACAGGACGGTACGCCCTTCCAGGGTCACCAGATAGGCCACGGCGTCCGCCTGGGGCAATCCGGCCGTGGGGGCCTTCAACGGCAGCTCGCAGCTCGGGGTGTGACCGACCTTCACCTTCTCGCTCTCGAAGGCGATGCGTGCGCCGCCCGGCTGGCCCAGTGGCTCGAGCAGGAACAGGGTGCCGGGCCGAAACGTGGGACCGCTGGTGTGCTTGAACTCGAAGAGCTGCAGGTGCAAGCCACCCGGCAGGTCCAGGCGCTCGTCGATGCGCCAGGAGAACGGTGCGAGTCGCGGTTCGCCGCCGACCTGAAAAGTCACCGCCGGGTCGCGGCACCAGACCTTCACTCCGCTCCCTTGGTCCAGGGTGAGGAGAACGGGGTAGGGCTTGCCTCCGCGCAGGTCCAGGCGAACGTCACAGTGCTGCGAGTTGCCGACCAGCAGTGCCGGCTCGGCGAACGGGACGTCCCGACTGGGCCGGCCGGCGCCCCAGATGCGCACGCCGTAGGCAGACGGGTCCAGGGGCCCCGGGTCACCGTGGATGGGGGTCGCGGGCTTGTAGACGAACTCGTGTACGCCCTTGAGGGCAATGGAGTCACCCGAGTGGAGCAGGTGAGACTTGCGTGCGGCGGCCCCATTGACGGTGATGCCCTCCTCGGCCTCGGTGAGAAGGACGTGTCCGAAACTGGCCCTGGCATCGAGCCGCAGCCACTCTCCTTCCGGGTCCAGATCGTCGAGACCCAGGACGCAGTGAGGAGGGCTGCCGATGGTCACGCTGGGCTTGGAGAACGTGAAGGTCCGTCCTCGAAGCGGGCCCCCCACGACTTCCAGGGTGAAGGCCGGGTTGGGTTCCGGATAGTGCGGCGGTGGATCGAGTCGGGCGTAGGCCAAGGCCCGGCCGGTACCCAGGAAGATGACGTCGTCCGGCTCCAAACACCTGGGCCGGCCGTCCAGGCCCTCGCGATTGACGGTCGTCAGCTTCTTCTCACTTCGATCGTGCAGGATGTGCGCCCGCCCCTGCCACGCGCAGATGGCGTGCAGGGACTCGATGGTGCCGTCGTTCGGGAAGCACAGGTCGCAAGCGGGGTCGCTCCCCATCATCACGAAGGGGTCCTCCCCCTTCCAGGCGACGGTCAAGGACCTCGAGTCGATTCCTTGAAGCTGAGCCATCGGGGGAGGGCGGTCCGCGTTGGCCGGCGTGAGCAGGACCGTCGCCGCGTCCGAGGGCTGCGGCAAGGGCGTCGGTGGCGTGCCGGGTGCGACCGACGGAGGAGGCGTCACGCCCAGCAGATCTGCCAGCGAGGACTGGCTGTCCTCCCAGCGGCCGGAAAGGCCCATGGCCCCATCGGCCGCGAGGATCTCGAACAGGAGCTGGTGCCCGCCGATCTGGACCCGCTGGCCCGGAAGCACCTGTTCGTCCGAATGAACGGCATGGTCTCCCGAAATGACGGGTTCCTTGCCTTCGGGATAGAAGAAGTACTTGTCCTGACGTGCCCGGATCACCAGGTGCTTGCCCGAGACCCGATCGTCCGGGACGCACACGTCAGCCCCGATGGAAGAACCCACCACGACGAGCCCTTTTCGAAAGGTCTTGCGAGAGATCCGTTGCGACGGCGTGCGGACTTCGACCAGGAGGCCCCGCGGTGGCTTCTGGAGCATCGCATCCGGGAGCTCCGCCACCGGCCGGCCGGCGAAACGAACCACCAGGACGCTCTCGTCCCCGAGGCGGATTGCGTCTCCGCTGGCCAGCACCTGCGAATCGGTGATCGGCTGGCCGTTGACGCAGATGTCCTCGGGGCTCAGGGCGTACAGCTCGTAGCCCTTGTTGGTCAAGGTAATCAGGGCGTGCTTGGGCAGGACCTTCGGGCCCGGCACGACGACGTCCGCGCGCGGGTCCGAGCCCAGCATCACGTGGTCTCCGCGGATGGAGATCGGCTTGCCGCCCTTGTACGGACCCGACTCGAAAGTGAATTCCAGTTCGCCTGTTTCCACGCTATCCATAAGTCTCTGCGAAGTCACTGAGGGCTGCACTGGACTGTCCCGTTGGCGGCGACGAACATGCCCTCGCCTCGGTCGCCCGGGAAAATGCTGTCATCCACGATGACGTAGAACGTGTCTCCTCTGGGGAGGTTGAATGTGAGGTTGGCGCTGCGGTTCTCAGTCGACTGGGCGATGGCCCCGCCGACCGGGTTGGCGTCGCCCTTCTGCCACGACATCGCCGACCTCGCCTGACCGCTCGGCACGACGAAGACGTCGACCTCGGAGGACGACGTCACTGAGAGCTTGAAGTTGCCGCCGTTGCACGGGAGCTTGAAGACCGTGCGCCCGTTGGCAGGCAGGTTGAAGGACTGGTTCATGGTGCACTCGCCGGCGCCGGCAACCGCCGCTGTGCCCGAACTGGCGGAGGTGGCTGCTGCAACGGCAGCCAGCTCGAAGGTCTCGTTCTTCTCCTGGCCGGGATCAATGGTTACGGTCCTGGTCTCCGACCACTCGCCGCGTCCCTCGCGAACCCGGACCCGGTGCGATCCGGCATCCAGTTGCAGGCGTCCATCCGAAGAGAGCCGGCGTGCGTCGGTCTGGTCGACCCCAATGTAGAGGTTGGACGTCACAGGCTGGTCACCGCGCCGGGCGACTACGATCAACGTGCCCTTTTCCGGGCCGGGAACCTCGAACTCCTCCCGGGAGTCCTTGGCGACTTCGATCGACACTGTCCTGGTGGGCGACCACGGTCCCTGTCCCTCGCAAACACGCACCTCGTGCGAGCCGGCGGGCAGTTTCAGGCGACCGCCGGGCGGGATCTGTCGACGCTTGCCTCCATCCAGGCTGACGAAGAGGTTGGTCGCCAGCGTCTCCTCACCACGCTTGACGATTGCGACCAACGTGCCGTCCTCGATCGGGAGCACCACCTCCCGTTCCATTCTCGCGCCGGCCGTCAGCACGACGTCAGGAACGGGTGTCCACGGCCCCGATTGCCCCTCGCGCACCCGGACCCGATGCGTCCCGGCGCTCAGCACGAGTCCCCGGGCGGGCAGGCTCCGTGCGGGCCCCTCGTTGACGGTCACCCAGAGGTTTCTGGACAAGGGTTGTTCCCCGCGCTTCACGATCACGACGAGCGTCGCGCGCGACTGCAGCGCGATGGCAACTTGCGTTTCGGCGCCCGATGCGACTCTTGCGAGCTCCGACGCCGCTGCCCACTCCCCGTCCGTGCCGATGCGAACCTCCACTCGGTAGCTTCCGGGGGGCAGTTTCTCGAACCGGCCGCCCTCCGGTAGCGTCTGCGCCTTGCCCCGATCGAGCCTGACGAATACCCCGGTGGTCACCTCTCTTCCGTCCTGCGTGACGAGGACCCGCAGCGTGCCCGGGGGGACCAGAACCGACACCGTCACGCGGGTCTCCCTGCCGGCCACGACCCGGGCCGTGGGGGCCGCCGTCCACTCCCTCTCGTCCGCCAGGCGCGCCTCCACCTGATAGCTCCCGGGAGTCAGCTTCTCGAACCGGCCGCCCTCCGGGAATGGCATCTCGGCGCCGTTATTCAAACGGACCAGCACGCCTGCCGTCACACTCTCGGTGCCACGGGTGACTTCCACCCGCATGGTCCCCATCGTTGGCGGCAACTCCACCTCTAGCCGCGATTCGGAACCGGCCGCGATCTCGACCTCGCGGGAAGGGGACCACTCGCCCGCGGGGCCTGCTCTGACTTCTATCCGGTATCTGCCTGGCCGCAACTGCAGGCGTCCGGCGCCGTCCGGCGCCGCCTCCTTGCCTCCGTTGACGCGAGCCAGCAACCCCTCGCTCACGGCGGCTCCGTCTTGTCGGACGGCCAGAGTCAGGACTCCAGGCTCCACGATAGCGAGCGAAACCGTCCGAGTTAGCTTGGCCGGCAGCTCGAGCCGTGCGGAGTCGCTTGCCGAAGTGCCCTTCCGCGCCTGAAAGCTGTGCTCTCCAGGCGGAAGCGTCAGCCGCCAATCCGCTGGAATCGTCACTTGCTGACGATCGTCCACAAAGACCTGCACCTCGCCTGCCAGCGCCGGTCGGCCGTTGACGGTGACCTCGAGGCTCGCGATGGCCGTCTCCGGTGGTGGGGGTGGCAACGGCGGCACGGAGACGTCGGCGAGACCGCTTCGATTGCCGGCGCGATCCGTGGCGTTCAGGGAGACCCGCGTGAACGGACCTTCCGCGAGGGTCACCCGGAAGGCCCCGTCAGTTGCCTGCGTGGTCACGAGCGGTGCGGCCTCGGAATCGGCGGCCCGGATCTGCACGGTCGAGCCGCGTTCCGCCGAGCCCGTGAGGGTCCAGCCACGGCCGCCTTGCGGGAGAACGGCCGCCACGGCGCTCGGGGCTGGAGGAGGATCGATGTCGTTGGCACCGGTCGTCCCCTCGCTCTCGTTGCCTGCCGCATCTGTCACCGACACCGTGAAGCGTCCGATCCGGTTGTCGCCCAGGTCTATCCGGTAGCGGCCGTCGGCGGCCACCATGGTGCTCAGGGTCGTCGCACCCGCGGCCTCCGGTCGCAGGTCCACCCGGGCCTTCGCCTCCGCGTGGCCTGCGATCCAGTCGGACTGGCGGGGCGCGTTCTGGGCGACGGTCTCGATGGATGCCGCCGCGGGACGCTCCACGTCGTTGGCGAAAGTGACGTACTCGCTCTCCCTGCCTGTGGTGCTGAGCGCCGAGACGGCGACTGAAGCGACCATGTTGTCTCCGAGGTCGAGTTCGAACGAGCCCATCGGCGCCGCAAGAGTGGCGAGCACCGTTCCGTCTGCCGAGCGCTCCCGGATGCAGACTCTGGCTCCGGGCTGAACCGTGCCTCTGACACCATCCGTCTTGCCTGGAGGCGCCGAGGCGATCTGGCAGACGGGCGATGGCGGCGCCTCGTCCGGCTTCAGCACGAAGGCGACAGAGGCTGTCGCACACGGCACCACCTGGACAGACTGGGCCTTCGGCAGGAACCCCGGCTTGGTGGCTGTCAAGTTGTAGGTACCCCGTGGAACCGTCATCGCGGGCGCGGCCAGACCCGAAACCGCCAGTCCCTGCACCACGGGAGGATCGAACCTCAGGGACCAATCCTGCTCGCTGGCCCTGGCCAACACCTGCCCGGGAAGCGCGACCTTCACCACGGTCGTACGCCCCTCCGTGATGCTGGCGCTCGTTCGGGTCGTGAAGCCAGCGGGGCCGATGGAGAACGCCCAGATCGTGCCGCCCCCGGGCAGCGCCGTCGTGTACGGCGTTCGCGTACCCGCGTTCAACCAGGCCGGCCCCGCAAGCGGGACCGCCGGTGGGTCGCTCTCCACGACCAGCCACCCGAGCCTCTCGAACTGCATGCGCCAGGTCGAGGCGCGACTGCCCTCGTCGAGGCTCAGCCTCACCAGGGCTGCCGTCGCCTCGCTGAACCAAACCATCGTGGTTGCCCTCGTCAGGCCGGCGCTGGCAGCCACGAGCCTCATGTTGGAACGAGTCGTCGACAGGGTTGCTTCCACCGACGCGTCCTCGACGTCGTCGGCCCGCTCGACGGTGAAGCGGAACGGGACTCCTGGCGTTCCTCTGAGGCGGACCACGGCGGTCGGCAGGCCAGGTGGAGGGTGCAACTTGACGCTCGTGGTGCCGTCCAGGCCGGGTGTCGACGCTTGCCCCTCGAGGAACTCGAAGGCGTCCGACAAGGACCGCGAATCGAAGAAGCGGCTGCGAGCCGGCGAGAAGACCACTTCCTCGAGGAGGGGGGGCTCCTGCTGCCCGACGGATGCGAGCGCCGCACCCAGGAGAGTGCGGTTGAAGTGGCCGCGAAAGTCGGGTGACCGCAAGACCTCCAGCAGCAAGTCCGGCCTCGAGCGCGTGGCGCTCTCGATCGAGTTCCTCCATCGCTCGTCACCCTTGGCGTATTGCATCACGGCCAGGTAGTACCCGCACCAGGCCCTGTCGGCCGCGCCTAGCGTCTTGTCGCTGAGCTGCCTCAGACGGCCCTCGGCCGAGGTGAAGTCCAGGCCTTCCTTCAGCCGGTGGTACACCGCGAGCACCTCACGGGGCGGCGCCGCGACCGTGCTCGACGAAGGGGCGGCCCACACGGCCTGGGCAGGGACTGCGGCGAAGACGAGTCCTGCCAGCAATCCGAGCGGCGTGTGGGCGGCCAGCTTCACGGACGGACGATCTCCAGGAGGACCTCTCCAGGGGCGGCCGATGCGGTCCAGACCGCCAGCGCGTACCTGCCGGGACCCAGCGGCTGCCGGACTTCCCAGGTCGTCCGGTCGTCAGATGCGACCGTCTCCACCAGGGACTGCTGCATCCACTCCCGGCAGACGGCAGGCTGCAGACCATCCGGGGTAAGGTCCGTGCCGGGAAGAGGGCCGTGCCGCAGCAACACGGTCTCGGGCGCGACGGGAAAGCGAGGCCGCAAGGTCAGCAGCGTGCCCGCCGGAAGGCCTTCGGGGAGGTCGAAGGGCCGGCAGCGGACCTGGGGCACATGAACCTCCTCGAAAGGCACCGATACTCGCACCGGTTCGAGAGGCCGCGGATAACCCAACTTCAGTTCCACCGACTCGGGGCCCCAATCCTGGCTCGCCAGCACGAGAGCGTATTGACCCGGTGGGTGCGAAGAGAGGCATGTCCACTCGGACGTGCTGGCTCGGGACGGTCTCGCTCGGAGGTTGGCCTCCATCCACTGGCGGCACGCCCTGCTCGTCAGACTCGACTTCGAAATCTGCCCGCCGGGAATCGGACCCAGCAAGAAGGCGCTCGTGCCTGCCTCCTCGGACAGCAGTCCCAGCGAGATCGTCGTCCCCGTAGGCAGCCCGCGGCCGAGGCGCACGAGGCGATAGCGGAGGCGTTCGGCTCGGGACTTGTCAAAGAGGACCCGCAAGACCTCGGGGCGCTTGCCCTGTCTTGCCGCCGGAGTCAACTTGACCGTTATCGGCTTCGGGCGAGCGCCCGGACCCACCATGACGCCGACCTCCTCGGCCCGATACCCATCCTGCAGGATGCTGATGCTGAGTCGGGTCGGCCTGGACGGCAGGGCGCCCGCCCAGCAGGTCGGCGTGCGGCCGAGGCTGACCCGGTCGCCGTCTCCAAGCCTGGCAAAGACCCGGGCCAGCCTGGGCTCGGAGTCGATCCAGAGCCGGACCGCGGATACCTTGGGCAAGGGACGGAGGTGGTCTGCCGGATCCTCAGGCTGGGCGGAACAGGGGAGACAGGCCACGAACGCCGCTGCAAGGGCCAGGAACTGACGTGTCCATGACGAACCGCGAAAAGACCGGTGAAGCACTTGTTTCGAACGCTCCTTCTTGGCTGTTGGAGGGCTAGGTGGCCAGGTGGCTCCGTGGCTCCGTGGTCACTCGGGTGTCACAATGCGGACGTGGACGCTTCCAGGCTCCTGGCCCTCGCTGAACACCACGACGGAGTAACTGCCCGGCGGGAGTCCCTGGGTAGCCTCCCACGTGCCCTCGGCCGTTGGCCGAAAATGAGAGGCCATGTAAGCCCCATATGGCGCCGAATCCGGCCTATCCAGGTCGACGCTTTCGCTGGGAACGAGGTAGAGCCCGACCACAGGAACCCGGAACGACGGGAGCATGGTCAGCGCTGTTCCCGCCGGCATGGGAGCCTTGACCCGAAGAGACACGGCGCGGCCCTTTCCGTCCCCTTGTGCGAACTGTACGGGACCATCACACTGGACCGTGTACCGTCTGGGTATGGGCGG
>JACQZL010000368.1 GCA_016213865.1 Candidatus Rifleibacteriota bacterium
AACGACTAGCTTCACCAGCCCCCCGATGGCTGGGTCGTTCTATGCGGCGGCGCCAACGGGGCCTCGGGTCCGGTCGGCACCCCCGCCGCGGCACTGGCGCACGCCTGCCGAAAGCTCACCGTTGGCCACGAGATTGCCAAGACACGGCCGGCACTGGTCGTGTCACCAGACGAGATGAACCGGACGATGGGGACGGTGATTGTCGCGCCAATGACCAGCCAGGGAAGGCCGCTACCCACTCGGATCCCGTGTCACTTCCAGAAGAAGCAGGGACACGTGGTGCTCGACCAGTTGCGCACGATTGACAGGGTAAGGCTCGTCAGAAGGCTCGGCGCGCTCCCATCGACCACCCTTCAGTGTGCGCTGGCGACGCTCGTAGAGATGTTCGAACCCCAGGCGCGCCCCCCGACAACTGGCGCACCGGCTCTCGAGGCGGGCATTTCGTCGCCATGAAGGGGAACTCGCGACACCTCCGCTTCTCGGTTCTCTGCGTCCAGAGGGCGCCGCACGTCGAGGACGGCAATGACCGGTCGACCAGTCAGCTCGAGGTGGCAGCGGTGCCAGACGGTGCCAGGGGTGGGTCCCTCAGAGCTCCAACTCGTCGAACCGCGCGCCCTCCAGGTCGGCGTCGCACCAGTCGACGCCCTCCAGCCGGGCTCCCGTGAAGTCGGCGTTTCGGAAGTCCCCGCCCCGGCAGTCGGCGTCGGTCAGGTCCGCCCTCTTGAAGCTGGCCCCGGCGGCCTTGACGCGCACCAGGCTGGCGTGGCGCAAGGAGGAGTCGGCCAGCGAGGTGCCTGTCAGGTCCGCGCCGGCAAGGCAGGCCTCGTCGAAGCAAGCCTCGCGGGCCGAGCTGACGGCGAGCTTCGCGTTTCGCAGCGAGGCGCCTTCGAACCGGCATCCGCCGAAGTCGCAGTCCGCGAGGTCGGCCTCGTCCAGGATGGCGCCGCTGAAGTCGGCCTCCTCGAAGCGGCAATCCCGCAAGACGACCCGCTCCAGGAGTGTCGCCTTGAAGGTGACGGCGATCGCCTCGAGCCGCGCGGCGTGCAGGTCCGACAGGTCCGAGAAGGAGAGGTCCGCCCCACGAACTCGCACTCGCTCCAGCGTCGACTGCCCTTCGCGGGCCCGGGCGGCCAGCTCCAGGAACCGAGGCCCGTCCATCTCGTCATAGCCCGTCGTGGGCACCTGGCCCTCTCACGATTTCGGCCTCTTCAGCCAGGCTTCGCCGGGCCGGAAAGACACGGTCCTGGCGTCGTCCTCGAACACCGGGGTCGCCAGCACCCTGGCCTGGCCGAGGTAGTCCATGGCCTCGCGCCACCGCTGGAGTTGCTCCGGAAACGGCACCCCCTGCGCCGGCGAGGGCAGGGACAGTCTGAACCCGCCCCAGGCCAACGCTTCGACCGAAAGTGGCGCCTGCTCCAGGAACGACTGACCGAACAACGCCGCCAGCTTCGGCCCGAAGGTGGTGACGTGCCCCAACCCGATCGGCCCGTTGGGGTTGACGCGGACCGGCGTGGGCTGGACGCAGAAGTGCATCCAGCGATGGAGGCGCTCCGTCTCGGTCTTCCACGGCCACGGAGCGGGGGCCAGCATGTGGGTCACCCCGAAGCTGGGTCGGGCAATGTCAGCGATGCGCTCCGAGGCCACGAGAAACGGCTCCCAGTACTTCCTGGGAAGGTGGTCGGCAAACTCGAAGTCCAGGAAGCAGAAGAGGCCGGTCCTGGTGCTGAAGCTGTCCGAGTAGGCAGGCGCCGGTTTGCGATGAAGCCAGAGCTCAGAGAACCGCGCCCCCTCCGGCGGCGCCAGCGCCAGAAGCTCCTGGCGGTCGTACCTCGTCTTGGCGCGCTCGTCGTGGCCCCAGTGCGTCGGAGCGAGCACCGGGTTCTGCTCGAACACGTCCAGGAGCGCGGCCAGTTCCGGCCCCCGGAGAGCCACCGTCGGGAACATGCGGATCGTGAAGTACTTGGGCTCCATTTGAGCCATCTTCTCAGGCTGACCGTCGCCTTCATTCTATCGGCTGGCCGGCCGACTCGATAGCGCTGTCGGCCG
This sequence comes from Candidatus Rifleibacteriota bacterium, assembly GCA_016213865.1. Next base: position 2,047 of record JACQZL010000368.1, read on the forward strand.
GGACCCAAGCGAGAGCATGCGGGCCTTTCGGCGAGGGTCGTGCTACACTTGGGTACGCGGGCAATGAAAGGGCATCTTCGCGTCGATGGCCAAGTGCGAGGTCTGCGGACAGGAAGGCAAGCGGGCGGGTGAAGCCTGCGGGGCGTGCGGGATGCTGTTGCCGCGACCCGGGGGGACGTTGGTGCAGACGCCGCAGGAGAAGGCGGCGATGGCGACGCGGGGGTTGCCTGAGCTTTCGGCGGAGTTCGCGAGTCGGTTCGAGTTGGTGCGGAAGCTGGGTCAGGGCGGGATGGGGTTGGTGTA
>JACQZL010000369.1 GCA_016213865.1 Candidatus Rifleibacteriota bacterium
CCATGCGCAGAGTATGCACCCGCCCCCCAAAAGCATGTCCGTGGGCCAGGAACCGCTTCCTGTTTGCCACGGAGGGCCCAAGGGGCTCAAGGGGCTCAGGGCCAGGGCGTGCGGCGGCTGCGGACAACTGGCCACCCCGACTCCCGAGTCCTCTCTGCCTTCCTCCCGAGCCCTTCGCCCCCTCAGGACTGTTGGCGAGTGGACTTCCAGCCAAGCGACACGTTCCCCGGAGTGCGTTTCACGACGGTCGCCCCCTCCCGCTGGATTCGAAATCTACACCTTTCACCCTTCTGTCCTCTGTCCTTCAGTCATCCTCCCATCCGGGACCTTCCCCGTCCAACTGACGACGTGGACTTCCCCGCCGTTCGACACGCTCGCGCCCCCCCGGCGGGGCCCCCCTGCACCCCTCAGCGCTGCAGGAGGATCGTCCCGTCGGCCGTCCCGGCGGCGCTGAGGGTCAGCGTCCGAACGCCGCTGCCCGAGCGGGTCGTGCTGACCGTCAGGGTGGCCGTGCCAGGCGTCAAGCCCGACAGGACGAAGCGGCCGTCGGTCCCGCTGGACGTCGTGGCCGTCGTGGTGCCCACGGAGAGAACGACCTGGGCGGCTGACACGGGCAGGAGCGACGGATCGAGGACCGTACCGGTCACGGCGGCCTTGGTCCCGTCCAGGCTCAGCACGAGGTCTCCGTTGTTGTCCATCCCGCCCAGCACCTCGACGACCTTCGTTCCGGTCTGAAAGCCGTTGACCACGGCCTGCAGGATGTGCGGCCCCGTCGACAGGTTCTCGAAGCGAAAGCGGTCGTCCACGGTCAGGAGCCCGCGGCTGCGCGCGCAGTCCTCTGGACGGGGGACCGTGACCTGCGTCGAGCGCCCTCCCACGAAGAGCAAGACGGCGCCCAGCCGGCTGCACGAGGCGATCGGGCGGACGCCGTCGGTGAGCCTCCCCGTGAGCGTCCCGCTGGCGATGCGCGCCATGACCAGGTCGGTCCGCGCCAGCTCGCCCGTCACGACCCGGACGAAGGCGTGGCCCGTCTCGAAGCCGTTGCGCGAGGCCTGCACGTCGTACAGCCCCGGAGCGATGCTGGAAAAGAGGAACGTCCCGTCGTCGCCCGTGAGCGCCGACAGGGTACTGGTCGTCAGAACGACGCGTGCCCCGGAGACGGCGTGCTGACCGTCAGTGATCCGGCCGGCCAGCGCCCCGCTTCCCGCGAGCGGCACCAGGCGCACGTCTCCCCCCGAGCGCCGGCCTGCCAGGACCGTCACGTCGCGCGAGGCATCCCGGAAGCCCGTGGCCGAGACGCGCAGCAGGTAGGTGCCCGGTGCCACGCTGCCGAGCGTGTAGGCGCCGGCCGCGTCGGTGAGGGATGCGACTCCGCTGGGGGATAGGCTGACCGTGGCCAGATTGAGCGGCGCGCGGTCACCGCTGACCGTCCCCGAGACCTCTCCTGTGAGCGGTGTCGGGGGGGCGAGCAACGGGATGGAATCCGGTGCCGCGGCGCAACCCGCGAGCAGGGCTGCCAGGGCGGCCCACAGTGTCACCAGAGCGAGGAACCCCAGCCAAAGGGCGAGCGACGTCCTTTGGAGGTGCCGCACGGTCGAAGGGGCGGCTCTGGACCACGTCCGCATGAGTCCTCCTATCGGCAGTCCGGCGGCTCGAGTCCAGTGGATCGCGGTAAACTGCCGGCTGACGACGGCCCCGGGAGACGTGCCTGGGGCCTCCCTGGACGAAAGGAACGCATGGTCTGCCCCGAGATTCCAGAGGCTTCGACAGGCCCCGTGGTCCCGCCGGACGAAGGAGCCGGCGGCGAGTTCGCGTTGACTCGCTGGAAGGGCCACCGCGCGGCGGGTCCCGAGGGCCGCATCGAGCTCCGCGTGCGGTATGTCGAGACAGACCAGATGGGTGTGGTCTATCACGCGAACCACCTCGTCTGGTGCGAGATGGGACGCGTCGACTGGCTGGACCGCATCGGCCTGCCGTACCGCGAGATCGAGCGTCGCGGGCTGTACTTGCCCGTCGTGGAGATCGCCTGCCGATATCTGGCCCCGGCCCACTTCGACGAGACGATTGCCGTTGTGACGCGGTTGGTGGGGCTGGGCCGGAATCGCGCCCGATTCGGCTACTGCCTGTTTGGCCCCGCAGACCGGCGCTTGGCCGAGGCCTACTCGGAGCACGTGGCCGTGGACACGTCGATGCGGTCCGTGCGCCTGCCCGACTGGCTTCGGGAGAAGCTCACTCCCATGCGGCCGACTTGAACCCGGTGATGTCGAATTTGACGCGACCGACCGCGCCCTTCTTGCTCGATGCGGTCAGGATCAGGTCGGCATTGACCTTCACCGCCCGGGTCGTGACCTTCTGCAGGTTGAAGTAAAAGTCGCCGCCGTTGCCCGTCAACGAGGGGCACTATGTGTAGGCGCCGCGTCCCTCGACGGTGACCGACTCGCGCCAGCACTCGACGCGGCCGTCCCCCTGCACGCCGACCGTGACGCGGATCACGTCGTGGACCTCGAGGCGGTTGAGGTTCGTGGACGCCAGGATGTTGCTGCGCGAAAGGGCCGTCTTGATGCTGGGGAAGATCGTCTTCTCGACGCCCCTGAGGAAGAAGAGATCGATGATGACCTTCTTGATCCGATCCGCGCCGATCATGCCGCTGACGAAGGCGGCCACGCGGTTGACGCCGAAGATCTTGGCCGCGATGATGAACGCGAAGATGCCCACCAGGCCCCAGAAGTAGACGGCTCGCTGGACGGAGGACTCCTTTTCCGGCGATTCGTGGACCCACTCGTCGACCTTGTTCCAGACGTAGAGGATCCGCAGCCAGAGGGTCAACGGCTGGTCCTCGGGCCTGGAGGCCGCCTTCTCTTCTTGCTGCTCCTTCTGGGCCTGCTTGACCAGGTCCTGGAGCGAGACCGTGGTGTGCTGGAACCCCCTGTAGCGGTCGGGCCGTGGCGGGATCGTCACCTGCAGGCGCTCGGAGTAGGCCGCCTGCAGTCTCAGGTCGCCACCGATGTCCGTTGCGAAGGGGACCAGGAACCCGACGAAGAAGGCCCAGAACACGATCCAGCGCAGGACCCTGCGGGACCCGGGGTCCGCCTCGGGTTGGGCCAGGATGGAGTCGGTATCGACGAGGTTCTCGGGGGTCATCGCGAGGGGCTCTCGAAGTTGCCCTTCAGGGTCCAGATGAGGCCGACCAACAGGAACGGCAGGGTGTAGAGACTGTAGAAGTCGAGGTAACGCGGGAACTCGGCCCGCCCCTCGAAGGTCAGCTTCTCGAGGTTCAGGTCGAACTTGAAGACGTCGCCCGACTTCGTGGCGAGCCACGCGACCTTGTTCTTGACGGCGCCCGCGACGAAGTGCGTCGCTTTCTCGTCGTCCCGGCGCGCAAAGTCCGCCAGCGCGTAGAAGTCCTTGCGGTCCGTGCCGACCTTCACGCGAGTCAGCCCGAGCGTCGAGACCAGCCACACGGCCGAGCCGTCCGGGGAGACCTTGAGGAACCGCCCCAGTTCGCGCTTGCCGGGCGAGAACATGTCCGAGCGCCCGTCGGCCTGGATGCGCACGAGGCTGCTACCGTCCGTGAACCAGAGCCGATCGCCCGCCCAGCAGAAGCTGACCCCCTGCTGGTAGGCGGCCCGGTTGAGGGCGGAGCGTTGCTCGGGAGATAGCTTCACGGTGTCGAGGAGCAGCTCGAGGCCGGGGGCGACTCGTGCCTGGGACGGATGCCACTCCAGCCCGTGGAGGCCGACGATGGCGTCGGGGGCCGGCACTCGGGTGCTGTCGATGTAGACGAGAGTGTCGTCCAGTCCGTTCCTCAGGAGCTTCTTGGCGGCGAAACCCCTGAAGTACGGCGAGGACGAAGGCCCTATGCCCCGGAAGAGGCCTCCCCGGGCCAGCGCGATGCACGGCGTGCCGTCGGCTTCGATCTCGAGGTCGGTCACGAGCGCGTGGCCTCCGCCGGAGAAGACGGACGTGCGGCCGAGAAAGTCGATCCAGACTACCAGGGCGAAGAGCGAGACGAGGCTCCAGAACGGGACGTTGAAGAGGGCGCGGAGGCGCCCGTCTCGTCCCCGCAGCCACAGGCGCGAGAAGGCGGAGCAGACGGCGACGTAGGCCAGCACCACGAGCTGGCTGGCGCGGCTCTGTTCGTGGGTGGCCACGATGGCCCCGACCGCCACCAGCAGTCCGAAGACCGGGAACCAGTAGGCGAGGGCGCGCTCGCGCCAGGTCACCTTCTCGACGTACTCCTCGAGCGGCACCCCGCACTGGTCGCAATCGACGAAGTTCTTGGGGAGGTCGCTCAGGCCGCAGCTCCGGCAGAACTTGCCGCGATCTCGGAACAGGATCTCGAGCAGGACCTGGAACATGAACACGGCGACCACGACCCCGAGCAGCCAGTTGATGGCGTCGATCCACTGGAACTGCTCGAAGGACCTCGCGGCGTGCGTCAGCGTGACGGCTGCAGGCTCCGGTTGCATCGCCTCCATTCAAGCATGGTGCGCGACCCGCGGTCACCAGCCTCGTTGACTCGGGTGCGCTCGCAGAATGCGGGAAGCTGCATGAGTGGGTGCGTGGCCCAAGGAGTTGTAGCG
>JACQZL010000004.1 GCA_016213865.1 Candidatus Rifleibacteriota bacterium
GCCGCTGCACCGCCATCTTGTCCTTCTTGAGGTCGATGCCGCTCTGTTTCTTGAACTCCCCGGCGAGCCAGTCGATGATGCGCTGATCCCAGTCGTCACCGCCCAGGTGGTTGTCGCCGTTGGTGGCCTTGACCTCGAAGACACCCTCCGAAAGCTCGAGGATGGAGACGTCGAACGTGCCGCCGCCCAGGTCGAAGACCATGATCCGCTGTTCTTTGCCCTTCTTGTCGATGCCGAAAGCGAGGGCCGCCGCCGTCGGCTCGTTGATGATGCGAAGCACCTCGAGCCCGGCGATCTTGCCGGCGTCCTTGGTCGCCTGACGCTGCGAGTCGTTGAAGTACGCAGGCACGGTGATGACGGCCTTGTCGACCTTGTCGCCCAGGTAGGCCTCGGCGTCCTTCTTGAGCTTCAGCAGGATCTGGGCGGAGATCTCGGGCGGCGAGTACTGCTTGCCCTGGATCTCGACTCGCGCGTCGTTGTTCGGGCTGCGGACCACCTTGTAGGGCACCTGGCCGCGCTCGGTCTCCACCTCATCGTAGCGTCGGCCCATGAAGCGTTTGATCGAGTAGACCGTGTTGTCCGGGTTGGTCACGGCCTGGCGCTTGGCGACCTGGCCGACCAGCCGCTCGCCGTCCTTGGTGAAGGCGACCACGGACGGGGTGGTACGTCCGCCCTCACTATTGATGATGACGACGGCGTCGCCGCTCTCCATCACGGCCATGCACGAGTTGGTCGTTCCGAGATCGATTCCAATGGTTTTGGGCATTTGTGCTGTGTCCTTTCACGAAACAGGAAGGGGCTTGGCGCCTTCGGCGGCGTCCGGCCGAGGCTCGCCGAGCAAGATTCTAGCCATGCAGCTACTTTCCTTTACTGATCGGCCATCTAGGCCGTAGCAGCCCAACGACTCGCTGGCGGGTGTTTCAGCCGGAGTTTCATCCTGCAACAGTCGGCCACGCACTCCCACCCCGTTACCCGGGGCACGAGTCGGCGGGAGACGCACGGAAGCCTAGCCCTGTCCGGAGCCGTCCGTGCCCGACCCGCCCTGACTGCAGGACTCCTCCTCGTCGCAGCCCTGCGCGCCCGGCGCTCCCGAGCTGACCACGACGCGCGAGTGCCGCAGCACGCGCTCGCCCAGCAGGTAGCCACGCTCCACTTCGGCCGAGACGGTGCCCGCGGGATAGTCCGCCGTGGGCAGATGGGCCACGGCCTCGTGCAACTGGGGATCGTACGCCAGCCCCAGGGCCGGGATCGGCTTGACCCCGAGCTTGGTCAGGTAGTCGGTCAGGACCTGCAGGATCTGCTGAGTGCCGCGCTTGACGGCTTCGGGGTCGGCCGCCTTCTCGAGGCTGGCCATCGCCCGCTCCAGGTTGTCCACCACCGGCAGGATCCCGCGGAGGACCGAAGCCTGCTGGTCGGCCAGCTCGCGCTCGCGATCGCGCAGGATCCGCTTCCTCGAGTTGTCGAGGTCGGCGGCCTGGCGCTTCCACCGGTCGACTTGCTGGCGGAGGTCGTCGGCCTCGGAGCGCAGCTTCTTCACGTCGAGCGGCTCGGCGGCCGACCCGAAAGTGGCGTCGGCCCGCGGCTGCGGAGCCGTGGCGCCTGCCTCGCCGGACGGCAAGGCGGGACCGGCCGCCGCTCCGGGGACGGACTCGGCCGAAGAGTCGGAGGGAGGCTCGCCCCCCCCGTTCGTGCCCGGGCCTGGTTTGTTGGAGTCTTGGTTCATTTCACTTGTCGGACAGGACCCGCGTGAGCGAGTCCGAGACGTGGTTGACGTAGGTCAGGATGCGGGGGTAGTCCATCCGACGCGGGCCGAGGATTCCGATGGTACCTCGCACGACGCCGTGGGAACGGTAAACCGACGTGACCAGGCTGAAGTCCTTGAGCGCCTGGGCTTCTGGCTCGTTCGGTGAGCCGAAAAACGTGATCTGAATGCCGCTCGTCTCGGCCGCCGTCAGCATCCGGGCCAGGAAGCGCTTGTCCTGGAACGCGTCCAGGATCGCGCGGACCCGGCCGAAATCCTGGAACTCGGGTTGCGCCAGCACGGACGTCGCGCCCGACACCAGGACGTCGCGTTCCATGGCCCGTTCGATCTTCTGGAGAAACGCCTGCAGCGCGTGCTGCACCGTCGCGCGGTAGGCCGACTCGAACTGGTGCGCCACCAGGAAGACGCCCTCGTGGAAGTCGGAGACCGGCCGGCCGGCGAACCGTTCGTTGATCATGTTGGCGCACAGGTCCAGCCGATCTTGCGGCACGGGGCGATCCAGCGGCGCGAGATGGGCCTCCACGTGGCAGCCGTCCATCACCAATACGACCAGCACCTGGCGGCCGTCGACGGCGGTCAACTGCATCTTCGTCAGCGTGCGCTGCGCCGGTGTAGGACAGGCCACCACGCCCACCAACCGAGTCACAACGGTCAGAATGGAGATCGCGTCCTTGAGGATCTCGTCGGCTTCCTTGCAGGAACTGAGACACTCCCGCTCCATCGCCTCGACCTTGGCGCGCTCCTCGGGCTGCCAGTTCTGATCGCGCAAGCTGGCCACGTACACGTTGTAGCCCTTGTCGGTCGGGACACGCCCTGCCGACGTGTGCGGCTGCACGAGATAGCCCAGGTCCTCCAGGTCGGCCATCTCGTTGCGGATGGTGGCCGGGCTGTAGGGCAGCCGGAATCGCCGCACCAGCGTACGCGAGCTGACCGGTTCGGCCGTCTCGATGAAGAGGCGGACCGCCAGGTTGAGGATCTGGAGTTGTCTTTCCGAAAGCTGGTGCACGCGCATGGACCTCCGGAGGGCCCGGCTGTTAGCAATCGCTTCGATCGAGTGCTAACGGCCGTAGGTATACCACGGACGGACGACCACAGCAAGCCGCGGCGGACGGGTGTCGGGCGGGGGAGTCACACCCCGGCCGGACAAGGAAGCCTCCCCCGGCGGAGTGACCACCGGGGGAGGCGGGAGGGTGCGGTAAGGGATGAGGAGCCGAGAGCGGCGGCGTCAGCGCACGGCGCCCTTGGCAAACAGCCCGTGGAACTGCTGGAACCTGATGATGAGGGGCGCCATCAGGATGATGAGCAGCGGCGGGAAGATGCAGAAGACCGTGGGGAAGAGGATCAGGATTGGAGCGGCGTTGGCGCTCTTTTCCAGTTCCTGATAGACGGCGATCCGCATCTGCTCGGCCTGGGCCCTGAGGGTCGAGCTGACGTCGATGCCGAGGGTCGTTGCCTGCACGATCGACTCGACGAAACTGAAGAAGGCGAGGATGTCGATGCGCTCGCCCATCTTCTTGAGGGCTTCTTCCATGCTCGCGCCGAGGTCCAGGTCGCGGTGGAAGATCTTCAGCTCTTCGATGAGGGGGCTGGGCTCGGAGAAGGAGATGAGGCGCTCCACTGCCATCTTGAAATCCAGCCCGGCCTCGATGGCCAGGCTGATGAGGTCGATGACGTAGGGAAGCTCCTCGAACATCTTCTCCTTGCGGACGCGGGCTCGCTGCTGGACCTTGAGCAGCGGGTAGTTGAGCCCGAAGGCGAACATGATGATCGCCCCCATCCACGGGTGGCTCTTGCCGAGGGTGCCGGCAATCGCGCCCAGGATGACGAGAGTGAAGAGGCCCAGAGTGCAGGCCGTGACCTCACGAGCGGCAAGGAGCTCCTCGCCGTCGATCTCGACGATGCCAGCGGCGTCCAGGTGCTGCTTGTTGGCCTTGATGGTGCTGGCGTTCTGGTCCAGGCCCACCGCGCGATTGAACCTGATGGCGAGGTTGATGAGAGGTCTCGACAAGGTCAGGAAGAACCGCGCCTCGGTGCCCAGGGTCCTCAGGGTCGCGTCTTTCTCTCCTCGCATCATCTGATAGATGAGGAGAAAGGCGACGAACAGAATCAGACAGATGATCGCTACCATGCCCATGTTCGTTCTCCTCTCCCAATCACAACGCGAGGTTGCGGCTCAGGATGCTGCGAAGGATGATGATTCCCAGGATCTGAAGGAAGATGGCGCTGTAGAAGAACAGCCGGCCCAGGTCGGTCGTGTGCAGGACGCTGACGTGGGTGGGGTTCATTTAGGACAGGATGAGATACAGCGCGATCGGCAGGAACATCACCACGTAGGCCGAGTAGCGCTGCTGCATCGTCTGCGCCTCCAAACGGCCCAGGACTTTCTTTCGCTCCGAGACCGCGAAGATGATCTGATCGTAGAGGGCGATCAGGTTGCCGCCGGTTTCGCGCTGGAAGAGCGTGGCCGTGACGAACAACTTGACGTCCTTGCTGGGTATGCGCGCCAGCAGGTTACGAAGGGCCTGCTCGAAGGTCACGCCCAGTTCGATCTCGGCCAGGACCATCCGGAACTCCGTCGAGACCGGGGGAGGCATCGACTTGCTGACCAGATCGAATCCCTGCTCCAGGGTCCGGCCGGCCTTGAGAGCGCCTGACGTGATCAGCAAGGCGTTGACTAGCTGATCGGTGAACTGCTTCATCCGCTCTTCTTCTTTCTTGCCCATGAAGCCGACCACGGCGACGTTGATGAGCAGGAGGAAGATGGCAACGATGTGGACCTGCAGCCGGAAGACCGCCCAGAACAGGAAGACGAGGATCAGGTTGATCATCAGGACCCGGATGCGCTGGGGCGCCGCGAGGCCCTGGATCCGTCGATAGAGCAAGACGACGGCGAAGACGCCGAGCAGGACAAGGACAACCTGGACCATCCCAATGATGAACTCACTCAGCATGGAGCGCCCTCCTTCCTACTTGTCGGCGTCCTTCTTGGGACGGGCGGGTTCGGGAGCGGTTTCGGCCGGCTTGCGCGCCGAGTCCTTCTCGGCCTCCTTGCGCACGGCCTTCGCCTTCTTGCCGAAGAGCGCCGCCAGCGTGTCCCGCTCGGCCTGAACGAAGCTCTCGAGGTTCTTGGGCGTCTTGCCCGTGAGGCGGAGCTCGCCTTCGATGCTGCCGTCTTCGCGGACCAGCTCGCGATGGAACGTGAAGAGGTCCTGGAGGACGTACTCGTTGTTCTTCAGCTCGACGATCTCGGTCACGGCGATGATGCGCCGGGCACCGTCACCAAACCGACCGACCTGGATGATCAGATCGATCGCACTGGCAACCTGCTTGCGGATCGACGGGAGCGGGAGGTCGAGTCCGGCCATCGAACACATCGTCTCGATGCGCATCAGGACGTCCTCGGGGCTGTTCGCGTGGATCGTCGTGAGCGAGCCGTCGTGGCCCGTGTTCATCGCCTGCAGCATGTCGATCGCCTCGCCGCCGCGGCACTCGCCGACCACGATCCGGTCGGGCCGCATGCGCAGGGCATTGCGGACCAGGTCGCGAATGCTGACCAACCCCTTGCCCTCGAAGTTGGGCTGCCGAGTCTCCATCCGGGAGACGTGCGGCTGGGGCAGTTTCAGCTCGGCCGTGTCCTCGATCGTGACGATGCGCTCGTCGGCCGAAATGAAGTTGGAGAGCGCGTTCAGGAGCGTCGTCTTTCCAGTGCCGGAGCCGCCCGAAACGACGATGTTCTTGCGGTTGCGCACCGCGATCCTGAGGAAGTCCGCGAGGCCGTCCGTGAGACTGTGGTACCTGTCGATCAGGTCGCGGATCGTGAGCGGATTCGTGGGGAACTTCCGGATGGTGACCTGGGGGCCGTCCAGGGCCAGCGGCGGCACCACCACGTTGATACGAGACCCGTCCTCCAGCCGGCCGTCGGCGTACGGGCTCAGGTCGTTGACGCTCTTGCCGATCACGCGCAGCATCCGGTCGATGACCGTGCGCAGGTGCTGCTCGTCGAGAAAGCTGAGGCCGGTGAACTGCAGCTTCCCGTCCCGCTCGACGTAGACCTTGTCGAAGCGGATGACCATGATGTCGTCGACGTTGTCGGCGGCAAGAAGGTCCTCGAGAGGACCGTACCCGAGGATGTTGTCGTAGGTCTCCTTCTTGAAGGCTTCCTTCGTCATGCCCAGAAAGGCCGGCAACTCCTCGCGGGCGAAGATCCTGTCGGTGATGCTCTCGACTTGCCGTCTCAGATCGTGCTTGCTCTGAGAGAGCCGGCGATCGATCTGGTCGAGAATCCTCTGATGGAAGTCCTTCTTGAAACGCAGGATGCGCTCACGAGTCCGCTCGTCCACCACAAGCTGTTCTCCCACGGGAACCTCCTAGGTCGTCATTATCGTCCCGAACCGCACAAACCCCGGTATGCTATATCACAAACGGGGGGAATGTGATCAAAAAAAGCCGGGGCGCCGGAACTCGGGAGTGCGCGGGGGAGGGTCGGCTGGGTGGCTGGGTGGCTGGATGGCTGGATGCAGAGCCGCGAGCGGAAACGAGCGGATCGGCCTTCGCACGGCCCCACGAGCTCGCAGCGCCTGGCTCAGGGGATGACCGTCGGGTCGGGGCAGGGCGGCAGTTCGGGCAACGAGTTGGGCACCGACTGTGGATGGCGCCGCAGCCGCTCCACTCCGTCGAGGCAGACGACGTCGCGGAAGAAGAGCGACTTGCGCCCGGACGGATCGGCACCGGTCACGCTGAGACAGAGGAGCTGGGCGCCGGTGGAGGAGTCCGGAACCAGAGCCACCTCGAAGCGGTCCAGCACGATGCCGTCCAGGCGCTTGCCGTTGCGGTAGAGCCCCGGGTCCTTCTCGCCCGGGGGAACGAAGCGATAGCTCGTCGGCTCGGGATCGGCCGGCAGAGCAGCCAGGCTCGGGCCCAGGGCCTGCGGCTCGACGATTGCGAGCGTCGGGAACTCGAACTCCCGGGCCGACAGGATGCGGACCGGCTGGCGAACGTGGTCGAGGGGAGGCATGTCCCTGGGCACGGTCAGCCTTGCCAGGTCCTTGCGCACGTACTCCATCGCGGTCACGGCCGAGCGGGTGGCGCTGGTGACGGCCGCCGAGTCCTCGAACGACCGGTTGCCACCGGCCATCAGGCCCCAGAGGCCGGCCGTGAAGACCGCCGAGATCGCCATCACGACGATCGTCTCGATCAGGGTGAACGCTCTGTTGGACTTGGACTGGGGCCGGTTCATGGGTTGCCTCCTTGCGCGGGAGGATAAGCAAGGGCCCTGCCACAGTGCGAGGAGGGGCAGGGCTCTTGATTGGATGCGGCTTCTCGCGGCCCGTCTCCGCGACGCCGTTTCAAGGCGGTTACGGCCAGTAACGCGGCGGAGACTGGCGAGCGGTGCCTACGGCTCGAAGTCAGGCATCGGCGCGGCCTTGGGGGAGGAGGCCCGGACGATGGACCCGATGGCCGCGCTCCCCCGGTTCACCGCGCCGCCCACGTCACCGGCCATTCCCGCCTGCGCGGCCGATGCTCCCGCCGACACGGCCAGCGGGGCGAAAACCCCCGCCGGGGAGGCCCCGGCCGCGGCTGCGATCGGAGCGGCGGCCCCTGCGGCGACACTGGTGATACCAAGTCCTGTCTGGACCCATTCGGACGCGCCGGGCTCGTCGGTCTCGGCGGCCGCCGACCCGGAAGCAGCGGCCGGGCTCCCCGCGGGGAGCCCGCCCGTCCCGGGCAGTCCGGACGCGCAGCCGGCAACCGACGTCAGGAGCGTCAGGAGCATCGCGAGCTGGTTGTTCATCGTGGGAACTCCTCTGGCCGGACGAGGGCGCTCGAGGCGCCCTCGCCGGAGACGGTCACCTTACAGGTTATAGTCGGGGAGCGGCGTGGCGGCTTCGGACTCGGGCGAGGGGATCGCTTCGTCCGCGCCTGCCCCGGCCACCGAGCCGGTGGACTCTTCCGTGGCGGCCGCGCTGGTCTCGACGACCGTGGCCTCGGCGCTGCCGTTCTCGCCTTCGGTCGTGCCGGGCACCACCGCGACATTGGCGCTGGTGTTGCCTCCGCGCGGCCGGGAGATCGTGATCGTGGCGCCGTCCGTGGTCGCGTAGGTCGTGACTTCCATGCCGTCCTCGCTGGGTTCGACCTGGGCGACGTCCGAGGTCGGAGCCGACGGGTCACCTGAGTTCTCGGGTGCGTCGTAGACGTACTCCACCTGGGGCCGAATCTCGGGCTGCTCCTGCGGGCTGTTCATGTATTCGTTGAGGGCCACGCCGCCCATGATGACCAGTGCTGCTACCAAGACGATGAGAACGCCTACCATTGCCTGCATGTCGTCCTTCCTTTCGTTACGGACTCGTCTGCTGACTACCGGGTTGCCCTCCCTCATGCA
>JACQZL010000320.1 GCA_016213865.1 Candidatus Rifleibacteriota bacterium
GGACCCCTGGCCCGACCCGGGCTTCTACAAGATCCGGGTCGAACGGGACGAGGCGGATTCCTCGTACGTCCTGCAGGACCGGAGCACGCGGGCCTTCGGAATCCTCGATGCGGCGTTCGGCGCGATGATGTCCGAGTTCGAGAGCAGCACGGGCAGGCCGTTGCGCCCAGGCGATCTTCCACAGCGGTAGTCACTCGCATCGCGTCGCCATCCCCTTCTCCCTGAGTTGCACGCGCCGGCCGGCATTTCGATCTCGAACCCCAGGGAATCGTCGACGGCGGGTGTCGCGCGAGGGGGGGTGTGCGGACGACCCCTCGCCGTGGTGGAGTTCGTGTCGGGTCGATCGGCCCGCGTCCCTACAGATCCAGCTCCTGCTGGCCCAGCACCAGCGAGGCCTTGCGGTCGCCGTTCCGCTCGCGCACGTCGTCCAGGAGCCGCGCCGGGTTGGTGCCGCGCCGCAGCACGACGGAGTAGACCGCCTCCTTCAGCTCGCCCGCCCGCACCGTCTCGAGCGAGATGATGTTCGCCTCCTTCGCGTGCCGCTCGAAGCCCTCGGCCAGCAGCTCGTCCGCATTCGCGTCCCCCGGCACCTCGACCAGCAGGATGCGCTCGTGGACCACCTTGGCGAACATGCGCAGGCGGCTCAGCAGCACGATGATCCCGGCGATCCAGACCGTCGCGAACACGGCCAGCATGTAGAACCGCGTGCCGCAGGCCATGCCGATCGCCATCGTGGCGAAGATGAAGCCCACGTCCCGCGTTTCCTTCAGCGCGTTGCGGAAGCGGATGATCGACAGCGCGCCGACCAGCGTGAAGGCCCGCGCGATGTTGGAGCCGACGATCAGCATCAGCAGCGCCACCACCGTGCAGAGAAGCACCAGCGTGTGGACGAAACCCTGCGAGTAGGACACGCCGCGGTGCGTGGCCCGGTAGACGCCGCCCATCGCCAGCCCGAGCACGAAGCTCAGGCCGAGCACCAGGCCCACGTCGAGCAGGGCGAACGTGCCGGTCAGGTCGGTCAGCTGGCCGAGGATGTCGTCCATCGCTCCTCTCTCCCTTGTCGCGCCGCCGCCAGCCGCCGCATGCCGCCGGCCACCGCCAGGCAGTACTTGCTGACCCTGGTCAGCTGACACTCGTGCCGGGCCACGAGCGACGTCGTCCAGTCGGGAACCCTGGACCCGCAGGACCCCCAGGACGTCGCTCCACTGTCGCTCGGAAACCTCGCCGCCGAGGCGGAACCACTCCAGCTTCTTCAGAACGATGTCCTCGGCACTACGGACGAAGACCTGGCGACCAGGCTGTCCTGGGTAGGCGGTCTGCTGGCGGCGTTCGAACGACAGGCGATCCCACTCGCGATTCCCGAGGACGAAGATGTCGATCTTGAAGGCCGTCCGGTGGATGGCGTTGAAGGACGAGCGGTGGGCGACGGCCTCGAGGATCATGGCCTCGTCGACGTAGAACTCGCCGGAGAGGGCCTCCACGAGTGCGGGTGCATGCCAGGGCTCCACCCGGGCGACCAGGTCCACATCGCGAGTAGCCCTCGGGTCGCCGTGAATGGAGCTCGCCAGCGACCCCCCGATGGCGTAGGGAACACCCAGCCTCTCGAGGGCATCCAGGACGAGGCAAAGCGGATCTGTCATCGCTCACTTCTGCGCGAGACTGCGAGGGGTCGGCTCAACCCCGGGCTTGCGGCCGGGAGAGGCTGCCGAAGACACGACCCGTTCCAGGTAGAGACGGGCGAGCTCCTCGGGACCGGCCTCCGGGTGGCGCAAGCGAAGTCCGGCCATGGCGGCGTCCCGAAGGCGGGCCGAAGCGTCCAGTGCCAGCGCGAATCGCTCGGAAGCGCTCATGCCGCGCAGAAGGTCCACGCGTCGCGCTTCGACTGCAGGCGGCGTGTCCGTGAACCTCCCGAACCTGGGGCTAGAACGGACGGGCTGCTGCCATTTCCGAGACACGACTCGAGGCCTCCTTCACGTCGAGTATACCGCGAGATGACGTCCAGGGATCAC
>JACQZL010000321.1 GCA_016213865.1 Candidatus Rifleibacteriota bacterium
AGCCCACTTTCCACGACTGCACCCAAGAAATTCGGTGCGGTTTTCTCCCGGCGGCAGGCAGAATGGTCTGCCGACATGCCAAAACGTATCGTCTTCGTCATCCCGCCGTTGATCGAGAAGGTGTGGACCTTCGCGGCGTTCCTCGGGCTGTTGGAGTGGCTCACGCTATTCAGGCGAAAGAAGGGGCTCCGGCTGATGGTCTTCATCCATCACGTTCTGAGAAGGGAGTTCTTCGGTCCCGTCAGAGATGCCTACAGGTACGTGAAGTACACCCTACTGGGCTCGAGCGATCTCATCGGTTGACGAAATTCGACGCATCTCTCGAAGCCTTTGCCGGGGGGATGGCTCTCACAGCGGTAGCCCATGGCGAACATCGAAGGCCAGTCCAACGCAGAGAAAGGGACCGCGGCCGGCAGCGCGGGGGCTCGTCCACACGTGCGGATTCCGCCTCCGGCCCTGTTCGCGGCGTGCTTCGTGGCGGGCCTGGGGGCGCAGTGGCTCCTGCCGCTGCCCGCCGGGCCATCGGGGTTGATGCGAGTGCTCGGAGCTGGCCTGGTGCCGGCAAGTCTGCTGCTCTTCCTGGGCGGGGTCCGGGAGTTCCGCCGCGGGAACACCTCGCTGCGGTTGGACCGGCCCGCGACCTGCCTGCTCCGGGACGGTCCCTACCGGTACAGCCGTAACCCGGTCTACGTCTCGCTCTCCCTGCTCCTGACGGGGCTTGGATGCTGGCTCGAGAACCCATGGCTCGTCGCGCTGGTCATTCCGGCGATCGCGGTGCTGTCGCTGTGGGTGATTCCACAGGAAGAGGCCTATCTCGAAGGCAAGTTCGGAGCGGAGTACGCGGCGTACCGGGCCTCGGTGGGTCGCTGGCTGGGAAGGCACCCGGCTGCCAACCTGACGGCGGAACCCGACGGCGGAGCCGCGCGGGCAGCCCGGCTGAGAGGGTCGGTCGCGGCCCTGCTGGCGGTCGGGGGCCTGGCCTTCGTGAGCCTGTACTACGATGTCGGGCTCAACTACTCCGACGAAGGCATCGCCGTCGATTCGGCCGTCCGGATCCTCGATGGCGAGATGATCGTGCGAGACTTCGCGCAAGCCCCTCAGGGCCGGTTCTACCTGCTGGCGCTGTTCCTGAAACTGCTCGGGCACGTCGATCAGGTCAGCATCAGGGCCGTGATGGCCGTCCAGAAAGTGCTGTCCGCGGTGCTGGTGTTCCTGCTCGCCTGCCGGATCGTCCCACTGCGGTGGGCCCTGGCGCCCGCCATACTCACGCTGGCGTTCTCCGGGCCCTTCCACAAGGCGACCCTGGTCCTGGCGTATGTGGCGCTCCCTTTCCTCGCGAACTGGCTCTCCGATCGGCCCTCGCGCTTCCGGAGCGCGGTTGCCGGTGCGGTCCTGGGCCTGGCCACCTTCTGGAGGCCCGAGATCGTCGCCTCGATACTGAGCTGCATGATTCCCTGGCTCGCGGCGGCAGCCAGAAGAGGCTGGCTGGTCCACTGGCTCGTTCTTCTGGCGGCGGCCGCCGGCATCCTGCTTTCCGGAAGCGCCGCCGTGGTGGCGAGTGCCACCCCCTTCGGTTGGCACTCGACACCGACCGCGGCCGAACTGTTCACCCAGGACGGCTGGCAACGCGTGGTTCGAGACCGCTTCCTCGGCGTCCCGGAGCGGCCGATCTGGCACCTGCCCATTCTGGCGATCATCGACTTCAGTTCCGCGGCCAGTGGCGGGCTCCCTGTCGCCCGCGACTGGGATACGGCCTGGGCGCGTCCCCCGGAGTCCGGGATTGCTCTCGGTGTCTGCCTCAAGTTTCTGTTGCTGCCCATGTTTCTCCTGACGCTTCTGTTCGAAACCCGGGCATCCCTTCGAAGGCAGGACCTGCCGGGCCTGCTGCTCTGTTGCGTGTCGGCCGCGGCCCTGCTCAAGTGCGCAGCCCGGGTCGACCTGCCGCACTTCGCCCAGTTCCTGCCGATGGGGTCGCTCCTGGTCACGATTGGGGTCTGGCGGGCCGCGCAAACCCCGTGCGGTCCGCGGCTGGGCTTCGTGCTGCGGCGCGTCTTCCCCGGGGCGGCGCTGGTGGCATGGTCGCTGCTCGTGGCGTCCAGTTTCTGGATCGTCAACTCGTACTCGGGTTCCATCGGCGTTCTCCGGATGGCCGAGGTCCGGCTTCCCTATCGGGGATTCGAGCTGCGAACGACTCGTTCGGATGCCCGGGACTTGCGAGAGTTGCTCGACTTCGTCAACGCAAACCGCAAGCCCGGCGACAGGATTGTGGCCCTGCCCTTCTGTCCTCTTCTCTACGCTCTGCTGGACACGCACGCGCCTTCCTGCTTCTCGATGGTCTGGTTCCCTCCGGCAGTGGCGCCATGGGTGAAGAGCTATGTCGGCTCTCTCGCCTGGCAGGTCGCCCGAAGGTTAGACATCCGGTGGGTCATCCTCGACGGCGATCCGGCCTATCAGACCCCGCCCCTCGAGGTGCAGATGCCCGTGCTGTGGGCCGACCTTTGCCGTTGCTCGGAGGTTGTCTTCGAGAACGCGCGGTTCAAGGTCCGCAAGGTGGACTTCTCCCGCGTTGACCTTCCCGCCGGCCCCCGGGAGGGCCCGCTCTTCGGGGCAGGCGGTGGGCCAGGCTCCTCCGTTTCCCCCTCGCTCAGCCTGCCGGGTGGGGACACCGTAGCGGGGAGTCCGCCATCGCCGAGCGGGAGACGGTAAGATCGGAGTCTCGCTTCCCGGTTTCCTTGAACACATGGCTTCGCTACCGACCACGCCGCCCCAAGCCGCTGACGCCTTCGGGCCACGGCGTGGAGCGAGGAGCCTGACCGACTTGGTTTCGGCTGTCTGGAGCCATGCGCTCGCTCGCGTCCGAGATGCCCTGGCCCTGCTCACTCGCACCCGGCTCGCCGTTCTCGCCTTGCGGGGTTGCCCGATCGAATTCAGCCTGCCCGGCCTTCCCCGTCGGAACTGGGGCCCGTTCCGGCCGCATCGACGCACCCCGGCCGGTTACCACAAGCCTGGCCTCGATGAGTACGGGCCCTTCTACCGCGGTGATCGCGCTTATCCCCGGTTCTCTGCCTGGTACTCCGGTTTCCTCACCGACGAGACAGGGCGGGTTTTCATGCTCCGGGTCTCGTTCTTCCCGCCGCACAGCCGCTACTACCCCGGCGGTGAGGTGGAACTTGTCCCGTTGTCAGGAGACTCGGCCTGCTCCAGCGGGGACACTCCCGCCTATCGACTGAGCTGGGATTTCGAGGCTGGTCAGTCCGAGCAGACCTCGGAGGTATCCGCACTGCGCGCCGGCGGGCAGGCATCCTTCGAAATGAAGGTCACCCGGGCGGCGCACACGCTTGCGGTGGACGGGCCGGAGTTCGCCCTGGAACTCGACCTGCGCGGGATGGAGCCGGTCTTCTTCTTCAACCGAGGCCATCCGGTGCCAATGCCGGGCTCTCCGAACTTCCTGATGGGCTTCGAGGAGTTCCTGGACGGCGCTGGCACCCTGCGCCTCCCGGAAGGTCAATGCCGAGTCCGGGCCAGCTTGGTCGGGGAACGCACGTTCTTCGACGGCGACAAGTGGGGCTGGTTCGAGCAGGATTGGATCACGCTCCAGTCCGACGAACTCGAGCTGTTCCTGTTCCGGGTGAGGTTCCGGGATCGACGCCTTCCCCCCGGGGTGAGATCTGGCACCTACGCGGAGGGCTTCGTCCACCTGAGGCAAGAGAAACGCGTGCTGGCTCTCTTGGGGCTCGAGATCGAGCACACGCACTACGACCAAGGCCCGCCCGATCCCGTCCATGGCCGCATTCCACTCGGGCTCACGGCCCGGACCACCTACGGCGGACTCGAACTGGATCTGCGGTTCCGGCTGGTCGGCCGTCGCGGGATGGAACTTGCACTGCTCTGTGACGGAAGCGTCCGGGTGGGGGATCGCGCCTTCGAATTGCGTTCGGCGCTGACGTGGGACGAGTTCATGCGTCATGAACCGACCGGCCCGGCGTAGCCCAAGTCCCCCGGGTCCGGGAGAGGCCGGGCATCCATCTGTAAACGCCCCGGCGAACCCGCATGGACGCGAGGTTCCAGGATCCCGCTGACGCAGACTGAGTCGGTGTTACAGTGGCTCCCGTGGCTCCGCGAAGAGTGCTTCTCGTACACCCCCGGCAACGAGTGTCCTTCTGGGGGTTCCACCATTCGTTGTGGCTGCACGTCAAGCGCGCGATGCACCCGCCGCTCGGGCTGATCACTGTCGCAGCTCTGCTGCCCCGGGACTGGGAGGTGCGCCTGGTCGATCTGAATTTCGACCGACTCGCCGATGACGAGATCCTGAGGGCCGACATGGTGTTCACGGGCGGGCTGAACAACCAGGCGGATTCGCTACTCGAGCTCCTCGCTCGTTGCCGTGCGCTCGGTTGCAGGACCGTCGTGGGAGGTCCGTTCCCCAGCAGCCATCCTTCCTGGGTGAAACCGGTCCCGGACCATCTCGTGCTGGACGAGGCCGAGGTCACGCTTCCGCTGTTTCTGGAGGACCTGGAGAGAGGCCGACCGCTGCCGAGATACCGATTGGAACAGAAGGCCGACCTTTCGAAGTCGCCGGTCCCTCGGTTCGAGCTACTGCAGCTAAGGCGCTACGGGACAATCGAGCTCCAGTTCTCGAGGGGTTGCCCCTTCGAGTGCGAGTTCTGCGACACGGGGGCGCTGTGCGGGCGCATCCCGCGCACCAAGACGCCCGAGCAGACTCTGACCGAGTTTCAGACGCTGTACGACCTGGGCTATCGCGGCCCGGTCTATCAGGTCGACGACAACTTCGGGGCGAACAGGCCAGCGGCGCGCGCGTTGCTGGACAAGATGATCCCCTGGATGCAGGAACGTGGCTATCCGTTCCTCATTGCCACGCAGACCTCGGTGGAACTGGCCGATGATCGGCCGTTTCTCGACTCGATGCGGCTGGCCGGGTTCAAGCGAGTCTTCCTGGGCCTGGAGACACCGTCGTTCGAGGGCCTGCGAGAGACTCGTAAGATGCACAATCTGCGCCCCGACTTGCTCGAGGCTGTCCATACCTTCGTCGAGCATGACCTCGAAGTGATGGGCGGCTTCATCGTGGGCTTCGATAGCGACCCCGACGACATCTTCGAGCGGCAGTTCGACTTCATCACGCGAAGCGAGATCCCCTTCGCGATGACCGGCATCCTGGCGGCCCTTCCCAACACGCCGCTGTGGACGCGTCTGGAAGGAGAAGGCCGTCTGCTGGGGACGCACTCGTGCGACCCGTTCGGTCCCACGAACTTCGTCACGAGGATGGACTCGACGAAGCTGCTGGAGGGATACCTGCGCCTCCTGGGCTCGATCTTCGCCCCCCAGGCCTACTTCGATCGCGTCCTGGCCCTCGTGGCGCGGCTGTCCAGGGCTGGCCACCCGCGGCTGCATCGCAAGGCGTTCGGCTGCTTCCAGATCCTTGGAATGACCGTGGCGGCCGTGGTCGCGCAGGGCCTTCTCTCGCCTTACCGTGGCATCTGGTGGCGCTTTCTGTGGCGCCTGGTGACCACCTACCCCCGCCAGTACCTCGTCGGGTTGGTAGACTCGGTCCTGGGCCACCATCTCATCCGCTACACCGCGGAAATCCTGCAGGCGAAGGGCGAGCACCCGGCGGGGGCGAGCGGGTGCAGGGGCGGAGCCCCTGTGTTCAAGAGTGACGGCGCAGCACGCGAAGCGGGCGAGTCCGGATTGGAGGAGGGAGTTCCCACGCTCATGGCCGATGGCCTCGACGTGGGTGACCCGACACGCCCCAGGGTGCTTCCAGGTGGCTCGCAGTGAAGGTTCTCATGGTTGCACCGAATCGCTACAAGCCCGCGGTGGCTCCTCTCGGGCTGGATCACGTCTGCAATTCGCTCGTCCGCGCCGGCCTCGAGGTCGTGGACTTGAACTTCGACCCGGAAGGCGACATCTACGAGCGGCTCGCGAGAGACCGGAGCATCCATTGCGGCCGACTTCTTCATCCCGTCGCGGGGGAAGTGGCTCCCCAAGCTCCAGGCGCGCGGTGCCGCGACCGTCCCAACCGCGGAACCTGCCATCTACCTGCCGGGATGCCGATCGTCGAAGACCGCGGCGAGATTGCCGTTCTTGCGTCTGCCCCCCTGGGCAACCGCCTTCAGGAAGACGGACTTGAGCGACTCGATCGCCATGGCTGATCTGAAGGGAGTCGACCGCTCCAGCACCTTGACAAGACATGCAAGGGCGCGGTGGGTCAAGCTGCCAGGGTCGTCGAACATCAGCTCGGCAAGCTTGCCTCGCTCGATGGCGCGGGCCGCCATCTTCTCGTAGACGGTCTCGGGATAGAAGACCCTCCCGGCGCGGGGCCGCATCCGGAGAGCCCCCTCCGTGCACCCCGAGATGCAAACGCCGCACCCGATGCAGAGGTCCTCGGTCAGAACGGCCCGCTTCACGGAGGCCTCCCCCGGGGCCGCGCTTGCGAGCTCGAAGGCCTTGGTGGGACAGGCGATGACGCAATCGCCTCGCCCTGCGCACCTCCCGGGGTCGAGCTCCACAATCCAGTTGGACGAGACGACGGCGGTTCGGATGTCATACTTCCGCATCGCCTCGAGCATGCTGCAGCAGCAACCGCAGCAGTTGCACAGGAAGGTCATCCGGCGCTGGACGTTGTCGGCGATCTGGACGAGTCCCCGTTGCTTGCAGTCCTCGAGGATGTCCATTGCCTCACCCGGCTCGAGTCGCTCGGCAAGGCCGGCACGCACCAGAGAGTCGGCGGCATATCCGAGGCTCAGGCACGCCCGTTGCGGGTTCGCACAGGCCAGACCAAGGTGGCTCTTCCTGTGCCGACAGGGGCAGATGCCGACGGCGATCGAGGACGCTTCGCGCACCACGAGGCTCGCCCGCTCCCAATCCAGGATCTCCGCATGGTCCGCCCCGGCAATCGTCTCCTCACGGACCATCGCACGACCAAACTGGGTCGTCCCCTCGAAGGCGACGGTGGGGAACTCAGCCGTGCCGATCATGAATTCCTCGAAGAGCCTTGCCAATTCGGCCTGGGGGAGCTCCGGACGAAGGCGCATGAAGACCATCTCGTAAAACCCCAAGACCACGGGAGGGAGCGCAAAGTAGCGCTCGCCGTCGAGCAAGAGATCGAACATCAACCCACGGTGGGCAAGTTCCTCGAGCCTCCTCTCCAGCTCGCGTGCGGGCAGCCGGACCCTCGCCGCAAGGGTGTCGAGCCTGGTGGGGCTAGAGGGGATCTGCCGTGCCAGCTCGGCCTCCTCGGGACTGAAGAGAAGCATCAGGATCTTCAGGAAGACCGGCGCTTCCGGCGCCGATGAGACCATCTCACGATAGCGCCGCTGCAACAGGCCATACTGGGCTGCGATGTGATGGGCCATCGAGGGGCTTGATGAACGAGTCGAACGCAGTCAACGGGAGATGCCCCGCGCGCCTGTCGATGGGGTCTCGGTTGCGCCTGCGACCAGACCTCGGCGTGAATCGGCCCAATCCAGCGGCATCAGGACATGCGGCCAACGCACCGCGAAGACGGGAAGAGCGCGGCGGACGCGAAGCGCAGGTGCTGGGCGAGACGCCTGAGACTCAGTCGGACACTGCGCCATCGCCGGCGCCACTCGGGCACTTGACCGGACAACTTCGAGGCCGGTGTTCCCTCGTGGTCGGTGTAGCGGAAGTGCCACCAGATGTCGAAGGCCTCCAGGACCTCCAGGGTCTTGCGGAAGTCTGCCTCGGTCTCGCTCGGGAATCCCACCATGATGTGCGTGTAGAACAGAGTTTCCGGGCTGATGCGCTTCCAGGCGCGTACGGTCTCGGCGATCTCGCCGACGTCGTAGTGACGGTTCATGAGCGACAGGATCCTCGGAGAGCCGCTCTGGATCGGGATGTTGATGCTGCGGATGTTCGTGTCGGCCAGGAGGGCCGAGTAGGCATCCCGTTCGCCTTCGAGCCAGTGCGGGTTCAGATAGAGGATATCTAGGGGAAGCTCCGGATACCGGCCGCTGATGGCGCGCACCAACTTCGGGAGCGACTCTCCGATATCGAGCCCGTAGCTTCCGCAGTCGTCGGCGACCAGGCAGAGACTCCGGCCGACTTCGCGGGCCGCCTCGACATCGCCGAGGATGTCTTCGATGGCACGAGACCTCACCGGTCCCTTGGCCTTCTTGATCACGCAGTAGCTGCAGTTGCTGGCACAGCCCGACCCGATCTCGACAAGCGACTTGGTCTCGAACGAGAACTCGTCCATCACATGCTGGTATGCGACAGCCTCGGGAACCCCTCGACGCACCGGCTCTGCCAGCAGCTTCCGCATCCCGCTCATCATGGTAAGGAGGAGTCTCTCGCTCCAGCCGATGAGCTTCGTGTTCTTGTAGAACTTGACGACGTCAGTCTGCCGGAGATAGGCCTCCTTGATGTCGCGGAACCGGACCCGACGGAAGAAGATCGTGTCGAGTTCCCCGAAGTCCGCGATCCGGATCAAGTGAGGATACGAGGCGCCCAGCTCGCCGTACATGGTGTTGAGGCAGCCGACGGATACGATGCTGGCCCCGGGCTTTGCCAGCTTCTCGTAGTCGGAGAACAGGGACATCGAGATCCCGCGAAACTTGCCGTCGAAGCCGCAAGTGTTGCAGACGATGTACTCGGCATCCCCGGCGTCGGGGACCAGTTGGTGACCGTTCCGCTGCAGGTAGGTGAGAATCCGCGACGACAGGATGCCGTTGGGGCGGCAAGCCATGTTGGCCGTATCGAGGAACACGCGGAGCGGGACGGCTTGGGATAGCTCGGGGGGGCGAGTTCGTTCTGGCCTGCTATTCATTGCATGAGAGAGGAACCGGTCTCCACGCGCGGGGCGCGAACCAGGTCGCACATCCTCCCCAAGTTACTACCGGGTCGAGCAAGCGTCAACGTCCCCAGGGTTGTCTCCGCCACGAATCCGGGGTCGGCACGAGAGTGACCGGACGAGTATCCTCTGCCTGGAATCGGTTCCGACCGTCTCGCAAAGAGTCAGTGCTTTTGGCTCTCACGGGTAGGCAGACTCGAGGCGGGCGAGTTGCTCCCCGCCCCGCTAGGGCGAGGACCTGTTCGGCGTGGCCGCCTGACCCGTCCGACGGCCTGGTCGCGGCTGCCCGAAAACTCCTCAGGCTCACGAGAAACGCCTGCCGCGAGCCATCTGGCCGGCTTCGGCTTGCCCACGCTCCTGGCTGCCCGAGCCTCCAGGTTGGCCCGACGACTTCAGAAGCTGGCACGGGTTACCGATTTCCCCTCGCAGCTGGCCCTCGACGACCAGATCCCCTCTCCGGCCCTCCCGAGCCCCCCGTTTGAACTTCCTATGCTCTGCCGCTCAGGCCACGTTCTCTGCAAACAACGCCGGGTCCAGGGCCAGGCTCTGGCCCTGGTAGTGGTTCGGGGACGAAGTCCCCGACAGGGATTGAAGTTCAACGAGGCCCCCTGGATGACATGCTCCCCCGCGGAAGCTGCCTCAAGCCGGAGAGAGCAGGGAGTGCTACGCTGGTGCTCCGGTACGGTTTCGTGAGGTCGTGGCTTCACGGGGGGGATTCTTCATGCCCTTGGAACAAGGTGGCAAGCCTTTGCCCCACCAACCGCAGTCTGCAGGCTCGGCGGCTGGGGCCTCGGAGCCTTCGTCCGACAGACCGGCAGCCGCCCGGCCCGGGATCCGTTCACGGCGTCGAGCAGCCGAGCCTCTCCCACCGGCCGGAGAGACCGAGTGGGCTGACACGCGCCAAGCCTTCGCGCTGACGCTGAGCGACCGGTTTGCCGAGGCGCTCTCGGCCTGCTGCGCGTCCGGGGAAGGCCCGGCCCCGCTCCAGCGGGCCGTGGCCGCGGCTCCTCCAGTCGGGTGTCACGGACGACGACGCCATTCGGGTCGTCATCGAGGCGGCTGATGTGAAATACTGGGTAGGTTCCGCGGGGACGAACATCGCACTCCGAAGTCGGGCTCCAACTCCGGAGGCGAGCGCCGCGTTGCAGGTCCTCCGGTCGTCTGCAGACCGATGAGCCGAGGGTAAGGGAGCTTGGAGAGGATTTGAACCGATGAACTCGAGCGTGGCTGAGCAACTGCGGCTCCTGAAAGACGAACCGCCTTGGGACTGGCCGAGCGACACCACGGAGTTGATTCTCCGAGTCCTGCGCGACCAGGAGGCCCCGGAGGCCGATCGTCTTCTGGCGGTCGAAATGGCGGGCTACAACCCGGCGATCAACGACGAACAAGCCGAAGCGTTACTGGCCGTCGTGCAGGACAGTTCGGGCCCACCTCGGTTGCGTGGCCAGGCGGCCATTGCCCTGGGCCCCGCCTTGGAGCAGGCCGACACCGATGGGTTCGAGGGCCACGACGAGACGGAACTCGCTGAAGAGACATTTGACCTGCTCGAGGCGTCTCTGAAGACGCTCTACCAGGACACCAGTCTTCCCGAGGACGTCCGGCGCCGGATTCTGGAGGCCTCGGTGCGGGCCCCGCGCGACTGGCACCGTGAAGCGGTGCGGGCCGCGTACGACAGTGAGGACAGCGACTGGAAGCTGACCGGCGTCTTCTGCATGAGGTACGTGAGCGGGTTCGGCAAGGAGATTCTCGATTCACTGCACAGCCCGAACGAGGAAATCGAGTTCCATGCGGTCGGTGCGGCCGGCGAGTGGGGGCTGGAGAAGGCCTGGCCTCACCTCAACCACCTGTTGACGGACCAGGGCACGCCGAGGCCTTTGCTGATGGCAGCCATCTACTCCGCGCCCGGTGTCAGCCCGCAGGAGGCTCCTGCCATCCTGGCCGAGCTGACCGGCTCGGAGGATGCGGAGATCGCTGACGCAGCCGCCGAGGCCCTGGAGCTTGCCGAGGGCGGTCTCGGCGACGAGGACGAGTGGGAGTGCGCGCTGTGCGATGGCCTGGAGGACGAGGGCTGCGACGACGACGTGGAGGAGGCCGACGGGGACTGGCTGGTCGATGAGGCTGCCGGCGATCGCGACGACCTCCTGGGAGCGCGCTCAGAAGCGCCGAGCGAGCCGATCCACACCGTCAAGGTCGGGCGCAACGAGCCCTGCCCGTGTGGCAGCGGCAAGAAGTCCAAGAAGTGCTGCCTCGGAAACCGCTAGGAAACCCTGGGACACATCACTGGTTTGGGTTTCTCAGGATCCTCGCGTTCAAAGGCACCGGCGGGTCTGCGACGCGAGGCCGGGCGACCCCGCCGAGGAGCGGGGCTCTCCGGGCCGGGTCGAGCCTGGCAGGACGGGGAGTGCCCGGTGTATTGTTGCCATCGGAGCGGGGATCGTCTCCCTGCCGCAACTCCGAGGATGGTCGATGGAGCTGCTGCGGTCGCTGGGCAGAGACACCGGATTCTGGAGTTTCGTAGCGGTCCTGACGGGCCTGTCGCTGTTCTTCGGCGTTTCGGCGGAGCTGCAGCGCCAGCAACTGGGGCGGGGCGGCCCCGAGCAGTCGTTGAAGTCAGGGATTCTCGTGACGGTGGCCGCGATCCTGGACGGCGACGAACTGAGCGTCCTCGACGAGGCCGGCAAGCCCTTTGTGGTGCGCATCCTCGGCATCAAGGCCTTCGAGTCGAACTCGTTCGAGCCGGGGATCTCCTCGTTCGGGGAGCGAGCGGCCGAGGCGCTGCGGAAGAAGCTCTCCAAGGCGAAGGTCGCGCTGCTGTTCCCCGAGTTCAAGCAGGACACGAGCAAACGAGTCCTGTCCTACGTCCAGCTGGGCAACCTGGACGTCGGGCAGGAGCTCGTCGCGGAAGGGTTGACGCTGGCCTACACGAGATACGAGTTCTCGAAGGAAGCCGAGTACGTCTCGCTCCAGACCCAGGCGCGGCTCTCCGGGAAGGGCCTCTGGGGCAGCCAGAAGGCGACCGAGAGGGCCATGGCCCTGATCTCGTCGTGGGAGGCCGCGCGCTCAGATGTTTAGGCTGCTCTTCGACTTCTTCCGCAAGAAGATGGGGCATCGAGGCCTCAAGATGAAGGTCGCTGTCGCGATCCTCGCCATCGTGGCTTACTCCTCGACCGGGTACATGTACTTCGAGCTCGCGAACAAGCCCGAGCTGAAGTGGAGCGATGCCGTGTGGTGGTCGCTCGTGACCATGACCACGGTCGGGTACGGAGACTTCTTCCCGACGACCACGGGAGGCCGGTTCCTCGTCGGCGTCCCGACGATGGTCTTCGGGATCAGCATCCTGGGCTATCTGCTGTCCTCGGTGGCCACGTTCCTCATCGAAGCGAAATCCAAGGAGTTGAAGGGAATGAAGCAGGTCACGGAGCGAGACCATATCCTCATCGTCCATTTCACCGACGTCAACCGGATCCGGCAGCTCATCGACGAGCTGCGTGCGGATCCCAAGACGAAGGACCGGGGCGTCGTCCTGATCGACAACGAACTCGCAGAGCTGCCCGCCGAGCTCGAGGAGCTGGGCGTCCAGTTCGTGCGAGGCAATCCGACCCGCAGGAGCACACTCGAACAGGCCAACGTCCAGGGAGCCGCGTTTGCCATCATTCTCTCGAAGAACCCCGCCGACGTTCGCTCCGACGACCTCAACCTGGCCGTTACCATGAGCATCGAGGCCGTCAACAGCCAGGTCCTCTCCGTGGCCGAGTGTGTCGACGCCGAGAGCATCGAGGTGCTGCAGCGCACCGGGTGCGACAGCGTCGTCTGTGCAGCCAGGTTCTCGTCGGGCCTGCTCGTGTGCGAGCTCCTGGATCCGGGCGCGCAGGACGTGGTCGAGGATCTCTTGAGCATTCGCGTGGGCCAGCAGCTCTACGTGCTGCCCGTTCACGACGTCGAGAACCGC
Organism: Candidatus Rifleibacteriota bacterium; assembly: GCA_016213865.1. The sequence continues at coordinate 12,780 of JACQZL010000321.1, forward strand.
CGGGTCACGGAGCTCAGGGACTGTCTCGGCAAGCTGAGCATCCTGCTGATCGGCCTGAAGCGGGGCAAGGAGACGCGCCTCAATCCCGCCCCCGACACGCCCCTCGAGGCCGGCGATCGCGCCATCTGTATCGGAACCACCCGGCCCGATCGCGTCTCCCTGAAGGCCTGAGCAGGGCCCCTGCTCCTCGGATCTCGTGGTTCACCTTCCACGAGGAGGAGTTGCTGGCCGCGCTGCTCGAGGATCTGTCCCTCGCCGGCTGATTGTCGGACTGCGCGAGCGGCTCTCTTCTTCCCCCGGCACGCTCGGCACGTTCCAGATACGTCCCATCGCCGAGCGTCAGGGTCGCCCTCGCCAGGGCGGACTTCGCCCGGCCCGCCCCCAAAGGCGTCTCGAGTTCCCGCGGCGTGCAGGTGTAGAACCAGCCGTGTCAGCGCGTGTCAGCGCATTTCAGCGCCGTCCCGCCGTGGCGCGTGCGACGCTGAGGCTCTGCCTCGCGGGGTGGGGCCTCGCGCCCATGGGGCCTCCGGCCCTCCGCCTCACCTGCTCGACACCGCGGGGGGCCGATCTCGGGCTCCCCAGGCCAGGGCCGCCTTCTCGAGCCAGAGATTCAGAGCGCTTCCCTCGGGCAGGAAGCGCGCATCCGTCTTACCGGTCACCCCATCGTAGACCCATGTCGGTCGAGCGGCGAACTGCAGCAGGCAGACTGTCTCGGGGGGGCACTCCCACCAACGAATCCGCCGTGTCGCCAGATCGAGCAACTCTTCGGTGAGCCGCACGCCCTCGAGTCCTCGACGCAGGAGAAGGAAGAGGGTTTCGGGGGGCTCCGAGCCTCCGATGGCGGTGTAGACACGAACCAGCCGGCAGCCGGCGGAATCCAATTGGCGCCAGTGATTCAGCGCGTGCGGCAGATCCATCAGCAACCACGGCCGCCGGCCGGACCGGGACCCGGCCGCGGGCAACTCTGCCCGAGACGTGGCCAGGCCCCAGAAGTCCCGGAACGTGCCGGGCCACAGGAAGGCCACCTGACCGGCTTGCCCGCAGTGGAGTTCCTCGATTGTGTCGATGGAACGTACCAGATGCCTGGCGATCACGCCGTCCGGCGAATGCCGGGACTGGTCGATACTGCCGTTCTCCAGGAACTCCCAGCCGTCCTTCAGCCAGCTTCCGATCGGGCCGAAGCCGCCCGCGCAAGCTCTGACGAGCGGAGCCAGGTCCAGCCGTGGCGCCTCGAAGGGGTGTTGCACCATCGCGGCGTTGCCGGCGAGGACCGCGGCCCCAACCAGAAGGGAACGAGCGTGTCCCGAGAGTCTCGACCAGGAACGGGCCGCGTTGGATGCTGTTTTCTCGCGCTCGAGGGAACCCCTGCCTCGACCGGGATGGGCGCCGCTCGACCGTTCTCGGGCCGGCGCTCCAGGCCGGCCGATAGCCCTGCTCTCGCGACCTCCGGCGGCCAGCGCCGCCAGCAGGGCGAGACATCCCGCCGCGGGCATCAGGAAGCGCGAGTGGGGCATGTAACCCGCATCGCCGCCCGCGGTGGCGACCATGAGGAGGTGCAGGACGCAGACCGAAACCAATCTCGGCGTTCCTTTCGGACAAGGCCCCGTTGCGAGCCCGGCAATCCCCAGCAGCAATGCGGGGTTCGCGAGCAGGGAGCAACAGACGTAGACGATGCCGGGAGCCAACCGGTACAGCAACTCACCGCGCTGTGCGACCAGCCGGGCGTGGTAGACATGCGGCACCAAGGCGCCGAAGCAGCCGACCCGCAGCAGGGTGTAGGCGGCGAACGGCAACAGGAAGGGGACAATCCAGTGACGCACCGGGAAGGGAAGCTGGCGTTCCCTGGCTTCCAACCATCGCACCGCGGAGATGCCGGCAAACAGGTACCACCCCTCCGGTCGGGAGACCGCGACGAACCAACATGCCAGGGCCGTCAGTCTCGGCCCTCGCTCGCCCCTCTCTTCCTCGGTCATCCAGGCCCAAGCCACCATCGACGTCGCAAGCGCCACCTGGGCGGTTTCCAGGCCGGAGGTGCAGCAACCGAGGTATGAGGGGTTTGTGGAGAGAAGGAGCATGGGCACCCACGCCGGAAGCCCCATTCGGCGCGCCATCCAGCCGATCGACAGGATGTGCAGCAATCCGAACGCTACCCCGAACGCGAGGGCCGCTTGCGGCAGATTCTCGCATCCCTTCGCCGCGGCGGTCAGCAGCAAGACCCAGAGCATATTGGAGAAGCCCTCGACCCCACGTTCGCCGGCGTTGAAGGTCAGGCCGTGGCCCTCTGCGAGATTGCGAGCAAAACGGAGGCTGATGTAAGCGTCCTCCCAGCACTCGGGGCGTGAAGCCAGCAGATGGAGGCACCAGAGAACGCATGCCCCGCACGCCGCGACGGCGAAGCCGAGCCGGGACCCGGGTGACCAGGCCAGGCCAGCAAGTTGCAGCCGTCTCCAACCCTGGCCCAGCCAGGCGAGCAGTCCCGTCAGTGGTCCGCGCAGCCGGGTCAGGCCAAGAACGAGGCCTGCTGCAAGCCGGTGCATTGCGCCGAGCGCCGTCCGAACGCTTCGGGCTCCGAGCCGCGGAGGGGCGGCCAAGTATGCCCAGTCGCGGGCGAGTTCCCGGGCCAGCGCCGACCCTCGATCGGACGGCGTCTTCGGGGGCGAGCCGCGGGTCGACAACCAGCCTGCGACGACCAGCAACGTCAGGTAGACGTGGAAGAGGTCGAATGCCAGGCGCGCGCTGCGCGACTTCCCCAGGGGAGGCAGGAAGACGGCCCACCGGGTCAGTATCTGCTCACCGGCAAGCCTGGCGCGCCACGCCCAGGACGGAGGCGCGAGCGGATCGAGCAGCAGCCCCCATGGCCGCGGCGCTCTCCCGGGAAACCCGGGATGCGTATCCAACCCGTACCAGAGGTTCTCGACTCGTCCGGAGTACTCCCGTTGCTGGGGGCCGAGCGGGGTTGCTGGAACCGGGCCGGCCATCGGCGTGAGGGTGAGCTCAGCCCGGCTCCGAAGAGCCACCCGGAGGTCCCGTAGCGACAGAAAGGCCCCGGGCCGATTGAAGCCAATCCCGATCCAGGGATCGATCAGTATCCAACTCCGCTGACACGGCAACCAGACTTCGACTCCGGAGATACCTTCCGGACCGGCCCAACCGCCGTCCGACGCCACGAGCCGGCAGCTCAAACCGATGTCGGTGGCGAGGTCCGCCATCACGACCGCCGCTTCCAGACCCGTGCCCGGCTGTCCACGGCGCCAACCCGCAAGGATGGCCAGCGGATCCCGGGGCGGCCCAGGGTCGATCCACGCTGGGTCGAACGCAGGCTCGGTCGGCCTGAGGCTGCACAGGCCGGCGCACAGCCGGTTGGCGCAGGTGAGAACGTCGCCTCCCTGCTGGGCCCATCGGGCAACCGCGCGCGCCTCCGGCGGCCACGCCAAGGGCAGACCCTGGCGCCTGCAGATGGCGGCGGCCGCCTCGGGCGGCAGTTCCGGTTCGCTGCTGTGAATCGCCACGACCGTTCCGCGGCCGGTCGCGGTCGCGGCGACGATAACGCAGGCGATCACCAGCCCCAGAGTCGCCAGCCGGGTTGCCCGGAGGCACGCCAGGAGGAACCGCCCGGCACGACCGCCCGGCACTCCCTTGTGCGAGCCGTCCGCAGCGCCCTGCGGGCCTTCCGAGATGCCTCTGCTCCTTGTGTTGCGCCCCCTGTTCCCACCCGGCCGCATGTCCTCAGGATAGCACCGTGCTGAGGCCGCCCCGGCACAGCGGTCGCAGCTTCACCTGCCGCGGAGACAAGTTGAAGAAAGATATTGACCCGAGGATGAGCCGGTGCTATACTCACCGGCTCTCGAGCGGAGGGGCCTCCAAGAAACGG
>JACQZL010000005.1:0-3461 GCA_016213865.1 Candidatus Rifleibacteriota bacterium
CTGGCCGACCGCGGCGTTCTTCACGGCTCCCGTGATCACCGCGTAGGTCTAGGGGACGGTGCACAAGATCAGCACGAACAGGACGATCGCGATGCGGCTGAGCTGGGTCCGCTTTGCGTGCAGGGCGATGACCTCGCAGTAACGATCCGAGCAGAACTGGTTTCCGCAAGACTTGCACTTGACGAGAGAGTTCTGCTTGCAACCGGGACACGTCCCAGCCTCGGTCTCCTTGGAATTGCACTTGGTGCAGTGCATGGAAGTCAGCCTCCGTTCTCGGTCCGGACCGTCAACGATAAAGCAGGAGCGGGCAGTCGGCGTAGCGCATGACGTACTCGGTCGTGCTGCCCATGATGAGCTCGTGCAGGCGCGAGTGCCCGTACGCGCCCATGGCCAGGACGTCCGCATCGTACCGCTTTGCCGCGGCCACGATCGATTCGGCCGGGGGCCCGGTCATCCGCTCCGTGGTCGTCTGCAACTCGTAGGGTTCCAGGAAATCGTGGACCTCGTCCAGCAGCTCTCGGGCGTGCTCCTCGTCCTCGCTGATCGCGACCACGTGCATCGGCAGGTTCTCTTCCTTGCAGGCGAGGGCAGCTACCCTGAGCACGCTGTTGGCGTTGTTGCTGCCGTCGTAGGCGACCATCACGTTGCGGATCTCGGCCTTGACGCGGGGCACGATGAAGACCGGTTTGTTGATGGAGCGAATGGTCGCCTCGAAGGTGCTGCCGAAGATGCGGCTGCCCCACTGGGAGTACTCTCCGCGCTGGCCCATCACGACCAGGTCGACGCTGTGCGCCTCCTTGCAGATGACGTCGGCCACGATCCCCGTCTTGAGAAGGGTCATGCACGGGACGCCGCTGTCCTGGAAGGCCTTTTGGACCTCGTCGAGGATCGACTGGCCCAACTGCCGCGAGGTCTCGAGGAACGTCTCGTGGAAGTCGGGCGGCGGGGTGACGCCGAGACAGACGCTGACGTCGTGGATCAGAGGCCCCGCCAGTTTCTTGACGTCGATGACATGAAGCGCTCGCACCGTGGCTTGGTAGTGCCGAGCGAGAATGAGGCCGTACTCGGCCGCTAGCCTCGAGTACTCCGAGCCATCGGTCGGCAATAGGATGCTCTTGAACATGGTTCGGCACACCCCCGATCCGGGAAGGCCCATTGGCGCTGCCTCTGGCAGCCCGCCAACGTCGAGATTATAACACGCCGTCTTCGAGAAGGTACGACGCTTGCCGATGTTTCTGGGAGGACTCGGACCGGGAAACGCGCTTTCGGAGAGTCCCTGCTCGATGGTCGAACACGGTTCACACACACCTGGGGTGCTCCCCTGCGAACGAGAAGCGGGCTGCAGAGCTGCAGGGCGGCCGGGCTGCCCGGCTCCAGCGGACTGCAAGCCGAAAGCCGCGGGCCCCGAGCCGAGCTCCGTGGCCGGAGGACCGAGCCGCAAGGAGCCGCGAGGGCGCGCCCAGATCCCGCCCTGCCCCTCCCCCGGTCTCGACATCTTGGCCCTGTTGCTGGCCGGGCTGCTTCTCTGCGCCGGTCCCGCGCGCGCCGGCTTCCCTCCCGAGGGCCGGCTCACCGTGTCGAGCTTCAAGGCCCGCCCCGGCGAGATCCTGGTCGTCGGAGTCCGGGGATGCCGCGGCGTCGAGCGGCTGGAGGGCCGTTTTCTGAACCGGTCTCTCTCGTTCGCCCGCTCCGAGGAGGGGGATTTCGAAGCCCTCGCCGGGATCGACCTCGAGGACAAACCCGGATTCCACCGCGTGACGGTCTACCTGGTCTCGAGCGAGGGGGAGACGACTCTCCTGCGCAAGGACGTCGAGGTGAAGCCGGGCCAGTTCGCGGTGGATCGCCTGACTGTCGGCGAGAACATGATCGAGTTCGACGAGGAGGCGGAGGATCGCATCCGCGAGGAGCAACGGCGGATGGAGCAGGCCCTCGCCGGCCGGACGCCTCGTCAGTTCGGCACGAGGTTCGCGCTGCCCGTGCAGGGGCAAGTCAGCTCCAGCTTCGGACGGCGGCGGATGTTCAATGGCAAGCTCAAGGCCCCGCACTCGGGCACCGATCTCAAGGCCCCGCTCGACACGGTCGTGCGCGCGCCCGCGGAGGGCACCGTCGTCCTGGCCGAGTCCCAGTACCTCCCGGGCAACGTGGTGATCCTCGATCACGGTTGCGGCGTCCTCACCGGCTACTTCCATCTGAAGGAATCACGGGTCGAGCCCGGCCAGGTCGTCCGGCCCGGCGAGCCGATCGGCTTCGTCGGGATGACGGGGCGCGTCACCGGCCCCCACCTGCACTGGATGTGCCGGGTTGGCGGGGCCCGCGTGGACCCGATGCACCTGGGAAGACTGCGTCTGGCCGCGCCGTCTACCGACGAGCCTGAGCCTCCAGAGCCCGAAGAAGCTGATCCGGAGTCACGATCCTGAGGCGCAGGAGCACGTCGCCCAGCTTTTCCCGGTTGCCGCCGCGCCGCTGCTCTTCCAGGGCGCGATCGAGGCCCGAGCGGTCGATGACCCCGATCTCTTGCAGGATCTGGCCGAGGAGGTTGCGCTTGACGAACTCTCCGCGCGACGGCGGCGGAGCAGCCATCCCCAGCCGCTGGATCCGGCGCTGGTACTGGGTCTCGAGGGCGCTGAGAATCTGGTCCGGCGTGACGATATTGAGCCGGAGCAGGATGCTGCCCAGCTTTTCGCGGCCCTGATTGCCCCGTTGCTCTTCCAGGGCCTGGCGGAGTCCCGCCTCGTTCAGCACGCCCAGGTCCATCAGGATCTCGCCCAGGAGGCTCGAGGAGACGAACTCGGAACGTCGCTGGGAAGGCGCCGGGCAGAGCAGGCGAACGGCGATCGCCTCGTCGGCGGCGACCGGCACCAGGGAGTCGACGCCTAGCTTGGTCACGGCTGCCCGCACCTCGTCACAAGGCGAGAGCAGCACCGACTGCCCCTCCCGGAGCTTCAAGGTCGCGAGCCCTCGCAGGATCTCGCAGAAGACCGCCCCCGACATCTTGGGCACGCTCGTGAGGTTCCAGAGGACCTTGTCGGCCTTGCCCGCCAGGAGGTGATCCACCTCTTCGCGAACGACGGGAACGGCGACATCCGCCAGGTCCCCGTCCAGGTCGACCTGCACGTAGCCTCTCTTCTGCGCGATTCCAATCTTCATCCGAGCGGCTCGGATCGTATCATAATGAGACCTGTCGAACCACCCCGGCCGATCGTGGGGGTGCGACGCAGAGAAATGGGAGCCCGCATCGCCACGAGGCTCGAGAGGTCATCATTCATCACAGAGACACGGAGGCACAGACACAGAGGAGTTGATTTGATGAGACTTTTCTCTGTGTCTCCGTGTCTTTGTGTCTCTGTGTTTACTTGAGACATCCCATGAGTTAGCGTCGCTCCCGATCGTGGAAGCTGGAAACTGGAGGATCAGCGTTTCCAGCTAGTCCCCCGATTCCGTTCCCCAGTTTCCAGTTTCCC
>JACQZL010000005.1:3472-16141 GCA_016213865.1 Candidatus Rifleibacteriota bacterium
GCCTCGTGGGCGCGATGCTCGCCGCCTTCGGCTTGCTGGCCGCCGGCCGATGCCCCGCGGGCGCCCCCATGATCGAGCGCTACTTGCTTCCCATCTGGTACACCGCCGTCCTGGAGCCGACCGCCCAGGGCAACCAGGTCCACGTGCAGGGACGGCTCAGCGTCAACCTGGCCCCGATGGGGAAGGCGTCGGTGAAGCTGCAGGCCACGGGCCTCCGGATCGTCTCGTGCAAGCTCACGCCCACGGGGCTGGGCGACGAGGAGGCCGCCGCGGCCCGCGCCGGGACCGTATTCGAGGGGGACCTGCCCGCCGGGAGCGCCGTCGCGGTCGAGGCCCTGCTCGAGCGCGAGGGCCACGCGGCCCACGGCTACGTCACGCTCGTCTTCGAGTACGACGTCCCCACGAAGACGCTCGAATCGTACGTCGAGGAGCACGCCACCGAGCGCTACCCGGATCCGAAGCTGCGCCGGCGGCTGCTGGAGACGATCCGCAAGTCCCACACGGGACGGCGCACCGGTGGCGTGACCGAGCGGATCGAGCTTGAGAGGCAGGCTCCGAAGTGAGGGGGGGCCTTGGGGTCCGGGGATCTATGTGGTGAAATGAGCGCACAGAATGCACCGGATGTTCCGACGCCACGCGGCGCAGGGACCGGCGCCGAAAGGAGACGCTCTTGGACTGGAGACTCTTCGCCTCGACCTTCCTCGCCATCTTCCTGGCAGAGGTCGGCGACAAGACGCAGCTTGCGACCATGGCACTCGCGACGGGCGGGGTCTCGCGGGTCACCGTCTTCCTCGGGGCCGCCTCCGCGCTGGTGCTGACGAGCCTGCTCGCGGTCCTCCTGGGAGATGCCGTCACGCGCTGGGTCCCCGCGGCCTGGTTGCGGCGCGGGGCCGGGCTCCTCTTCGTCGTCCTGGGCGTGATGTACCTGTTCGGGAAGGAGTGACCCGGCGATGACGGGGAGCGCGACTCCGGCTGGGTCGAAGTGGGCAGCCGTCCTGGTGTGGCTGGCGCTGGGGAGCGCAGCCGTCCTGGCCGGGCCCGAGGACCTGGGTGTCGAGATACACAAGATATCCATCGACTCCTTTCCCAGGATGCAGGTCTCCCTGACGCTGGTCGACCGGACGGGACGCGTGCTCAAGGGCCTCGAGTCGCGCAACTTCCGGGTCTTCGAGGCGGGCCACCGGGTGAAGCTCGAGGACGTGGCCGTCGACCGCACGCCCGTCGTGGCTGCCATTTGCGTCGATTCGAGCGGCAGCATGACCTCGTCGATCGACTCGGTGAAGAGGGCCGCCGGGCTCTTCATCCGATTGCTGGACGAGGACGACCAGGCCGAGATCGTCTCGTTCGCCGACGACCCGCGGCTGGTGTCGCCCAGGACCTCCGACAAGGCCGTGCTCCTGGGGCGGCTCCACACGCTGGTGGCCTACGGGGCCACGGCACTTCACGACGCGATGTGGCGCTGCCTCTCGGACCTGAAGGGCCTTCCGGGGCGGCGGGTCGTCGTGCTGCTCACGGATGGTCAGGACCAGAACCGCGACGGGACGGCCCGGCTTTCGCGTCACACCCTCGAGGAGGTGCTGAAGCTGGCGCGTTCCGAGAAGGTCCCGTTCTTCACCATCAGGCTGGGCCGGCGGGTCCTGCAAGACGAGCTGGCCAACATCGCGAAGACGTCGGGAGGCCGGTCGTACGCGGCGCCGCGTCCGGCCGATCTGGAGGACATCTACCGCCAGATTGCCGCGCTGGTGAAGAGCCAGGTGTTGCTGACCTACAGGAGCCCCAACTCGAGCCACGACGGCAAGTGGCGCGCGGTGGAGGTCCGGGCCAGCGCCGAAGAGCGGCAGGGGTCGACCCGGGAGGTCTTCCGGGCCCCGGGCCGGTACGTGCTGGACGTCAACGGGCAGGGTTACGATCGACTGCGGATGGCCGAGCTGGCCCAGGAGCTCCCGCAGGTGAACCTCTACGACACCGTCCTCGAATCCGTCGTCGCGGGCAAGCCGAGCGAGCTGCTGGGCTGGCTGCTCCGCTACTTCGCCCGCCCGCCCGGGGAAGGGGGGCCTCCGGCCGCGCCGGCCCCGCCGGCCCCACCGTCGCCCGTGGTCACGGGAACGGCGGCTCGGTGATCGGCCCACGGCCCTCGGCGCTCAGTCCGGAGTCGGCACTCTTCTGTCTCTCAGTCTCGCATAGGAGGCCAACTGGAAGGTAGGAGGCCGACCGAAAGACAGAGGACAGGAAAGTGCAAATGGGCGACTTCAAATCCAGGTGCCGCCAAAAGACCCAATCGGCCTATTGACTGGGCGCCGCCAGTGGCCTGCGACCGCTCTGGGAGCGGGGGACAAGCATGTCCTGAGCCTGTCGAAGGGCCCCCGCGCTACCTGCTCTCTGGCTGAGGTCTCCAGCGATCCCATGGATGCGTGAGGACGCCGGCCCTACTGCCCTCGCGTTGCGCTCGGGCTGGCCGGGTTTGCTCGCGAATCAGGCCAAATTCTCAAAGAAACCCGTTGACATTGAACGGGGACGCCCTTATCATCCGAAGTGGAAGGGTTCGTTCATGCAGCTCATGTCCAGAGAGACCAGCGAGCGGTCCTGCAGCGGGACCGCCTTTGTCGCCTTCGTCCAGGAAGACCTCCGGGACTCCGAGGGCGACGAACCTCCAGAACGTCGCTGGGGGCGTTCGGGGCTCGCGACCGACCACGACCACCCTCCATCCGCCAGGGGGACGCTTTCCAGAGAAGCCCACGGGCTTCTCCGGGTTCCGGGTTTTTCGCGGGACCCACGGAAGGCTCCCCGTCTAGCCCGGCCGTCAGGCCGCGGCCTCGACTGCCCGGCGGAGGCTGCACCCGCCCGGCTGCTCACCTTGCCGTACTGCTGCGTCTCTCCCCTTCCCCGCAAGACCGAACCGTGCGCCCTGTCGCGGCGCCTTTGTCTGGCCCTGTCGCGGCGGCTTTCCCGGGGGCGAAAGCCAGATTCGACCGTGGCGTGAGCCCGCCCGAGGTCCGCTCTGCTCATGCAAGGACTCCAGGTTTTGGTCTTGTACAACATGCCCGCCGAGGCCCCGGTGAAGGGCCGGCCGGAGGACTCGATTTCGGAAGCGGGTGTGTTGGCCGCCGTGGCCGCCGTGCGCCAGGCCCTGCTCGCGCTGGGGGCCCGGCCGTCGACGTATGGCGTCCGGTCCCACGTGCGTGGATTGCTCGCGCGGCTCGCGCGGCAGCGGCCCGACCTGGTCTTCAACCTCTGCGAGGGCATCGGCGGCGAAGCTTCGTTCGAATACCTCATCCCCGGCCTGCTGGAACTGGAAGGCATCCCCTACACCGGCTCGCCCGCGGCGGCCCTGGTCGTTTGCGGCGACAAGGTGCGGACCAAGCAGCTCCTGGCCCATCACGGGCTGCCGACGCCGGCGTTCCGGGTCGTCGAGTGCGGCGAGCGTCCCGAAGGGGGGCCCGAACTGGCCTTCCCGCTCTTCGTCAAACCCGCGCACGAGGACGCCAGCCTGGGCATCGACGCCTCGTCGGTTGTGCATGACGCGGCCCAGCTTGCGTCACGGGTGGCCTCCATCCACCGGCTCTACCTGCAGCCGGCGCTCGTCGAGCAATACGTCGACGGACGCGAGTTCAACCTCGGCGTGCTGGGCGACGGCCACTCGGCGGCCGCGTTGCCCCTGGCCGAGATCGACTTCGGCGGGCTCCCCGCCGGCCATCCCCGCATCGTGAGCTACGAGGCGAAGTGGGTCGAGGATTCGCCCGTCTACACGGGGACCCCCTCGGTCTGCCCGGCACCGAACGTGCCGCCGGAGCTGGCCGCCCGGATCGAGCGGGTTGCTTGTCGCGCCTTCGAGCTCATGGATTGCCGCGGCTACGCCCGCGTCGACCTGCGCGTCACGGCCTGCGGCAGGCCCCAGATCCTCGAGGTCAACCCCAACCCCGATCTGTCGCCCGACGCGGGGCTGGCCAAGGCCGCCCGGGCGGCCGGGCTCGGGTACGAGGGCCTGGTGCGCGCAATTGCCGAGACCGGCTTGCGTGCTTTCGAGAGGCCGACCCGGCCCGCCGGAGAGACCGGCGTTCCGGCGTTCGGTCGCATCCCTGAACAGCCACCAACGAGAGGAGAGGCGGCGTCGAACAGGACGTCCCGTTGATCACCCCAGGGAAGGAGTGCCAGACATCAGCCATGGCTGAAGAGTGGAAGGACTTGCTCAAGAGGAGCATCGACTCGGCCCAGGACCTCAGAGACCTGTCCGAGAGTATCCCCCAGGACATCGACCAGGTCATCCGGCAGTATCCGGTCCGGATCAACCCCTACTACCGGTCTCTCATCCGGCAGGAGGGTGACGCGATCTGGAAGATGTCCGTCCCGCAGATGATCGAGATCCAGGACGACTCCGGGATGGAAGACCCGCTCTCCGAAGAGGACCACAGCCCCGTCTGCGGGTTAACGCATCGTTACCCAGACCGGGTCCTGTTCTACGTCACCAGCGTCTGCGCGATGTACTGCCGTTTCTGCACGCGCAAGCGCAAGGTCGGCCGCGGCCCGGTGCAGCGAAAGCAGCTCGACGCGGGCCTGGCGTACATCCGCAGCCACCCGGAGATCCGGGACGTGATCGTCAGCGGAGGCGACCCGTTGACGCTGACCGATCAGGCCCTCGACTACGTCCTCTCGTCGCTGCGCGCGATCCCGCACGTCGAGATCATCCGGATCGGCTCCCGCGTGCCCGTGGTCCTGCCCCAGCGCGTCACCCCGGCCCTCTGCTCCGTCCTGAAGATGGCCCACCCTCTCTTTCTCAACACGCACTTCAACCACCCCGCCGAGATAACCCCCGAGTCACGCCAGGCCTGCCAGATGCTGGCCGACGCCGGCATCCCGCTCGGCAACCAGGCCGTGCTGCTCCGCGGCGTCAACGACGACCCCGAGGTGCTCAAGGACCTCTTCAAGAAGCTGCTGACGATGCGCGTGCGGCCGTACTACCTTTATCAGGCGGACATCGTCAACGGGGCCAACCACTTCCGCACGACCGTCGAGAAAGGGCTGGAGGTCATCGGTGCCCTCCGGGGCCACGTGTCCGGCCTTGCGGTCCCGCAATTCGTCATCGACGCCCCGGGCGGCGGCGGCAAGATCCCCCTCCTCCCCGAGTACGTCGTCAAGCGCGACGAGCGGGAGCTGGTCCTGCGCAACTACGCGGGACTCGAGTATCGCTACCCCAACGTCAACACCTCCCACCCCCTCGGGGTGCATCCGCCCATGCCGCAACCCCCGGCCGTGCCCGCTCACTTCGAGCCCGAAGCCGGCCCCCGCACCGACGAGGACGTCTCCTCGGTCGTCGGCCTCGACGAGGCCATGATCGCCCGCCTCATCGAGGAGGCCCGCGCCAGCATCTTCATCGACCAGGGCTGAGCGGGACCCGGCTCCGTACGGTGGCGTGCCCAAGCGCGAAAGCACCCAGAGCGCCAAGAAGGCATGAAGCTCGGGCCCGAAGATCTCCTTCGGGCCGCCGCCTCTCGATCGTTGTGGCTCGGTGGTTCGCCCTTCAGAAGCTGAAGGCCAGCCGGCGCTCGCGCTTCTCGAGTGTGCGCAGCTCCAGCTCCAGCTTCTTGGCCGTGCGCTTCTGGAACTTGAAGGCGTTGTAGGCTTTCTTGTCCCCGCTGGCCAGTCGACGGGCGAGCTCGACCAGTTGCTCCCGCAGGTTTGAAAGGCGAGTCGAAAGCTCTTTGAGGGTATTTGATTCGAAGGGTAGTGACATGGGAGGACCCCGAGAGAGTCATCGGTCGATCGGTGCGGGGGGATGAGGGGCAATTCCCCTGACTGAGCGGTACTTCCCCCCCTTGCAGGAGAAACCCAGAGACGCAGAGACCCGGAGGCACAGAGGGATCTTCGTCTGCCTCGCTCGCAGGCGCCGCGACTCCTCGAGTCTCCCTCGTCTTGTCATCCGATAGACGTCGCCTCTCACGGTCTCTCTTTCTCTGTGGCTCCCTGTCTCGGGGTCGAAGAGTCAAGCCGGGGCCTTCCCAGACAGGCGTGGGACCACCTACGAGACATGCACCCCCTCCCGTGGGGAAATGCCGGCAGCCTGGTTAGCGAGCGCCAACATCAGGGCACTCCCCCTCACTCCGGCAGCGCTTCGAGCAGCGCCACCGGGAGGACCGAGAAGACCTCGCCCAGTTCCAGCCAGCCGCGCTCGCCGTCGACTCTCGCCTGCAGCACGTCGTCCGTGAAGCGCTCGCGCCACTGGCGTCCCCAGAGGGGTTGCGGCAGGGGGAGGCGGGTCTGGCCCCACCAGTCCTCGCCGGCCGCCACGCCGGAACAGTCCCGTCCGACTTCGCGGGCCAGTCGCACGAAGAGCCGGCCGACGGCCGCAATCGCCGCCGACGGGCCGCTGGTGCGAACGAACGCCACGACGTGCCCGGCGCGCTCGCCCGTACACTCGAGCGGCGAGTAGTCGGCTGTCAGAAAGAGGAGGCCGCGTTCGCGACGCATGGTCAGACCTCGCCACAGGACGAAGAGCTTGACCGCGCCGTCCTCGGGGTAGGCCGCAGCCTCCGCGGCGAGCTGCTTCGGGCCGAGGTCGCGACAGCGCTTGGCCAGGCCGTCGAGGAGCCGGGCGCGGCGTTCGAAGTCGACGGGCCCACGGTTGTCCGGGTCGACCAGGCGCAGGTCCCACAGCTCACTTCCCTGGTAGATGTCGGGGATTCCCGGGGAAGCCAGTTTCAGCACGACCTGGGACAGCGAGGACTGCCGGGCGGCCCAGCAGACGCGAGGCAGGAACTGGTGGAAGGACCGCCAGAACGGGTGGTCCTGGGAGCGCGACAGCAGGCCTCGGGCGAAGCCGATCAGCGCCTCCTCGTACTCCGGCGAGGGCTCGATCCAGGAGGTGTGGGTCTTGGCTTCCCGGGCCGCCTTCAGGACGTAGGCCTCGATCCGCTGCCGGTACGCGTCCAGTTCGGCCTCCCCGACGTTGCCGTCGGGCCAGGTGCCCAGCAAGGTCTGATAAAGCAGGTACTCGTCGTTTCGATCGGGGGCCGGAACGCCGCCGTGGTCTCTCCTGAGGCGCTCGTTCATGCGGGCCCACGCACCGGCCGCCTCGGCCCACTCCTGGGGTATCTCGGACAGCACGTCGATCCGCAGCCGTACGTCTTCGGCCCTCTTGGTGTCGTGCGTCGTCGTCGAGAGGAGCGAGCCCGGCGCCTGGCTGAGGCGCTGGAGGTTCTGGGCGTGGAACTGCGCGGGCGGCACCCCGATGCGATCCGGCTCCCCGCCGACCTCGTTGAGCGAGACCAGGCGGTTGAATCCGTAGAAAGTCGTGTCCTCCATCCCCTTTGCCATGACTGGCCCGGTGAGCTGCTGGAACTTGCCCAGGAAGGCCAGGCGTTGCTCGAGCACCTCCGGCGAGGTGTCGGCAGGGTGGTTCTTGAGGAGGAGGTTCCGGAGGAAGTCGAAGACCGTGCGGCTCGTGGCCGGCGAGCGCTTGCGGGCCAACGCGACGGCGGTCTCGACGTACTTGCGATCGCGCGAGTCGAGCTCGCTCCCCTCCTGCGGGATGTAGGTCCGGTAGACGGGGAAGCAGGCGATCACCTCGGCCAGGGCGGCCTGCAACGCTCCGAGCGTGAAGTCCCGGGTCCGCCAATCGTGCTCGGAGATGCGATCGGCGCGATGGGCCAGCACTTGCAGCTCCGAGGCCAGGGCCGTCTCCAGGATGAGCTTCTTGGATTCGTAGACCGTCGTCCAGTAATCCACGGAGCAGCCCAGGAACTGGCTGTAGGCCCGGTCCAGTTCCTCGGCCCCGGCGCCGTCGACCAGCACCCCGTTGACGGCATTGAGAAAGTCATAGCCCGTCGTGCCGCTGACGGCCCAGGAGTCGGGAAGGCGCTCGCGACGGCCCAGGATCTTCTCGACGACCACGTGCAAGGGAAGGCCGGTGCGCTTGCCGAGAGCGGTGAGCTCCTCGCGGCAGAGCTGTCGGAGCGCCGCCTCGAAATCGGGCCGTGGCGCCGGCTTCCTCGCGAGCCCCTCGCGCGAGGCCTGGCAGCACGCCAGGAGGGCGTGCGTCTGGAGTTGAAGCAGGTACTCGCCCGGATCGAAGAGCCCGTCGGGGTGATCGATGCGCAGGGCCCGGACCCAGCCGCGCTGGACCCATTTCCAGAGGAGCTGGTGGGTCTGCCGGAAGACCTCCGGGTCCTCCACGCGGATGGCTGCCAGCTCGTTGACGTCGAAGAACCGCCGGTAGTTGACCTCCTCGGCGGCCGTCCGCCAGAAGGCCAATCGATAGCCCTGGAGCTCGAGCAACTCGTGCAGGGTCCGGAACGACGAGGGTTCGCCGGCCCTGCCGTTGAGCTCCTCGAGCGCGGCCGCCAGGTGGGCTCGCATGGGGGCGCTGGCTTCGCAGAGGGCTGTCAGCCGGCGTTTGATGATCTCCTTCTCGCGCCGCCGCTCCTCGACCCTGGCCGGGGCGGTCTCGGTGCGCGGAGGCAGGTACTCGATGGCGGTGAGGATGCTGAGCAGCTCCAGAAGGTCGGGATGGTCGGTGCCCAGCGAATCGGCCAGACGCTCCAGATGGAGCTTCAGGACAATCGCGTAGGCTTTCGGACCGATTGGAAAGCGGTGATCGAAGTAGGCGAGCCAGATGCCACCCTGCTCCTGGCGGAGCTGCAGTTCCGCCCGCTCGAGCACGACCCCGTACTGGTCGCCCAGGATCGGTATCAGGACCTTGTTGGCCAGCTCGGCCTTGACGGGTGCCCAGTCTATGTCGAAGAACCGGGCCGAGCGAGCGCTCGGGCCATTCTCGAGGACGTCGAGCCACGCGGGGTTCTGGCGGCCGATGGCCATGTGGTTCGGGACCCAGTCCAGGAGCATCTGCAGGCCGTTCTCCCGCAGAGCAGCGTGGAGGCATTCCAGGTCCCACTCGCTGCCCAGTTCGGGGTTGATCGCCTGGTGGTCGACCACGTCGTAGCCGTGAGTGCTGCCCGGCCGGGCGCGCAGGTGCGGCGACGCATAGAGGTGACTGACGCCCAGCGCCGCCAGGTACGGGGCCAGGCGAGCCGCCGCCGCGAAGTCCATCGACCCGGGCGAGAGCTGGACCCGGTAGGTCGACAGGACAGGCCTGGCGCCGGCGGTGGCGACTTGCCAGCCGTTCTTCAGGAGCGAAGCCAGTTCCTCCGGATCGGCGACCGCTTCGACGGCCGGGAGATCCGGAGCGAGACCCGAGGCTTGCGATTCGAGCGACATCTGGCGAACACCTCCGTTCCACTCAATTTGCTGCCAAAACCGTGGCTTCGCTCGCGGAAGTCGGCCGGAGCGGGACGCGTGGCCGCCGTTCCTCGCGGCGCTGTACATTGCAGGTGCCTGCAACCTCGAGCAGCGACCGCGTCATGCCCCCTCGTCGAGTGGAACCCGATCGCCTGTCCGACGCCGCCCTGGAGGCCACCCGGGCGCCGATCGGCTGCTGGGCCGTGGACGGCGGCTTTGCCTTCAGGGTCTGGGCTCCGGACGCCACTCGGGTCGAGCTGCTGTTGGAAGGTCCCCGCGCCAGGGGCGAGCTCCTCCTCGAGCGGGCCGCGGACGGCTACCACCAGCTCCTGGCCGGCGGCCTGGCGGCGGGTTCACTCTACCGTTATCGTCTCGACGGCCAGGGGCCCTTTCCGGACCCGGCCTCCCGCTCCCAGCCGCTGAGCGTGCACGGCCCGTCAGAGGCGATCTCGCAAGCCGACTTCGACTGGGCCGCTGACTCCTGGCCGCAACCGGTCCGAGAGCGACTGAGTGTCTACGAGTTGCACGTGGGCACCGCGACCCGGACGGGGACCTTCGACGCGCTCATTGCCAAGCTGCCGCACTTCGCCTCGCTGGGCGTCACCGCGCTGGAGTTGATGCCGGTGGCCGGTTGCCCCGGAAAGCGCAACTGGGGCTACGACGGCGTCTCGCCCTTCGCCCCTGCAGCCGGCTACGGTGGGCCGACGGCCCTGAAGCGGCTTCTCGACGCGGCCCACGCCGTGGGCCTGGCCGTGCTCCTGGACGTGGTCTTCAACCACCTTGGGCCGGACGGGAACTACCTGTGGGTCTTCGCCAGGCGCATGTTCACCGAGGCCCGGACCCCGTGGGGCCAGGCGATCGACTTTGGACTGCGGCCCGTGCGCGATTTCTTCGTCTGGAACGCGCTGGCGTGGCTCCACGACTATCGGTTCGACGGTCTGCGGCTGGACGCCACTCACGCCCTTGCGCGGCCCGGCAAACCCCACATCCTGGCCGAGCTCTCCTCGAGGGTGCGCGTTTCCTTGCCGCCAGGCCGCGAGGTCCTGCTCGTCGCCGAGGATTCCTCGAATGACGCACGAATGACGCGCTCGCGCGGGCGAGGAGGGCTGGGCCTCGACGCGGTCTGGGCCGACGACTTCCACCATCAGGTCCACGTCGCCGTCACGGGGCAGAGGGACGGTTACTACGCCGACTACGGCGGCAGGGTCCAGGACCTGGCGCGGACCCTCCGCCGGGGGTGGTTCTATGAAGGACAGCGCTCGGTCTTCCTGGGCAGGGCCCGCGGGACCCGCGCGGCCGGCCTGGCCCCTGCCGCCTTCGTCCATTGCCTCCAGAACCACGACCAGGTCGGTAACCGGGCCCTGGGAGACCGGTTGCACCATCAGGTGGGGCTCGACGTCTGGAGGGCCCTTTCGGTGTTGCTGCTCACCAGCCCTTACGTGCCGCTTCTCTTCATGGGCCAGGAGTGGGCGGCCTCGACCCCGTTCCAGTTCTTCACCGATCACGAGCCGGGGCTGGGCAAGCGGGTCACCGCCGGCCGTCTCCGGGAGTTTCGCCGGTTCCGCGAGTTCCGTTCGCCGGCGGGCTCGGGCAAGATCCCGGACCCTCAGGACAGGGCCACCTTCCGGCGCTCCAAGCTCCGCTGGGCCGAGAAGGTGCGGCGGCCTCACGCCGGCATCCTGCGGCTCTACCGTGCGCTCCTCCGGCTCCGCGCCCGGCACCCCGTCATGACAGGCTCGGCCACGGCGCGGCCCCGGTGCCGGCCCCTGGGCAAGCACGGCCTGGTGCTGCTGCGTGCCACCCGGGAGGGGCGGCTGCTGACCGTCGTGAACCTGCGTGGCCGGATGGCAGTGGACCTGCGCGCTGCGGAGGTCCCGAAGCCGCCTCGGGGCTCGGCATGGCGCCTGCTGCTGGCGACCGAGGACGTCTGCCACGGAGGCGTGCCCGGTTCCGTCACGTTCGACGAGAAGACGCAGCGGCTCCGGATGGAGGGCCCGGGGGCCCTGGTCCTGGAGGCGGGGGTCGACAACTGCAGATAGGGTGGCGCCCGCGGACGACAACCGCTCTTCTCCCGTGTACCGCGGCTGCCGGGCGGTTATACTGGACCCCGACCACGAGGGAGGGAGTCTGGATGCCACGGCTCTATCTCGAAAAGCAGGACGACTGCCCGAAGTGCAACTACTACAGCAGGAGCAGGCTGCGAAAATACTGTGAGGATCCGAGCTGCCTCACCCTGGAAGAGGCCCGAGAGAGCGAGGAGCACATGCACGTCAGTTGCTCGTCGTGTCAGGCAGTCTGGTTCGAGCGTCCGGTCGACCACGGCAAGCAGGGCAAGGGGTAAGCGGGCCGTCAGGAGCACTGGCTGAGGTGCCGGGCCAGGGACCTGTCGGCGTCGTTCCGAGCGAGGTGTGACCATGAAGATGGAATCGGGGTTGTCGGGCACGCTTCTCGTCGTCGACGACGAGGAGCTGAACCTGGACATGCTCTCCCGCCGCCTCAAATCACGAGGCTACTCGGTGCGGACCGCCGGCAGCGGCAAGGCAGCGCTCGAGGCGCTGGAGGGCGTGGACATGGTGCTGCTGGACGTCAGCATGCCCGAGATGGACGGCTTCGAGGTCCTGAGGGCGATCCGCCGCCAGCGAGGCAAGCTGGAGCTGCCGGTGTTGATGGTCACCGCACGCACCGACAGCCAGGACATCATCGAGGCGCTCGAGATCGGGGCGAACGACTACATCACCAAGCCGATCGATCTGCCCGTCGCCCTGGCCCGTATCAAGACCCACCTGTCGCTGCGGGAGGCCAGCGCGCAGAACGACCGCTTCCTCGGCACGGTCGCCCACGACCTGCGTAGTCCGCTGGGCAGCATCTCCACCTGCGCGGACTACCTCGCCGACGAGCTCGAGCGCCTTGGAAGCGAGCGAGGCCGCAGACCCTGCGAGCGACTGCGCTCGCGCCTCGAGGCAGTCCGCAAGCTCGTCGACGGCCTGCTGGACCTGAGCGCCATCCGCCAGGGCCGCTTCCAGATCGAAACCAAGCGGATGGACCCGATGGAGGTGCTCCGCTCGACCCATGAAGAGGGGCTGCTGCTCGCGGCGAAGAAGGGGATCGAGTTGCACCTGGAGTGTCCGCAGTTCCTTCCTCCGATCCTCGCGGACGCCGAGCGGCTCGGGCAGATCCTCGGAAACCTGATCTCCAACGGAGTCGCGTACTCGAACCCGGGTACCGAGATGTGGTTGTCGGCTGCCCAGTTGACCCCGATGCTCGAGTTCACGGTCCGGGACCAGGGCGCGGGGCTCTCGGCCGAGGAGCAATCCCGGCTCTTCAAGGAGCCGGGCAGCGCCGGCGCGGCCCCGGCCGATGGCAAGCCCGGCCTGGGTCTGGGCCTGGCGATCACGAAGCGGCTGGTCGAGGCCCAGCACGGCACCCTTCGCGTCCAGAGCG
>JACQZL010000349.1 GCA_016213865.1 Candidatus Rifleibacteriota bacterium
ACTCGGTGACAGCAGAGGGGCCGATGCGCTGAAATCCCGCGTATCGGCCAGGGCCAGCTGCGGGTCGACGGCCAGGCGCATCCGGGAGGGCCAATGACCTCTCCAGGCCAGTCGATTCTGATCGTCGACGATAGCGCGGTGAACCTGTCGTGGTTGGAAGCGACGCTGGCTTCGCCGGGCGTCACCCTCATCAAGGCACTGGGTGGCGAACAGGCGTTGGCGGCCACGTTCGAGCGCGATTTTGCGCTGGCCCTCATCGACGTCCAGATGCCGGAGATGGACGGTCACGAACTGGCCGAGCGCCTCCGGGCGAATCCTCGGACCCGGCATCTGCCCATCATCTTCATCACCGCCTCCGATGACTCCGAGGCGGCAAGGTCCAGAGGATACGGTGCCGGAGCGGTCGACTACATCGTCAAGCCGTGCAATGGGTCCTTCCTGAGGGCCAAGGTCCAGGTGTTCCTCGAACTCGATCGGCAGCGACGAGAACTGCTCGAGAACGAGCATCGGCAGGAAGCTCTCGTCAAGCTCAGGACCCAGGACCTGTCCAGGGCCCTGGACGAACTGGGCCTGCAACGAGACGACGCCCAGAAGACGGCCCGGGAGCGGGACGCGCTGCTCCGCGCAACGCGAACTGTTCTGACCGAGCCTCGGTTCGAACTCGCGGCCGGGCAGATCTTCGAACTCTGCCGCGAACTGGTTGGAGCCAAGGTCGGTTACTTCGCCCTGCATTCCCAAGGCCAGCCGATTGAAGTAGGGCTCGCCCTCGAGCAGGTCGGGGTCACCTATCCCGTGGCTCGCGACCGTCCGACGCCCGTCCCGGGCCCGGACGAAGGGGCCAACGGCGGCGGTGGAGTGCTCTGCGACAACGATTACGCCCCCAGCGAGTGGCAGGTGCCTATTCCGAGCGGGCCCGTTCCACTCGAGAGCGTCCTCTTCGCGCCGGTCCGGGCCGCGGCCGAGGTCGTGGGATGGCTGGCCCTGGCCAACAAGCCAGGCGGATTCACCGAGGACGACGCCAGGCTCGGGAGGGCCTTTGCCGAGATCGCTTCGGTCGCCCTGAAGAACTGGATGGCGAGCCAGGCCCTCGAACGCAGCGAGAGTCGGTTCCGCGCCTTCTTCGAGAACGCTCCGGACTACTGCTTCATCTTGTCACCGGCCGGGCGCGTCATGGACGCGAATCGCGCGGCGCTCGAGACGCTCGAGTGGCAACCGGATGAACTGGTCGGACAGCCGCTCGCCGCCATCTTCGCGCCGGAGTCGGAGCCGCTCGTCAGACAGGCCTTCGAGACCTACGGGCGCGCCGGCTCGGTGGTCAACGAGGAGCTGACCGTTCTGGCGAAGGGCGGCGAGAGACGGACCGTCCTTCTCTCGATCAACGGAGTTCGAGACGGGCGCGGCGACCTGCTCCATTCGCTCTGCGTGCAGCGGGACATCACCGAGCGCAAGCACTCGGAAGGCGAGCGCGCCGCCGCCCGCATGCGTCGCGAGTCGCTCAATCTGCTGCAGCACTCTCTGCTCGCTTCGGCCCCCCTGGCCGAGAAGCTCACAAGCATCACCGCGGCCATCGTCAGGCTGTTCGACGCCGACTTCTGCCGCATCTGGCTCATCCGCCCCGGCGATCGGTGCGAAACGGGTTGCGTCCATGCCTCCGGCGCGGACAATCCCAACCTCTGCCGCCACCGCGATCGATGTCTGCACCTGGTGGCAAGCTCGGGCCGCTACACCCACACCGATGGGCTGATGCACAGTCGGGTTCCCATCGGCTGCTACAAGATCGGCGGCATCGCCTCGGAGGGCTGCCGCAGCTTCTTGACCAATGAGGCGACGGTCGACCCTCAGGTCCACGACCACGACTGGGCGCGCCGTCTCGGGCTCACCGGCTTCGCGGGCTACCAGCTCCGCATGCCGGATGGACCCGCGCTGGGCGTTCTCGCGCTCTTCTCGAAGCATGCCATCTCTCCGGACGACGACTCCAGACTCGAAGGCCTGAGCAGCACCATCGGGCTGGTCGTCCAGAAGGCTGCCGCCGAAGAGGCCCAGGCGCGGCTCGAGACCCAGCTCAGAAGCGCTCAGAAGATGGAAGCCATCGGGAACCTCGCGGGAGGGATTGCCCACGACTTCAACAACTTGCTCACGGTGATCCTCGGCAACACCGGCTTTGCGCTGGACGAAGTCGGCGAGGGCGAGCCGCTGCGCGACGCTTTGCTGGAGATCCAGATGGCCGGGGACAGGGCCGCGGGACTCACCCGGCAGTTGCTGGCCTTTGGCCGCAGGCAGAGGCTGCAGCCCAGGCTGCTCGCACTCAATCAGGTCATCGCGGATCTCGAGAAGATGCTCCGGCGGATCATCGGCGAGGATGTGGAGCTATCGCTGGTGCTGGCGGCCGACCTCGGCCTGACGATGGCGGATCCGGGCCAGATCGAGCAGGTGGTCATGAACCTCGTGGTCAACGCTCGCGACGCGATGCCCGAGGGGGGAAGACTCACCATCGAAACCCGCAACGTCGACCTCGAGACGGCTCGCGCCTCGGGCGACGGCCGGGCGAAGCCTGGTCCGCAGGTGCTTCTCGCGGTCAGCGATTCGGGCTGCGGGATGTCCCCGCAGACGCTGGAGCGGATCTTCGAGCCGTTCTTCACCACCAAGGAGAAGGGGAAAGGAACGGGGCTGGGGCTCGCCACGGTCCACGGCATCGTGGCGCAGAGCGGTGGCGCCCTGGAGGTGCAGAGCACGCCCGGCGCCGGGACCACCTTCAAGCTCTGGTTCCCGCGGGTTCCCGCGGCGACGCTGCCCACGTCGGAGCGCCCGGCGGCCGCGGCGCGCGCCTCCGGTAGCGAGACCATCCTGGTAGTCGAAGACGATGAGACGGTGCGCGACCTCGCCAGCCGGATCCTCAGCGCCGCCGGCTATGCCGTGCTGACCGCGGCGAACGGTCCGGAGGCCCTGCAGGTGAGTGAGACTCACCAGGCCCCCATCGACCTCCTGTTCACCGATACGGTGATGCCTCAGATGAGCGGAGCGGTGGTGGCGAACCGCCTGCTGGCGAAGAGGCCGGGGCTCTCGGTTCTCTTCACGTCGGGATACGCCGACACCACGGGCGCGGGGGCGGTCCCGAGCGGCCCGGCTGCCTCCTTCCTCGGAAAACCCTTCACGGCCGATTCCCTGACGCGCAAGGTCCGCGACGTTCTGGACAGCAGACAATCGCCTCCCGGCCGCTCGTGAGCCAGCCCGGCCGCTCGCCCGTCAGGCGTGGACGAGGGGCGGCGGTTCCTGCTGAGGCGGGTGGGGCTGGCGGGTCAGCCGCAGGCGGAAGGTGGTCCCCTTCCCTGCCTGCGACTCGACGGCGATGTCGTAGCCGTGGCTGCGCATCACTCCGTAGACGACGGCCAGCCCCAGGCCCACGCCGCCCTCCTCGCCCTTGGTCGAGTAGAACGGCTCGAAGATCTGATCGA
The DNA here is from genome assembly GCA_016213865.1 of Candidatus Rifleibacteriota bacterium. The sequence continues at coordinate 3,453 of JACQZL010000349.1, forward strand.
GCTTGTCGGCGGCGATTCCGACCCCCGTGTCGCTGATGGCGATCTCGATGCGGTCGCCCTCGGAGCGCAGCCGCACTCCGAGCACGCCGGAGGGCACGCCGTTCATCGCCTCGACGGCGTTCATCATCAGGGCGATGAGCGCCTGCTGGATCTGGCCGGCATCGCAGATCAGCTCGTCGTCGGTGCCCAGGAGCGCGGTCTCGAGCTTGATCTCGGCCAGCTCCAGCTTGTGCTTCAAGAGCATCAGGCTGCGCTGGACGATCTCGTCGAGATGGGCCGGCGCCGTGGCGGTGCTCGACTGCCGGGCGAAGCTCAGGAGGTTCCGAACGATGCCACCGCATCGGACCGATTCGCGCTGGATGAGCTCCACGAAGTGGCCCAACTCCTTGCGCGACTCGTCGGGGAGTTGCTCGCCCTTGAGCTGGCGATCGACCAGCTTGGCGTAGTTGAGGATGCCGGCAAGTGGGTTGTTCAGCTCGTGGGCCACGGTCGCGGCCAGCTTGCCGAGCGAGGCCATCTTGTCCATGTGGGCGACCTGCCGCTGGACCCGGCCGAGCTGCTCGGTCTTCTCGACCACCCGCTTCTCGAGCTGATCGGACCAGGCGGTCAGCTCCTGACGGGCCGTTCTCAGTTCGTTGGTCATGCGGTTGAAGGCCTTGCCCAGCCGCCCCAGCTCGTCGTCGGTGCGGACCTCGACCTGCGTCTGCAAGTCGCCCGCGGCGACCTTCTGGGTGCCGGCGTAGATGCGCAGTACCGGCCTGACGACGACCCGGTTGATGAAGAGACCGGTGCCGAGGGCGACGATGAGCAGCATCGCCAGCGTCGCCCAGGTGAGCTGCGAACGGGCCGAAGAGATGGCGCGTTCCATGAATCCCATCGACATCTGCACGTCCAGGACTCCGAGGATGGTCTGATCGGCGCGATGGGCGTGGCAGGCGGCGGTGGAGCAGCTGGTCTCGTTGCGGATGGGGCTGATGAGGCCCAGGATCCGTTCGCCATCATGGGATTGGAACTGACGGAACCGGCGCGACGGTTCGACCGAGGGGGTGGTGAGCCCCTGAGCGTGGCAGTTCACGCAGGCCTCGGCCCGCTGGTTGACCTTCGTTCCGATCTCGCCGTCGGCGGCCGAGAAGATGATGGTGCCCTGCTTGTCGTAAACGCGGATGCTGGCGACGTCCGGGCTGCGCGCGAGGTTGCGGATGGTGTGGTGGATGTCCTCCTTGCGGTTGAGGAGCATCCCGTAGTGGGTGGCGCGCTTGATCAGCTCGCTCGTGCGCTGGACGTCGCGCTCCGCCAGGTCGGTCAGGTGGGTGCGGGTCGTGTTGAAACTCACCATCGCATAGACGACGGTCACCGCCCCGATGACCGGCAACAGGTAGAGCAGGAGCCGGAAGGCCACCGACCGCATGAAGAAGGCAACGCCGTTACCCATCAGGAGCACCTCGAAAGTCGAGAGGGAGGCGAACAGGCAAGCCATCGGCCCGGAGGGGAACAGATCATCACAGAGACACAGAGACACAGAGACACAGAGGGGGAGTTGATTCCACGAAGGCTACCTGTTTCTCTGTGCCTCTGTGCCTCTGTGCCTCTGTGATACCTGTCCTGGCATGCAGGGAAGGCTTGCACCGCGCCTTTGTAACTTCCACCTCGCTCGTTCATGGCCGCCTCCCGGGGAGGAGCGGCGGAGCGGAGCGCACGCGGGCGGTGCAGCGCCGGCAGAAGCGGACCAGCTTGAGGTCGATCTCCTCGACGTAGGTGGAGCTGTGCATGACGCAGGAGGCGTCGGCGCAGTGGACCAGGCCGTAGGTGTGGCCCAGCTCGTGGACGGCCTCCTTGCGGAGACGCTGGTCGAGCAGGCCAAGGTCGGGAGGCAGGCCGTACATCTCGGGGCGCAGGCGGTGGGCCGAGACGACCGCGGCCCGGCCCTCGAGCTGGGCCTCGCCGAAGACATAGGTGAGGACCGGGATGAAGAGGTCGACGCCGCAGACGCCCAGGACGCGGCGAGTCTCGTCGATCGGCTCGCGCAGGAGAAGCGCCAGAAGGGAGCGCGAGTTGTATTGACCTCGAGCGGGCTCGAAGGTCTGCTCGGGATCGAAGGTGGGGAGGTGGACGTCCGAGTCGCCCCCGAAGCTCTGCTCGAGGCAAGTTCGGAGACCGCCGAGCAGGTGATCGTGGCTCCCCAGGTAGAAGGGAACGACGGTGAGGCCCATCCGCTAGACGTGCTGCCGCCCGCGGGAGCAGGCCCCTACCATGGCGGGACCCCGCCCAAGGGACTGGCTGGCAGAGTCTTCCCCCTCCGTTCGTCCTGAGCTTGTCGAAGGATGGACGGAGGGGGCCGCCATACAGTCTGGACACGGAGGGCTCATGGCTCGTCGCGTTCGCCCCGCAGGCCATACTTGGTGATCTTGTTGTAGAGGGTGGCGCGGTCGATCTTGAGTTTCTCGGCGGCCCGTTTGATGTTCCAGCCGTTGCGCGCCAGCACCGCCGCGATGTGGCGCCTTTCCATGTCGGCCAGCGGCTCGTCGCTGCCCCCGACGCCGCCGTCCGGGGCCTCCGGGGCCGCCAGGAAGGGCAGATCCTGAGGGAGGATGCGAGGCGGTTTGCCGACGACCATGGCGCGTTCGATGGCGTTGGCCAGCTCGCGGACGTTGCCGGGCCAATCGTAGGCGAGAAGGCGATCCATCGCGTTGGGGCTCAGCTCGCCGATGCGTTTGTCCATCTGGGCAGCGAAACGTTCGACGAAGTGGCGGGCGAGCTGGGGGATGTCGGAGCGGCGTTCGCGCAGGGGGGGGATCTCCAGGCTGAAGACGTTCAGACGATAGTAGAAGTCTTCGCGGAAGCGCCCCGACTTGACCGCTTCCTTCAGGTCTTCGTTGGTGGCGCAGACGACGCGGAAATCGACCTTGACCGGGCGGCTGCCGCCGAGCCGGTTGAACTCCTTGGTCTCCAGGACGCGCAGGAGGTCGACCTGCATCTTGAGGCTGATGGTGCCGATCTCGTCGAGGAAGAGGGTGCCGCCGGAGGCCATCTCGAGCTTGCCCTTGCGGCGGAACTGGGCGCCGGTGAAGGCCCCCTTCTCGTGGCCGAACAGCTCGCTCTCGAGGAGCGATTCGGGCAGCGAGCCGCAGTTGACCGGGACGATGGGAAAGTAGCGGCGCTGGCTGTTGGCGTGGATGGCCCTGGCGACCAGCTCCTTGCCGGTGCCGCTCTCGCCGCGGATGAGGACGGTTGCGTCGGTCTGAGCGACGAGCTTGATCAGCTCGAACACCTTCTGCATCCCCGGGCTGTCGCCGACGATGGTGTCGATGCTGCTGAGTTCGTCGATCGTCTCGCGGAGCTTGGCGTTCTCGCGACGCAGGCGCTGCTGCTCGGCCGCGCGTCGGACGAGGTGACTGAGTTCGTCGGGGTCGATCGGCTTGGTCACGTAGTCGAACGCGCCCTGCTTCATCGCCTGGACGGCGGTCTCGACGGAGGCGAAGGCCGTGATCATGATGACGGCGATGCCGGCGTCAATCTGGTGGATGCGCTCCTGCAGCTCCATCCCGTCCATCCCCGGCATCTTGATGTCGAGGAAGACGACGTCGTAGCGGTGGTCCTGCAGGCGGTTGAGCGCCTCGGTGGCGTTCTCGACCGCCTCGACCTGGTGGCCGTCCTTGCGAAACCAGTGCTGGAGCGAATCTCGAACCGAGTACTCGTCGTCCACCACCAGGATGCTGACCTCGTCCATAGCCCTTCCAGACGGATCCCGTCCGCCCCGGCCGGGGCGGGCGTGTGCCGCCCGTCACTATAGCACTCGCCCACGCCGAGTGCAGGCTACGAAAGGAGTTCCTGGACGATGGCGAGATAGCGCCGGGGGCCGAGCATCTGAGGCAAGGTGGTGAGTCGCTCGCCTCCGTCGTTGAGCGTGACGCCGACGCCGGAATCCGGAGTCAACAGATGCATTGCGACCTGGCGCCGGAAGCGCTGCAGGTCCAGGCGGACGCGCTCGACCGCCTCGGGGGCATGGGCGAGCCCGGTGAACCACTCGTGGCAGTGGTCGGCATCGACCTCCAGCTCCGCGAGCCATCCTTCGTCGTAGGGCGACCGCAGGAGCAGGGCGGGATCGTCGCGCAGCGCGGGGTTCGCGAGGCGCACCGTGCCCGGGCAGGGCGAGCGCAGGGGGAGACTTCCCAGGGTCGATTCGACGACCGCGACGGCATCGCCGCGCTGGACCGCTTGACCGGGCTCGGGGCTGGTCACCGAGAGGATGGAGTCGATGAGGTGAACGGCGAAGGCGTCGATGCCGATCCGGACGCGGCCCGGCTGGGCGGGCTGGACCCAGACGTGACTGGAGCGGTAGAGACGATCGTCGGGGAAGACCCAGAGCCCGCAACGCTGGCTGCCGGCCGCGTCGCCCGAGGCGGCCGCGCGGGGTTCTCCGCGCAGCGCGGCATCGAGAGCGCAGTGCTCGCAGTCGAAGGCCCGATCGCAGAGCTTGTAGGAGAGTAGGCCGGCGCTCATCCAGATGCACGGCTGCGCATCGGGCGGGAGCGCCTGGTTGGTGGAGCGAGATGATCGAGTCACGTGTTCTTCCTCGAGACGAGTCGTCCGGGACCGGGAGCAAGCTTGGCGGACCACCCGATGCGGGTGGCCGCGAGAGTTGGGGCCGAAAGCAGGGAAGCAAGGTTGACGCCAACTGGGGGACGGGGTGTCCCGGACCGGCGAGTCTCCAGCATGGGGGCCGGTGACAGCCGCCGGCGGTCACCAGTCGTCGACGTCGAAAGCCAACCTGAGTGTAGAAAATGTCGGCATGCCTCGGTCGGCGTCCGCCTCCATTTCCCGCAATTCTCCAGCGTTGATGCGCAAGAGGGCTGCATCGGCGGGAGTGTAGAGAATTTCGGCAGGACTGCCGAAGAGTCCTACACAACGGCTCTGCAGAGGGGGTGTACGAGAGCTTGCGACAGCGGCGCCGCCGCCCCGGACCCGGTTCCGAGACTCCAGTTGCCATCGGCATTCTCAGCCCCTCTAGCGGCTGACCGGCGAGGCGTCGACCGGTGTCGAAATGTTGGCCAACTCCTTGCTTCTCCCCCGGCGGAAACCATCGAGCCCAACTCAATCCCGATACGGAGGACGCCATGCAAAGCTCCAATCTCACCAAGCTGTTCAAGTTCTCGGTCGCCACACTTCTCTCCCTGGCAGTTCTGCTCGGCGCCCACCTGTCTCTGGCCTCGGCCTGGCTGGTCTACCGGCTCGCCGCCGAGCTGGCCGTCGTGGCCTGCGCGGCAATCGTCATCCTGAACCCGGCCTTCCGGCGCTGGCTCACGCCCGACCCCAAGGGCCACTACAAAGGACTCCGCCTCCCGCTCGAGGTGGCCGTCCACCCGAGCCACTGCTGGGCCCGGGCCACGGGAGACACCGAGCTGACGATCGGCGTCGACGACCTGGTCTGCCGCTCGATCGGCCAGCCGGAGTCGGTGAAGCTCCCCGAGGCCGGCACGGTCATCCGTGAAGGCGAGCCGCTCTTCAGCCTGGAGCGCTCGGGGCGCACCGTCACCCTGCGCTCGCCGGTGAGCGGCAAGATCGCCAGCGTCAACCCCGCGCTTGCGGGAAAGCCGGCCCTTCTTGCCCAGTCGCCCTACGGTGACGGCTGGCTCGTGAAGCTGGCCGTCGACAGCCCCCGGCGCTGCCTGGGCAAGTTCCAGAGCGGCAGGGACGCCAGGGATTGGTTCCGGGCCGAGGTCGACCGGCTGCTCGGCGCCGCCCACCCGGACCAGCTCGGTAGCGCCGCGATGGCCGACGGCGGCGCGCTCGTGGCCGACTTCCACCTCTATCTCGACGACCTCACCTGGAAGCAGATCGCGACCTCCTTCTTCGGAGACGCCGCCGATGCGCAGCCGTGGCCCGGCGCCCAGCTCAGGCACCACGGCGGCTCGCTGGTCGGCGAGGGCGACTACTACTGCTTCGACCGGGGCGACCACGTGCGGGTGGACGGGTTCGCCATCCTGCCGGGCGAAGCCACCAAGACCTGGTTCCGGATGCCGCCGCTCGCCTTCGTCGCGACTGCGCCGCTCTTCGGACTGGCCTACGCGATGTTCCTCCCCTTCATCGGGATGGCGATGCTCTTCGCGGTGGGATTCCAGACGGTGGCGGCCCACACGGCACGCGCGACCCACGGCCCACGGCACTGAACTTGCGGCATCCCACGGCCAACCCGCCCGGACCCGGTCCACGCAGGGCCGGGTCCTGCGTTCCGGTCCGGTCGCTCCCCCCCCTTTCGATCTCACGGGTCCTGCGTACCGGTCCGGTCGCTCCCCCCCCCTTTCGATCTCACCCCTGACGAACAACGGAGAACCATCTCCAGAGGTATGGGAATGCTTGCGAACAAGATCCGTCGAGCCGAGCGTCCGTCTCCGGCCTCGACCAGGGCTGGCCGATCGGCACTCCGGCGCTCGCACGCGCTGACGGTCGTCCTGGCGGCCTGCCTGCTCCAGTGCCACGGGCCGCTCCTGGCCGCGCCGGCTGCCACCGTGGCGAGCACCGCCGCCGTCCAGGCGACGACCGCCTCCGCTCCCGCGACCGCCGCCGCCACCAAGGCCGCCCCCGCCGCGACCAACGAGCAGTGTCTCGGCTGCCACGAGGGCGGCGGCCTCGAACTCAACTACGCCGACGGACGCAAGCAGTCGGTCGACGTCGACTCCTCGAAGCTGAAGAAATCGGCCCACGCCGACATGGCCTGTGTCGACTGCCATCCGGGCTACTCCGGCGAGGGGCACGAAACGCCGAAGTTCTTGAACCGGCGAGAACAGCTCCGCACCCGGATGGAGGTCTGCCTCAACTGCCACTCGATCGAGGGCACGATGCACAGCCGCCTCAAGGAGAGCCAGGGCCAGCTCATCTGCCGCGACTGCCACGGCGCGGGCCACGAGGTGCAGCCTTCCCTCGTCCAGGGATGCCTCGGCTGTCACACGCGCCCGATGGGTCTCACGCTCGCCGATGGCGAACTGGTCGCACTGCAGATGAAGACCCCCATCATCGTCGGCTCGGTGCACAAGAACCTCGGCTGCAACGCCTGCCATCGCAACTTCAGCGTGAAGGAACACCCCGACAAACCCTACGAGAACCACCACCAGCTCAGCTGGAGCATGGCCGACGCCTGCAAGTCCTGCCATCCCGAGATGTACGCCAAGAGCCTCGAGGGCATCCATCACCGGCTCAACTCCAAGAACGACCGCCGCGCGCCCAACTGCGCCGACTGCCACGGCTCCCACGCGATCTCCGACGCCTCCACCGAGAGGCTCAAGATCGCCGATCGCTGCCGCCAGTGCCATCCGGGCGTCTACGACGTCTACGCCTCGAGCGTCCACGGCAATGCCCTGAAGAACGGCAGCCGCGACGTCCTCGGCTGCGTCGACTGCCACCAGGCCCACGGCAGCCGGGACCCGCTGACCAACACGTTCCGCACCTGGGTCCCCCAGCTCTGCGGCGATTGTCACGGCAACCAGGCGCTGATGAAGCGCTACGGCATGACCGGCAAGCTGATGGATTCCTATCTGCAAGACTTCCACGGCGTGACCGCCGCCTACTACAAGAAGGAAGACAAGGACAACAGCCGCATCGCCGTCTGCACCGACTGCCACGGCATCCACGACATCGCAACCACTCGCGGGCGCGACGCCGACGGGGTGAAGTCGAAACTGCTCGCGCGGTGCCGGAGCTGCCACCCGGACGCCAAGGCCAGCTTCCCCGATGCCTGGCTATCTCACTACCCCCCGACCCTGTCGGGCGCACCGCTGGTCTTCCTGGTCGATCTGGCCTACAAGATCATGATTCCGTTCATGGTGGTCGGGCTGATGCTGCAGATCCTCCTCCACCTGTATCGCTACACCGTGAAGCGCTGACCGAAGCTCTCGAGAGTCCAACGATGTCCACTCCCAGCTCCAACACTCCGCAGGTCATCCAGAGATTCACCACGTTCCGGGTCCTCGAGCACGGTCTGACCGCCGTCGTCTTCACCACGCTGGTGGTGACCGGGCTCGCCCAGAAGTTCGCGACCGTCGGCCTGGCCGAGTGGGTCATGCGCCTCTTCGGCGGCATCGACACCACTCGCCTGGTCCACCGCACGGCGGGCCTGGTCTTCGCGCTGTCGCTCGTCCTGCACGTCTTGACCGGCCTGTATCTGGTGGTCAGCCGCCGCAGCCCGGCCACCATGGTGATCAACTTCAAGGACTTCTCCGACGCGATCGCCAACATGCGCTTTTACCTGGGCATCGCGGACCATCCGGCGCAATGCGACCGCTTCGACTACAAGCAGAAGTTCGAGTACTGGGGGTGCGTCTTCGGCGGGTTCGTGATGATCGCCACCGGTTTCATCCTGTGGTTCCCCACCGACATCTTCCACCTGCTGCCCTTCCTGCCGGCGGAGATCATCCCCGCGGCCAAGGTGGCCCACACCAGCGAGGCCATGCTCGCCTTCCTCATCATCATCACGTGGCATATCTACGGCTGCATCCTCAGCCCCGAGGTCTTCCCGCTCGACACCTCGATCTTCACGGGCAATATCTCCGTCGAGAGGATGAGGCACGAGCACCCGCTCGAGCTGGAGCGCCTCACCGGCGAGCCGGTCCCGGCGCACCACGCCTCGCCACCGGCCACGCCTCACGGTCCGGGCGGCCGGACGCCGGCCTGAACGCCTGACCGCTCCGCAAGCGCTCCGGTTGTCTTCCTCGCGCCCGCGCGAACGCCTGCCCCCAGGACTCCGGCACGGCCCCTCCTTTCCACTGCGCGGGGGTGCGCGCGCGGTTCGTGGGGAAACTGGGAGGATCTCGACTTGCCTCTCGGGAGCTTTGCTCCCGAACCCTCACCCGGGGCGAAGTTCGCCCCGGGCCCCCCCGATGACTGGAGAGACTCTTGCCTCCGCTTGCGGGCA
>JACQZL010000350.1 GCA_016213865.1 Candidatus Rifleibacteriota bacterium
ATCACGCTCTCGGCCAGCAGGTCGGTCAAGGGCTGCAGGTTCTGGACGAAAACGGTCTGCTGGCTGCGGACAAGGTTGTTCTGCTCGTTGAGTTCCGGCAGCTTCTGATCGGGATCGACGCCGAAGAAGACGTAGTACCGGCCCACGGCGGGAACGAAGGGAATGTGATCGCGAGTGGTCACAACCGTGCTGGCGTGGGCCGCGAGGCCCTGAACGGTGATCATGGCCACACCGATGTCGCCGCCGGCGGTGCCGGGCATCTCGAGGGTCTCGTTCGCGGACAGAGCCCAGCCCACCTCGAACGGGCCCACGGGGCTCGAACTCGCATTCTGCACCGTGGCAGACCACTCCCAGATACCCGCGGTGATGGTGGTCGGCAGATTGACGCTCACGGCGACCAGATCGGGGTGCCCACTCGGGGGCGGCGCATCGATCCGGATCTTGTTCGTGGAGGACGCGACGTTGTTGTCCTCGTTCGCCTCGGCGACCTTGTGCGCGGGGTCGACCAGGAACAGGACGTAGTACTCGCCCGAGCCGACCGCCGCCGGGATCTGACCCACGGCGGTGATGGTGGTCGACGCGCCGGCTGCCAGCCCGCTGCGGCCGATGAGCTGGGTCAGAGGCGCGTCCGCGGGATTGCTGCCGACCTGCGTCGAGTTGGGCGTCTGATCGGTCGAGAGGACGAAGGCCGATTCGAAGGCACCCGCGGCCACCTGGGAAGGATTGTGCACGACGGCCGAGAGGTTCTTCTGACCCGCGACCGGGCCCGTGGTGGCCTTGACCGGGCCCATCGCGTGCAGGTCGGGAAGGGCCGTGCCCCCGTACGAGATGGGATCCGGCGTCGCGAGCACGTTGTTCGAGAAGTTGGTTTCCGGAAGGTTGTGGTCCGGGTTCACGTTGAACAGCAGATAGTAGGTTCCGGCGGGGACCGTGGCGGGGATGGGCGCCCAGAAGTCGAAGACGAAGTTCATTCCCTGGGGAACGGGCGTGACCACCGAGATGCGCGGTCCGAACGCAAAGTCACCTGGAGTGCCGGTCGTCGGCGGGTTGAGCGTGCGGTCGGTGGAGAGCCAGAACTGCCCCCTCAACTGGGCCGCCGGAACGTTGGCATCGAAGGGCGCTATCGCCTGCGCGGACAGCGTGGTACCGGGAGTAAGTGACAGGGAGCCGCCGGGCCCCTCGCCCATGACCGACATGACCGTCAGGTCTATCGACGGGGGAGGCGTCTGGCGGATCAGGATGGTCACGGCAGACCGTACTTCCGGAACCGCGATGGTCGTCTGCTGCGGAGCGCTGAGCCGCATCGCCACCCGGTAGGCCACGCCAGGGATCACGGACGCGGGCACCGTCTGCGAAGTTGGGACCATCGCGAAGCCTGGCTCAACGTTGACCTGAGCCGGCACGGAGGGTCCGGGCATGGGCGCCCCGAGCGTGATGTCGGCGGAACCATCGGCCACCAGGAAGAACCTGATGTAGTAGCTCGACGCTGCCGCCGCGGTGGCGCCGGCGTTGGTGATGGAGCCGTCCACCAAGATGGAGTCCCCGGCCACAGCACTCGTTGTGCCTGGCGACTCGACGCGGCTAGCCGTCAGACGGGCTTGGGCAGATGCCGCCCCCGCTGATACCACCGTCAGCAGCAGGATGGCCATCGCCGCCAGAATCGAACGATTTGTCGGTCTAGAAATCATCTCAAGTCCTCCCTGTCAGTCCCGCAGACAACCTTCCCCTGTGAATTCTCGTAGAAACCCAGACAAGATACGCTGACCGTCACGCTACGGCAGCTCCACCTTGAACTCGAGCGTGGCGATGGACGAGTTGGCAATGTCGGTCCTCGTCAGCTTGTAGCCCTCCGGCTTGACCGCAAAGACCTTTCCCTCCTTGTTCTTCACCTCGAAGCGAAACGAGTCGCCCTCGCCGATGCGGGGGAACTCTCCCTGCAGGTCGATGAAGATCAGCGCGAACTTTCCCTCCCGGATGTCCTCGCTCGTCTTGCGCTCGCCCTTGGCCGCCGTGACGTGCATCGCGTAGCCCTCGGGCACCGGCTTGCCCTGCCGGTCGAAAACCCGGCCGCCGAACGCGAACGCCTCCGTCGGCTCCTGCGCCGGCAACTCGACCCGCTGGATGCCCGCGTCGATCAGACCGGCGCCCAGCGTCTTCGCGTCGACAGCCAGCGGCTTGCCGTAGCCGGTCTGGAACGTCACCGGCTTCATCATGGGATCCTTGACCAGCAGCGTTAGTTCCTCGCCGGCCTTGCACCCCTGCGCCGTCAGCGCGAAGGCACCGGTCATGCGGTCAGGAAACCCGCTGGCAAGAACCTCCGTGCCCTTGCGTAGCAGTTGCACCGTGAAACCGTTCGGCGCCGCTTGATCGGTCTCGGTCTTGACCACACCCTTGACCCGGAGGGCCAACGAGGGTTCGGCCGCCTGCATGGCTCCGGACAGCGTCAGTGCCAGAATCGACAGACAACACCAGATTCTAGTTCCGAACAGAGACGTTCCTCCTCTCCTGGCCCGGCCCGCTACTTCAAGGCTGGCCCGGCAGCGTCACCGGTTGCGGTCTCGGTGCTGCAACAATGTAACCCATTCCGTCCTCCAGCGTGAAGGCCGCCGCCGCCCCCGGGAGCGAAACCTCGAACCGGCCCTGGCGGGCCCGCACGGCAAAGTCGCCTCCCGACTGCTCGAGCAGGTCGCGCATCGTCTGGCCTGGCTGCGGCCCGAAGGGAAGTCCCAGCAATCCGACCCCGCGCGGAAGAGTACGCGAGGCCTGGGTCTCGGACCAGGCGACGCCCTCGAGGTCGACGGTAGCGTCCGCGCCCTGGCGGAATACGATGTAGCCCTCGTTCCCCTGCACGGCGAACGGGGGCGTCAGGCCCTCCAGGTAGATCTCGAACCGGCTGTCGCCGGAGGCGGTCGCGCCCCCCCGGACGACGTAGCTGGCGCCCGTCCGGCGGGCCAGCTCGGACGCGAGGAAGGCCGTTCTTCCGGTCGTATCCGGATTGACGGGCACGCTCAGCAGGTTGATGCCGCGAACCAGCCGCCACGGCTTGCGGATCGTCCCGAGCCTCAAGTCCTGCGTACGCTCACCGGTGGCCAGCTCGCGCAGGCCGACCGTGACGAAGCCCGGCGTGGCCGCCAGCGGCCTGCCCTGCCCGTCCAGGACCTCGAGCCGAACGCGCTCGCGGAGCCCCACTGCCGGTCCGTCGAGCCGGACCAGTTCCACGGAATAGCGACCATCCGTCTGAACGGACGC
>JACQZL010000351.1 GCA_016213865.1 Candidatus Rifleibacteriota bacterium
GAGCCAGTTTTCCCGCCCCCGTTCGGCAGGCTCAGGACAGGCCTTCGACACGCCTCGCTACGCTCGGCGGCTCAGACCGTATGGCGGTCCCCTCCGTCCGTCCTTCGAGACGCGCTCCTGACCCTGCGGAGCGCTTGTCAGCTCCTGCGGAGCGCTCCTCAGGACGAACGGAGGGGGAAAACTCCGCCATCCAGTCTTGTTGGCGGGGTCCCGCCATAGCAGGGCGAACGGAACGAGAGAAGGCGGCTTCCCATTTCTCTGCGTCGCTCCCTCGAAAACCAAGGAGGAACGATGAACCAGGCCACTCGTGGTACGTTGACTGTATGGCAGAGCTTCATCTTGTCGACGGCTGGGGGGATCGCATGATCCGCGCCGTGCTGAAGGTCCGAGATCGGTTGCTGCGTGCGACAGCGGCTCTGGAGGAGGCAGGGGTCGCCTATGCCGTCATCGGGGGCAACGCGGTGGCAGCCTGGGTCGCCACCAGGGACGAGTCGGTCGTCCGCAACACGGTGGACGTCGATCTGTTGCTGCGCAGGAGCGATTTCGAGGCCGCCGCGGAGGCCCTGGCCAAAGCCGGTTTCGTCAAACGCCACGTGGCGGGACTCGACCTCTTCCTGGATGGTCCGGCCGGCAAGGCCCGCGACGCCGTACACGTCGTTTTCGCTGGCGAGAGAGTGCGTCCGGAGTATCCGGCCCCCGCGCCCGACGTGGACGACTGCGAGACCACCCTCCCCTTCGCCGACGAGTCCCCGTCGACTCCGACTCGGCGCATCCTGGGCCTGGAGGCGCTCGTGCGCATGAAGCTCACGTCGTACCGGCTCAAGGACCGAGTGCACCTGCAGGACATGCTCGAGGCAGGAGTGATCGACGCGACCTGGTGCGAACGACTGCCGGCCGAACTGGCCTTCCGCCTGCGGCAGGTCCTCGAGAACCCGGAGGGGTACTCTCTGCCTTGAGCGGGCCTGAGGACGGCGAGGCCAAGGTCCTCACCGGACCTCCGAGGCGCGTCCACAGCCCGGGGCACGGCGCCGGTAGGGCGAACGGTTCCCGTGGCAGGCCCCTGGTACACTGCCGGCACCATGCGCATCCTCGCCATCGACATCGGGACCGGCACCCGAGACCTGCTCCTCTACGATTCCGACAAGCGTCTGGAGAACTGCGTCCAGATGATCCTGCCGTCCAACTCCAAGGTGATGGCCAAGCGGATCGAGGGCCTCTCGGGCGACCTCTACTTGACCGGGCGGACGGTCGGCGGAGGCCCGATGGTCCGCGCGCTGCGCCACCATCTGCAGAAGGGGTATCGTGTGGCCTTCAGCCCCGAGGCGGCCTTCACCGTCAAGAACGAGCTGTCGAAGGTGCGCTCGCGCGGGATCGAGGTCTCGAGCCAGCCCAGGGGCACTGTCCTCGAGTTGGACGAGATCGACCTGGCGGGGCTGCAGGTCTTTCTCGCGTCCCTCGAGGAGGCCTTGCGCCCAGGTGACGGCATCGCCATCGCCGTCCAGGACCACGGCAACGCCCCGGCCGACCAGTCGGACCGCGACTTTCGCTGGCGCCAGTTCGCCGCGTCGCTCGAGGCGGACCCGCGCCTTTCGCCCCTGGTCTTTCCGAAGGAGCGCATCCCGGATTGCTTCTACCGGATGCGGTCGGTGGCGACCTACCTGGAGGAGCGCCTACCCGGTTCCCCGCTGGTCGTGAGCGACACGTGCGTCGCGGCACTCCTGGGCTGTCTCTCTCCGCGGGGCGGCTACGCCCCCGCTCCCGGTGAGATCGACCTCGTGATGAACCTGGGCAACAGCCACACGATGGCAGCCATCCTGCGGGACGGCGAGGTCCTGGCCATCCTGGAGCACCACACCTACGAGCTCGAGGACCGTCTGCCGAACCTGCCCCGTTTCCTGGGCCAGCTCGCGGACGGCTCCATCGATTCGGCGGAGGTGATGGCCGACGAGGGCGAAGGGGCCATCGTTCGCGAGGCGGTGGGCACAGCGGCGATCCGACGCTTTCTGGTCACCGGCCCGCGGCGCCACCTGGCGGCCGAGTTGCCGTTCCCGTTCGCCTGCTCACCGCAGTTCGTGGCCCCGGCAGGCAACATGATGATCACGGGCTGCCTGGGCCTGGTCGACGGCTTCTACCACCATCTGGTTGATGCGCCAACCCCAGTAACCATGACTTGAGACTCTTCTGGTTGTGCCCTTTTGCCAACCGGGAGCTTCGCCCCCGACTCCCGACTCATCCCAGCTTGTCCTCCGCAGCAAGCAGCTCAGCGATCTGGATTGCGTTCGTGGCGGCCCCCTTGCGCAGGTTGTCGCTCACGACCCACAGGCTCAGACCCTTGGCCGAGGACGTGTCGCGCCGGATCCTCCCGACGAACACTTCGTCCCTTCCCTCGGCGTCCCTGGCCAGCGGATAGATGCTGCGCGACGGCTCGTCGGCCACGATCACACCCGGGGACTGGGCAAGGATGCTGCGCGCCTCCTGCGGGCCGAGCGGCTCGTCGAAATCGACATTGACCGATTCGCTGTGCGAGATGAGCACTGGAACGCGCACGCACGTTGCCGAAACGGCCAGGTCGGGCACTTCGAAGATCTTGCGGGTCTCGTTGACCATCTTCATCTCTTCGAGGGTGTTGCCGTCGGCGTCGAACTTGTCGACTTGCGGCATGCAGTTGAACGCGATCCGGTGTGGATAGACCTGCGCCGGGGGTTCCGGCTGGTCCGCGAGGCGCGCCCGGGCCTGCGCCAGCATCTCGTCCATCGCTTCCAGGCCGGTGCCCGAGACGGACTGGTAGGTCGACACGACGATGCGGCGGATGCGGGCCCGAACGTGCAGGGGCCAGAGCGCCACGACCATCTGGATGGTCGAGCAGTTGGGGTTGGCGATGATGCCGCCGTGCTCGAAGGCCCGCCGGCCGTTCACCTCGGGGACCACCAGCGGAACCGTAGGGTCCATCCTCCAGCCGTTCGAGTTGTCGACCACCACGGCCCCGGCGCGAGCAGCGTGGGGCGCCAGCTCACGCGCCACGTCGCTCCCGGCGCTGAAGAGCACCAGGTCGAGTCCCGCAAAGCCGTCGGGCAGAGCCTCGCGTACCTCGACCTCCTGTCCCTTCCACGGCAAGCGCCGTCCGGCGCTCTTCCCCGTCGCGAAGAGAGCGAGCGACTTTACGGGGAAGTTCCGCTCCTCGAGGACCTCCCGCATTCTGGTCCCCACGGCCCCCGTGGCACCGACAATTCCAACCCGATAGCTCTTCACGAGAAACCTCCTGCTTGGTACGAGTAGGAGACATGATACCTCCATTGCCGCCTTCGCGAGCCGGGGCTCCACAAGCGGCGGACAAGCCGCCGCGCTACAGACTCGAGACCTGACCGGCAGTCGATTTCCCATGAGTTGGCATCGCTCCCCGTCGGGCAGGGCTACGGACAAAGTCATCGGAAACAGGCTCGGCCAGCCGGGTTCGTCACCCCCGCGTAAGCGGGGGTCCAGAATTGATGCGGTTCCTGGATTCCCGCTCCCCGCTTTTGCGGGGACATGCTTCGCGGGAATGACGACTTTGCCGGGACCCTGCCGTCAGGCTGGGAGCATGTCGGTAGCCTGGTAAGCCACCGACAACACCGGGAAAACGTAGGGGCGGGGCTTGCCCCCGCCCGCGTATCGGGTGGCTACAAGTGCC
>JACQZL010000006.1 GCA_016213865.1 Candidatus Rifleibacteriota bacterium
ACTTGCCATGAATTCATCGACCCGTCCTCTGTGTACGCGGCGGTTTCGCGCCCTTGTCCACGTCGTACTGGTAGCGCTCTTGACCGCAAGCTCTGTCTTCGCGGATTGCTGGAGTCAGCTCAGCCCGTCCTCGTCGCCGTCATCGAGGTTCGGCCATGGACTGGCCTGGATCAAGCCCGGGAACAATCCCGTGGACGCAAATGCCAGCGCCGTCGTCTTCGGCGGCCAGTTCGGAGCGAGCTACCTGAGTTCGACGTTCACCTGGAACGGGATTGCCGGCAACTGGACCGCCAGAACGTCCGGTACCTCTCCATCGGCAAGAGCGTTTCACAGACTGGTGACGTTCAAAGGGAGCGGGACAGCCAGGGCGGCCGTCCTCTTTGGCGGATTCGATGGCACCAACTGTCTGCGAGACACGTGGCAGTTCAACCCGACGTCGCTGACGTGGTCCGTCCCCTCCAACACCACGTCACCGTCGAACACGCCGGCGGCAAGACAGAAGCACATGATGGCGTCCGACGGTTCGGGCAACAAGATCGTGCTCTTCGGCGGCGAGGGAGCCGGGGGGACGTTGCTGGCGGACACCTGGGAGTATAGCGGCGGGGGGAGCAACCCGTGGACCCAGAAGTTTCCCAGCACGAGCCCATCCGCCCGACGGGGAGCCGCGGCTGCCTGGATTCCCGGTTCAGCCAACGTCCTATTGATGTTCGGTGGGTTCGATGGCACCGGAACAGCGCTCGCCGACACCTGGGAGTACAACGCCCAGAACAACCGGTGGACGGACGTGACCCCACCGGCAGATCCGTGCTTCGCTTCGCCGGCCGGGCGCGGCCACGCCACACTCGTCTACAGCGCGAATCAGGGGCGTATCGTCATGTTCGGTGGCCGGACTTCGGACGATTGCTCCGGCGGCTCGAACTTCGGCGATCAATTCACCTGGGACCTGAGCCTCACGCCCCCCCGCTGGGTGGCGGTGACCAGCAGCCCGTCTCCCGCGGCGCGGTGGGCGCATGCCGAGACCTTCGACGAGACGCGCGGGTACGCTCTGCTCTTCGGCGGGTCCAATTGCTCGAGCACCGCAGCCGATACCTGGACGGCGCTCGGGGTCAATCCGATCGTCTCGGTCACCGGCAACACCAGCGGCGCCAGATGTCATGAGATCACGCAGTTCACGGGCGGAAACGGGACCTCCGGCGAGTGGTGCGTGATCGGCCAGCCCGAGTGCATGAATCCGCCCAGCCTCGTGCCGGGGACGAACGGGCTGACCGTTGACTTCACTCCGTACTGCCCGGGACTGTACCTCCTGCGGTTCACCACCTGGAACAGTTGTGGGGTCCCGGCATCGACGGTCGTGGAGGTCACCGCGGTGGACGCGGCGCACGTTCCGTTCATCCAGTGCCCGGCGAATGCGACGGCTCAAGCCGCCCAGAATCAGTGCGAGGCCACGGTCGACCTCGGCACGCCGACCGCGACGGACGTCTGCTCGGAGCCGGTCGTGAGCGGCATCCGCAGCGACGGGTTGCCCCTCCTCAGTCCCTATCCCGCTTGGCAGGACATCATCGTCACCTGGACCGCCACGGACGCTTCCGGCAACACGACGGCCTGCACTCAGGCTGTCACGGTCAGCGAAATGGATCCTCCGATGATGGACTGTCCCGCGCAACTGACGGTCACCAACGACGTGGGCATGTGCCAGGCCACCGTGTCTCTGGTGACGCCCACGGCGTTCGACAATTGCACCGGTCCGCGCCCGGTGAGCGGCACGCGCTCCGACTCTCAACCGCTCACCGCCCCGTACCCCGTTGGCTCCACGACGGTGACATGGTCGAGTGACGATGGACACGGCAATGAGAAGCAGTGCCTCCAGACGGTGACAGTCCTGGACACCGAGGCCCCCGTGATTAGCTGTCCGCCCGACCTCGACACTCACACCGACCCGGGGGTGTGCTACGCCAAGGTCACCCTCCCGGACGCCACGGCCACCGACAACTGCGACGACAGCCTCACGCCCATCCGCACCGGCCTGCCGGCGCATGTCGAGGGCGACGGCCCCAACGAGTATCGCTTCCCCAAGGGCCACAACGTCGTCACCTGCACGGCCACCGACTCGAGCCAGAACCAGAGCGGCTGTGACTTCAGCGTCGAGGTGGCCGACACCGAGGCCCCCGTGATCAGCTGTCCGCCCGACCTCGACACTCACACCGACCCGGGGGTGTGCTACGCCAAGGTCACCCTCCCGGACGCCACGGCCACCGACAACTGCGACGACAGCCTCACG
>JACQZL010000007.1 GCA_016213865.1 Candidatus Rifleibacteriota bacterium
CAGGGGGCCCGCGCCTTCGGCCAGAAGGAGCTGCGAGAGGCCCTGACCGGTTACACGCTCGCCGCGGCCCAGGAGCCCGAGTGCGCCCGGGCGCACCTGGGCATGGGGCGCACGCTTGAAGTCATGGGTTATGCCGACCTCGCCCGCGGCAGCTACCAGCGGGCCGTGGTCGAGGAGCCCGCCCTGGCGGAAGGATGGCTCAGCCTGGCGCTGGCCGAGGAGACGCTCGGCCGCCGCGAGGAGGCGCGCCTTCACCTGGCCAGGGGGCTCGACCTGCTGGCCCGGGGCGGCGAGCTGGCGGCGGGCTGGCGGCGCGAGCCGGCAGAAAAGGCCCACGTCGAGGGCCTCGTCCGCGCGGTCCTGCAACGTCTGCGGCGCCCCGGCGCCGAGCCGGAGCTGGCGCGCACCGTCGCCCGCTGGGCGGCCCGGGAACTGGGCCTCGGCGAGTAGGGCGCGCGAGGACGCCCGCCCCACTTCGCAATGGGTCTGCCCGGACTGTCCCCAGAATCCGGCCAAGGTTGATCGGTGCCGTCCGGTTTCTACGCTGCGGAGATGCGTTACTGGAATGCGACGAAGCCGTGACGTACCGTGGGAACTGCTCCTGGGCCTTCCCTGGCCGAGGCACTCCCGTGATGGACGAGCGTTTTCGAAAGGTACTTCTCCAGATTCGCCAGAAGGTACGCCAAGGCGAATACGTGATGACCCTGCATGCCGATGACGAGATGAACGCGGATGAGTGTACGATCGAGGACGTGGAGAGCGGTATCATGTCGGGTAGTGTTGTCGAGAGACAGAAGGACCACCGGACAGGCGAGTGGAAGTATCGGATCCGCGGAGTCACGTCGGAGCAGAAGGACTTGGACGTGGTCGTCAAGCTGGGAGTGACCGGGAAAGTTGTCATCATCACCGTCTTTGTACCGTAGGAGAACCGAATGCTCTGTGACGTCTGTGGCAGAGATGGCGCGCGTGAGCGACGCCTGAGCCGCACCTATGGTCGAGGGAAGAGACTGCTGGTGATCGAAGAAGTTCCAGTCGTGGTCTGTCCCCACTGTGGGGAAAGCTACGTCACGGCCGAGACGGCCCGAGAATTGAGCCACATCAGGCGTCATGCCAGCAGATTGGCGGTCCCTCGCTCCATCGGCGTTGCGACGTTCGCCTGGGAATCGAAGTCCTGACGAGGCTCCGCCTCGCCTTCCGAGCCGTCCGGCCGGGCGCCGCCTTGCGACACCGCCCCCGCGGCGAGCGCGAGGACCGCGGTCGGGATGAAGAACGCCTCGAGGACCAGCCCCTTGTAGACCTCGGGACCCGCCCGGAGGATGGCTGGCAAATAGGCCACGAAGGTACACGGGGCGACGACTCGGAGGACGTAGGACCAGGTCCTGCGTGCGGCCCGCGGGTCCAGGGACCCGTTCCAGCAGACCGCCCATAGCAGTCCCAGGATGGCCGCGCCGAGGACCACCCCCGGCCCGCCGAAGTTGAGGTACCACGCCGTCGCGTGGTGGATGGAGTAGCCCTGTCCCTCGAGCAGGCCTGTCTCGTGCGCGTAGTAGACGTAGATGTCCTCGGGCCGACCGGGCCAGAAGCTACGGGGCACGATGGACGCCGCCAGGCTCACCAGGCTGCTTCCAAAGGTCGGCCTCAGCCCGTAGGACAGGGCGCCGTACATCGAGATGTGGGCGCCGAACGCCTCGTTGCTGCTGAAGCCGGCGCCCAGCACGTCGAGCAGCTCCAGCAAGTCGAACTCCTGCAAGGCCAGCGCCATGAGCGGCAGCGGGACCCCCCGGAACCGTTCGACCAGCATCACGCACGAGAGGCCCAGGACCCCCGCCACGGCCAGGCGTCCCAGCCGCGGGCGCTCCGAGTTCGCCAGGTAGAAGAGCAGGGCCGCCACGATGGCGAGGAACAGCCCGTTCTTGTTGCCCAGCACGAGGCAGAGAGCGAATCCTCCGCCCAGGAGGAGGACGTATCCCGCGAGGTGCAGGCGGCCGCGACGGGCCGCCAGGAACCCGGGCCGGCTTCCCGAGAGGAGGACCACGAGGCCCAGCGCGGCCGGGAGCAGGGCCACTCGGTTGAGCACCTGGTGCAAGGTGAAGAAGGGCGAGTCGGAGAACCGAGAGACCTGGTAGGCGGCCTGATTGGACGCTGCGGCCGTCAAGAGGGACTCCCGGATCAGGAAGACGCTGGCCAGCGCGGAGGCGGTGCCGAGGAGCAGCACCACGCCGTGCGAGAAGCGGACCGGCTCCACCGGTCTCCTGGCGCCGCGGCCGTGGACCGCCAGCAGCAGGACTGCCTCCACGGTCAGCACGAAGGCCGAGTAGTAGAAGAGGGCCCAGAGGTAGTGCGCATCGAGCCGGACGGCGAACGTCTTGGCCTCCAGGTAGGCGTAGTGCATGCCGCTCTCCCCGCCCAGGTTGTCGAGGACAATCGCCCAGGCGCCGTGGAGCGACCAGAAGTACAGGAACGCAAGGCCGAGCGGGAACGAGACGCTTCTCGTGCGAAGCCAGAGCACGACGGCCCCGGCGCCGATCAACCCCGTCGAGATCGAGAGGAAGAGGTAGAACTCCATCGTCAACCCTCTCGACCGGACGAGATACCAAGCCGGGCCAGGGCCGGCATGACCCGGTCCTTCGCACCCCTGAACAGGGACTGCCGCAGGCACGGGACGGACACGAAGACCAGGGCGCGCAGCACCCTGAGGTATCCGATCGGACGCAACGGCCCCGCCCGGATGGCCTCCACGCACAGGTCCAGCGCCTGCCTGTACCGCCCCGCGAGCAGGCACTGGTCGGCCCTGAAGCCGAGGTCCAGCGAGACCGCCGGTTGAGCCGAGAGCCAGCGGTCCGCCTCCGCGGCGGCGGCCGGGAAGTCCTCCGGGCCGCCTTCGGCCCGCATCCGGGCCAGTCTTCGGGTCAAATAGCTCACTCGGGCCTGCTCCCTGCTTCGGCGGGCCGAGATCGACGCGGCCGTGCGCCGGTGATGGTACCAGACGTCCGGCAAGTTGGCCCCGCCGAACCTCTCGCAGAGCCGCCAGAAGAGGTCGTAGTCCTGGCTGCAGTCCAGCTCCGCGCGATAACCGCCCAGGCGCTCGACCGCCGACCTCCGCAAGCAGACGGCGCCGTGACAGAAGGGGTTCATGCTCGGAAACCGGCGCAGGAGCTCCGCGGGCTCGCGCGGCAAGTCCGTCGGCCAGAGCACCGTGCCGTCCTCCTGGTGCAGCATCGCATTGCAGCCGACCATGGCGAGCTCGGGATGCTCGTCGAGAAAGCGGACCTGGCCCGCGACTCGCTGGGGCTCGGACCAGTCGTCCGAATCGTGGCGGCAGATCAACTCCCCGGCGCAGAGCGAGAGGCCCGCGTTGAGCGTCCGGGTTATCCCCTGGTGCGGCAGGCGATGGAGCTTGACCCGGTCGTCCGCGGCGGCGTGATGCCGGAGGAGCTCGACCGTCTCCGCCTGCTCCGAGCCGTCGTCTGCCAGAACGAGCTCCAGCTCGCGCCAGGTCTGGCCGCGAACGGACTCGATCGCACGCCCCAGCAGGTCGGGCCGCTCGTCGAAGACCGGCATGAGCACCGAGACCTTGGGCGCGGAACCGATCGTGGCCGCTCCTCCTGTCACGCCCATCTCGCCCTCCACCTGGCTGCCCAGAGAGCGAACGTGAACAGGCTCCAGAGCCTGGTCGCCTCTCGAAGGTCGGCCCGGTCGTAGAAGGCATCGAGGATGCGGCGTTGAGGCTCCGTGGCCAGCAGTGGAGTCGGCAGGACCTCCAGCGCCTGCTCGCGCAGCGGTCCCTGCAGCCATCTGGCTGCCGGCGCTCCGAATCCGTGCTTGGGCCGGTCGACCAGCTCGTCGCTGAACAGTCCCCGGCAAGCCCGCCTGAGCAGCACCTTCAGCACATCGCCGTCAACGAGCTCGTTCTCCGGTAGCTCCTGGGCCCACTCCAGGAGTGTGTGGTCGAGGAACGGGGACCGCCCTTCCATCCCGAACGCCCCGAGCGCGAGGTCCATCTTGTAGAGCAGGTCGTTCGGGAGGTAGACGTGCCGATCGGCCCAGAGTGCCCGCCGCAGAGGGCCACGGTCTCGAGCCGCTCGAAGGTACGCATTCGAGGCGATCCACTCCCCGAACGGATCGCATTGGCCTCCGACGCCGGCCAGCAACGCCTGCCTCGCGCGCCTGCGAAAGAGCGCCTTGGACTGGAAGTAAACGTCCCACGGATCGCTGGGGCTCCCGTCCCGAACGCCCAGGGCGCACCCGAGCTGCTTGAGCCTCTGCTTCCACGCAATCCAGGCGAAGTGCGGGTAGCCGGCCAGGGCCTCGTCGCCGCCGTCTCCGTTGAGCACCACCTTGAAGTACGGGCGGCCCGCCCGGGCAATCGCGTAGGAGGGGATCGAAGAGGTGTCCGCGAAGGGCTCGTCGTAGCAGGACAGGACGTCGCCCAGCCCGGAGGCGACCTCGTCTCCCACCTCGATCGTGTCGTGGCGCAGTCCGAGCCGCCGGGCCACCTCGAGCGCGGAAGGGAGGTCCGTCCGATCCTGAGCGAAGGCGACGGTGAGGGCGTGCAGGTCGTACCCCTGCCGGCAGACCTCGTGCGCGATGAGCGAGGAGTCCAGCCCTCCGCTGAGGAAGATCCCGATCGGGACATCCGACCTGAGCCTCAAGGAGACCGCTCTCGAGAAGAGCGCCCGGAAGGTCGAAAGTCGCGCCCGCGGCGTGGGGCTCGGCTCGGACTGGACGGCGCTCTCGGGCCGCCAGTAGCGCTGGAGCTCGAGGGTGCCGGCCCGCACCCGCAGGAAGTGCCCGGCCTCGAGCTTGCGGAGGTTCCTGAAGATGGCGCCTGGGGCCGGCACGTAGCCCAGGGCCAGGAAGAGCTCCACGCAAGCCGGGTCGAGCACCGGCTCGCAACCGGGCACCTCGAGCAGGGCCTTCAACTCGGACGCGAAGGCGAAGCGCGCGCCGTCCCAGTAGTAGACGAGGGGCTTCTTGCCGGCCCTGTCCCGCGCGAGGAACAGGTGTCCGTCCTCACGGTCCCAGACGGCGAAGGCGAACATCCCGAGCAGCTTGTCGAGGCACGGCGGGCCCCAGACCTGATACGCGCGGAGGAGGACGTCGGTGTCCGAATGGCCCGAGAACCTCTCTCCCCGCGCTTCCAGCTCGCGCCTGAGCTCCAGGTAGTTGTAGATCTCGCCGTTGAAGACGATGACGAACCGTCCGTCCGGGCTCGACATCGGCTGGTGGCCCGCGGCGGTGAGATCCAGGATCGCGAGACGGCAGTGTCCCAGAGCGACGTCCCCGGCGGCATCCCGATAGAGCCCGCGATCGTCCGGTCCGCGATGCGTCAGGGACTGTTGCATGGCGAGCAACAGGCTCTCATCGACTGCAAGCTCCGGGGCGAGGACTCCGAAGATCCCACACATGAAACGCTCACTCCGCCTTCGTCGCCCAGACCGTCATGCGGTCCGAGAGCCCCAGCAAGCCAAGGACCGCCCCGACGGGCACCGTGAGCGAGGCCAGCCGCCCGCCCCGCTCCGGAAGGCCTTGCAGGAACCGGGTCACCCGACCCTGGGCGGCCAGCCGGCTCGCCGTGGCGTGTCCCAGACTTCCCAGCAGACCGACCGCGTTGCGTTGCTGGAACACCCGGTCCACGCGCCAGCCGCTCGCTTCGAGGAGGCGCTTGGCCGTACCCGGCGTCAGGTGGAGGAGATGCCTGGGCAGGTCCAGGTCGTACCAGCACGCGCCGAAGAGGCGGAACCCCAGGCCGGAGGCATTCGGCATGGACACGACCAACCGGCCCTCCGGCTCCGCCCAGCCCGCTAGTCGTCTCAAGGCATCCACTGGATGGTGCAGATGTTCCAGAACGTTCCAGCCCACGATCAGGCCGAAGGGGCCCTCGGGGGCGTCCACCGTTTCCACCTGCCCGGCCCGCACGGAGAAACCGAGCCCGGCGGCCACCGCGGCCGCCCCGGCCGAGGCCTCGATCCCCGCGACTCTCCAGCCCCGGGACGCCATCGATTGCAGGAAGGCCCCCGCGGCACAGCCGATCTCCAGCATCTTGCCGGGGGCCATCTCGGGCACGACCGTGGCGTACGTCACCCCGAACACCGGATCGAGCAGCCGCTTCCAGAGAGGGCGCTCGGCCCCGCCCAGGGAGGTCTCGGCGCGAGGGGCGCGGAACGGCCCGTAGGCCGCCGGGTAGTAGAAGCCGATGGTCTCGGGTGTCGGTCGCGGATCGGTCCGCATCAGCCTGCACTCGCGGCACCTGACGACGCGAAAGCGCCCGGGCAGTCCGTGAAGGCGGTCCTGCCCTTCCAGCACGACGTCGTCCGCCGACCGGCAGCCGAGAGGGCAGCCGGCACGTTCCAGGCTCACGCTTGCCGGAAAGCCGGGAGGGGAGGCGTCCGTGGTGCTGGGGTCAGGAGGGGTCACGCTCGAGAGCATGGTACTGCGCCGCGGCATTCAACAGGAAAAGGACGCTGGTGCAGGCTGCCAGGCCCATCAGCCCGAACTGGAAGAAGGCCAGGACCTTCAGCGGGATGAAAACAGTGTAGGTCCAGACCCCGATCACGATCGGAGTCCGGGTCTGCCCGCGACTGTAGAAGGCCACGGACGTGATCTGGCCGCACGCTCCGCCGGCGAAGAAGCCGACCAGGGCGAGCATCACCAGCCAGAGACGGTGGACGTCCCCGCTGGTCAGGCGGCCGCGAGCGAAGACCAGCCCGAGTATCGGCTCGCCCACCAACCAGAGCCCGGCCAGGCCCAGAACGGACAGCAGCAGCATCCAGCGGAGGCGGGCGCGGTACGTCCGGCGGAACTGGGCCCACTCGGCCAGCTCCGCCGCGCGGGCCAGGCCCGGGACCATCGGCGCGGCGATCGCCCGGTTCAGGATCTGCCCCACCGCGCCGTAGATCTGCTGGCCGAGGTACAGGAGCGAAAGCCCGCCCGCCGGAGACATCGACGAGAGCAGCCGATCGACCAGCACGTCGGTCTTGTAGTAGGACGCCCCCAGGATGAGCGGCTTGACGCGGCGCCAGAACTCGGCCATCAGGGTGGTCCGGGCAGAGAGCCTCCAGAACCCCCACGCCGCCGGCAACAGCAACGTCAGCTCGACGGCCGCCCGCAGGACCTGCCCCCAGGCCGCCGCCGCGACGCCCGCGCGAGGCAGCGCCCAGATCGTGAACAGGAGCGAAGCCGCGCCGGCAACGAGCGAAGCGGCCTGCGCCCAGAGGAACTTCTCGCGTGCCTGGTAGTCGGACTGCAGGACGGCGGTGAGAGGCACGAGCAGCAGCCACAGCAGGTGGATGCGCGTCAAGGCGACCGTCAGGCTTGTCTCGGCGGGGCCAAAGCCCGGCACCATCCAGGGGGTCCAGAGTCCCGCGGTCGCCAGCAACGCCAGGGTGAGGAAGCCGAACCCGAGCGTGGTCCCCCGGAGCAGCCCGGCCACGTGCTGGCGGCGCGAGACCTCCTCCTGGACGGAGAGCATCGGGACGAGCACATATACGAACGACCCCGTCACCAGCGTGAGGAGGAACTGCGGGACCGCAGTCGACGCGAAGAGCGCGTCCGTCTCGGTCCCGGCGCCGAGGGTGGCCAGGATGAAGCACTGGCAGACGAAGCTCAACACGATGTTGAGCGCCGCCATCGCGCCAAGGCTCAAGGTCAATCGCAAGGTCCGGACCTCACGGGCGGGGCCTCCTCGCGTCGGGGCTTCTCTGTCTTCTGGTGGTGGCGGGTGCCCGTGCATCCTGAGTAGCGGCCGTCAGGCCGCGTATCGAAGGACAGACCCGCCTGTATTGGTGCAGCTTCTTGGCCGGTCTGGAGACCGGCCACCACCAAGTTCGCCATGATCCAGCATCGCTCCCCCAGGCCCCAGGGCGACGGACAAAGTCGTCATTCCCGCGAAAGCGGGAATCCAGGAGTCGCATCGCTCCTGGACCCCCGCTTGCGCGGGGGTGACGAAACCGGGTTGCCTGAGCCCTTTTCGAGGACTTTGCCGGGACCCTGCCCCAGGCCCCGCCCGGGTTGACAGGTGCTCGCGTTTGCGGATACTCTGCCAGCCTGTTCCGATCGTCCCGGTCGGGAGATGCTGCCGTCCGTTTCGAGCCATGAGCCCCAGCCTCGTGAGCATCCTGGTGCCATCCTACAACCAGGCGGCCTTCATCGGCAGGTGCCTCGAGAGCGTGCTGGCCCAGACGTTCGGGGATTGGGAACTGTTCGTCGCGGACGACGGGTCCAGCGACGGCACCCCCGACCTCGTCCGGAGGTACACGGACCGTCGCATCCACCTCCTGGAGCTGGAACATCGCGGCATCTGGTACCTCGGAGAGACCTACGCGGCGGCGCTCGAACGGTCGACCGGCGAGCTGATCGCCATCCTGGACGGGGACGACTACTGGCCTGCCGACAAGCTGGCAAGGCAGGTCCCCACTTTCGAGTCCCCCGAGGTCGTGCTCTCTCACGGGGCCTGCGTCACGGTGGACCGCGAGGGCCGGACGCTGCAACTGCGCAGACCGCCCCGCTCGCTCTGCGGCACCCGGCCCGGGTCGCGCATGGTCCGCGGACTGCTCAGCAGCGATCGGTCCATTCCGTGGTCCGTGACCGTGATGGTGAGGCGGCGGGCCCTCCTGGCCGCCGGCGGCTTTCTCCAGCCGGCCTACGAACCTCTGGTCGACTTCCCGACCTGGCTCAACGTGGCCATGCTGGGCGCCTGCGTGGGACTGGACGAGGTGTTGGGGTTCTACGTCGTTCACTCGCAGTCGGTCTGCCGGACGCCCGAGACGGTCATCGTCGAAGGCCACGCCCGGTATCGCCGGGAGTTCATCGAGAGACGCTCGGCCGAACTGGTAGGCGACGAGGCCGGAAAGACGAAGCTGCTCGAGGTGGTCGAGGGCTCGCGGTGCTACGTGCTGGGGCTGCTCGCCTCGAGGCAAGGGGAGCGGTCCTCGTCGGTTTCGCTCCTCGCCCGGGCCATCGCCTGCGGAGACCTGGAGACGAAGGCCAAGGGCCTCCTCCGTTTGGCCGCCGAGCTCTGGGCCGTGGCTTACCATCGCGTTGCGGCCTGGCTGGGGCGTGGCGCCGAGTAACCGACCGCCTCCCGGTACAGCTCGATGGTCCGCGTCACGATCTCGGGCAGGTGCACGCCGCGGGCGACCTCGCGACCGTTGGAGCGGCGCGGTTGCCGCAACACCGAGAGGAGCGCGTCGGCGATCGCTTCCGGGTCGCGCTCGACCAACCGCGACCACTCGACGGATTCGAGGTATCTCTTCACGTCGCCGACGTCCGTCGAGATAACCGGCAAGTTGCAGACGAGCGCTTCCTGGACGATGGTCGGCATGCCCTCGCGTTCGCTCGTGACGAGCAGGCAATCGGAGGCCTTCATCAGAAGCGGCATCCGGTCGGGCTCCACTCCGCCGTAGACGATCTCCAGGCGGGCCGTGGGTAACCGGCGGCGGACCGACTCGAGCGCTGCCACCGCCAGGTCCAGCCGCTTGGCGTGCGGGGTCTGGCTGGCGTAGAAGAGGACCACGCGGTCGTCGCCGTTCCATCCGAGTTCTTCGCGGGCCTCGTCGCGCGGCCCCGGTCGAAAGAGCTCCGGATCGGCCCCCGCTGGGAGCACCGTGACGCGACCGGCGCACCAGGAGAGCCGGTCCTTCAGCTCGTGGCTCACGCAGATGATGCGTCTGGCCCTGAGGGCCGAGAGGTGGGAGAAGAGGTGGCCCAGCGTGTTGCGGAGCCATGAGTCCGCGACCGCCGGGTTGAGGTCGCTGCCGTGGAAGGTGGCGACGAGAGGCAGCGCGGTGGCGGTGGCGCAGACCAGGGCCGTCATCGAGCCGAACTGAGCGTGGACCAGCTCGGCCTTGAACTCCGCCAGCTCGCGACGCAGGCGCAGCCACTCGCGAGCGAGCACGGTCGGCGAGGTGCGCGAGGCAAGAAAGAAGGGACGGACCGGCAGGCCGGCCGCCTGGAGGCCCGCGACGAGTCGCTTGCAGAAGATCATCGAGGGGCCGGTCGACGGGCCCGGGATCACCGCCACCACTCGCGGACCCTCGAGGACCTGCGTCATGGAGCACCCGATCGCGTCAAAACCGCATCCTCAGTGAGGAGCTGCAGTTTCTCACCGCCGAGAGTCTGCCTCGCCGGAGGGCTGTCCGCCAGGCCCGTCAGCTTGGCGGCCAGCGCACCGTAGACGGCCCCGGCCTCGAACCGCTCGTGGAAGAGGGCGCGGGCCGCGGCTTTCATCGAGCGCAGCCGTTCCCGGTCCCCGAGCAAGGTCTTGACGCAGCTCACCAGCGCCTCGACGTCCCCGACGGGGTAGTTGAGGCCGAGGCGGTGCGTCTCGATGAGGTCGAAGAGGTCCGCCTTCGTCGTGTTCAGGAGCGCCAGGCCACTCGACAGATACTCGAAGCTCTTGTTGGGCACCGCGCCCGGCACGTTGTGAGCGATGAGGCCCACGTCGCTGTTGGCCAGCAGGTACCTCAAGCTGGCGGCCTCCAGCCAGCCGGGAAGGACGACGTTCGACAACCCACGCGCAGCCTCACGAAGGCGCGGCGCTTCGGGACCGTCGCCCGCCAGCACGAACTGGACGCCGGACTCGCCGGACTCCTGCAACCGCCGGGCGGCAGCCAACACGGTGTGAAGGTCGTAGCTCGCCCCGAACGTGCCGATGAAGAGACACCTCAGCACCTCTCCCTTGGGGCCGGGACCCAGGTCCACCGGCTCCTGGCTCCGGCCCGCCGGGTCCTCGTATCCCAGGTAGAAGACCTCGTCGCGTGGATTGCGCCCGCGGCCGGAGTAGTCCAGGGCCCAGTCGAGGAAGGACCGCGAGACGCTGGTGACGGCCGTGGCCCCGCGCAGCACCTCGCGTCCCATCCGGAACTGTCCGGACAGGAGCAGCTTTCCCAGCCAACGGAGCGACCGCGGCACGTGCGAGAGGAAGAGGTGGGGCCAGGGATCGCGCACGTCGACCAGCAGAGGGACCCTCCTCTTGTCGGCGTAGCTAAACGCGGCATGGGCCAGCTCGATGGTCGGATAACCGCAGTAGATCACGTCCGGCGCCGGCCGCGTCGGGGCCAGCCTCTCGAACTGGGCCGCGACCGCACGCTGGTTCCTGAAACGGACCAGCGAGACGTTGCGCGAGTAGGGCGGTCCCCAGAGCAACTCGAGCGTCAAGCCCGACCCCACCTGGACCGTGACGTTCCCGGGGGCCCGGTAGGTCTTGCGCTGGTGATTGAAGGCGTCCGCCCACCAGGTGACCTGATATCCCATCGACGCCAGCTTTCGCGCCAGCAGTCCCGTTCGCATGGAGCGGGCGCCCTCGTCCACGGGGAGGGGCTCCCCGACCTCGACCAGCCAGACGCGCCTCGTCATCTTCGTGGGCCTTCCGTGCCGGCGGACTGCCGCCGGGACCTTTTTCGCGACCCGATCTCCGGGTCCGTGCCTTTGGTCTTCATGACAGCCGCCCCACCAGGTAGACGACCTTGTGCTCGGTGACCGCGGCGTCCGGAGGCAACGGCTCGGGCGGACGATCCGGGGCGAGTCCGTCGCGGAGCTCGACCGGCTGCTGCACGAGGCGTCCCAGGAACAGACGCTTGAGCCACTCCTTGCCCGCCATCGTCTTCGGGATGAGCCCGAGCGAGACCGCCGTCCGCTTGAGCACGGAGACGAGCTTCTGGCGAGGGGACCGCGGCCCCAGACGGAAGGCGCCCAGCAGCTCCGGCTCGAACCCGGTCTGCCGGGCCAGGTCCGCCAGCTCCCTGCCCGAGTAGTACCGGGTCGCGAACGGGCTGGGATTGAAGTCCGCCCACTCCCGGTTCGCCGAACAGATGAGCAGCAAGCCCCGCGGCCGGAGCACCCTGCGGCATTCGGCCAGGAAGACCTCGGGCCGCTTCAAGTAGTAGATGGCCTCGTACAGGACCACCATGTCGAAAGAGGCACGCCCGAACGGCAGTTCGTGCGCGTCGAGCCGCAGCACCGGGACCCGAGCCCCATAGTGCCGCCTCGCGACGCGGACCAGGCTCTCGGTGAAGTCGCCGCCCACGACGCGTCGAGCGCTGGCCGCGAGAGTGCCGAGCCCCTGCCCGGCGCCGCAGGCGACCTCGAGGACGTCGCGGCCCTTCGATTGACGCGCCGCAAAGGCGTAGCGCGTCACGTCCATCGACAGGTTCTCCTCGGTGACGCGATTGCCGGCCCTCTCGGTCACATCCGAGAAGTCGGTCACTCGAACGGGGACTGCGGATTCGCTCATGCCGGTTTCCTGACGTCGCCAGTCGCCCCTCGCGGGACGCGCGCTCAACCCAGTCGCTCGAGCCTCCTGCACGCTTCGTCGAGGTCCTCGTCGGACTTGGCGAAACAGAGTCTGAGCAGGCTGGAGCCCCCGTCCCCCTGGAAGAAGGCTTCGCCCGGTACCGTGGCGAGCCCCGCCTCGCGCAGCAGGTACATCGCCCGGTCCTTGCCGCTCTGGCCGGGCAACCGCGAGGCGTCCGCCAGCACGTAATAGGCGCCGCCCGGCACGCAGGGCTCGAGCCCCGCGGTGGACAGCGCCGCGCAGATCCGGTCGCGCTTGCGTTCGTACGTCGCGGACTGCGCCTGGTAGAAGTCCGGCGGCAAGGACTCGATGCCCTCGGCCACGCCCACTTGAAGCGGCGCCGGCGCGCAAACGTAGATGAGGTCGTTGAGGTACCCGATCATCCGGGCCACCGGCGCGGGGGCCACGCTGTAGCCGATGCGCCACCCGGTGACCGAGAACGTCTTCGAGTACCCCGAAATGGTGATCGTGCGGTCTTTCAGCTCCGGCAGCGAGGCCGGGCTGACGTGCCGATTGCCGTCGAAGAGGATGTACTCGTAGATCTCGTCGGTGAAGACGTAGAGGTCGTGCTTCTCGGCCACGGCGGCGACGCACTCGAGCTCGGAGCGGGTCCAGACCTTGCCGCACGGGTTGGAGGGAGTGCAGACGACGAGGCCGCGCGTACGAGGCGTGAGTGCCGCCTCGAGCATCTCCTGGCTGAAGGTCCAGTCCGGGGCCCGCATCCGCACGGTTCTCGGGACGGCCTCGACGGCCAGGATCGTGTTGAGGTGATAGCCGTAGAACGGCTCGAACAGCACCAGCTCGTCGCCCGGATTGAGCAACGCCAGCAGCGCGCAGTAGAACGCCCCCGTCGAGCCGGCGCTGACGGTGATGTCCGTCTCGGGGTCGGCCTCGATCCGGTTGTACTGCCGCAGCTTGCGGCTGAGGGCGACCCGGAGCTTCGAAAGCCCGTCGTGGCGCGTGTAGCTGTTCGTCCCCTCGTCCACGGCGCGCTTGGCTCCGGCCCGGACCTGGGGCGGCACCTCGGTGTCGCAGATTCCCTGGGCCAGGTTGATGCCGCCGACCCTCGCGCACTCGACGGACATCGCCCGGATCTCCGCCTGCACGATGCGAGCGGCCCGCTCGCTCAATCGAAATGACATCTTCGCCCTCCCGCTCCCCTAGCGCTTCTCGACGAACTCCCGGATGAGGCCTACCGTGAGGTCGACCTGCTCGGGCGTCGTCTCGGCGCTCATGGGCAGCGACATGACCTCTCTGCAAAGCTGCTCGGTCTTCGGCAGGTGCAGCTCTCCCAGCTTCAGGCCCTCGTGGCGCCACATCGGCTTGGGCCAGCTCACCAGGGTCTCGACACCCCGTTCCGTCAGGAACGCCCTCAGGTCGTCGCGCCGCCGGCAGCGGATGACGTAGTTCTGGTAGCTGTCACGGAAGGCGGCCCCGGGGAAGTGGGGGAGCCTCAGTTCCTCGAGGTCCGAGAGTCCGGCGTGGTACCGCTCGGCCATCGCCCGGCGGTGCTCGATCCAGTCCGGGAAGTGCTTCAGCTTCACGTCCAGCACGGCGGCCTGGATATTGTCCAGGAGCGCCGTGTAACCGTGAGTGTGGAACTCGCCGGTGGCCCGATCCTCGCCGTTGTAGCGAAGCAGCGTCGCCATCCTGGCGACCTCGGGATCGTCCGTGGTGATCGCTCCGCCGTCGGCAAAACCTCCCAGGGCCTTGAAGGGATAGAAGCTGAAACAGCCGTGCCCGAAGGAACCTCCCTTGCGGCCTTCGAAGGTGGCCCCCAGCCCCTGGCAGGCGTCCTCGACGACGACGAGGCGGTGCTCGCGGGCGAAGGACATCAGCCGCCCCATGTCACAGAGCCGGCCGTTCAGGTGTACGGGCATGATGGCCCGGGTGCGAGGCGTGAGCGCCCGCTCGAGCTGGTCCAGGTCCATGTTGAAGTCGTCGGTGACGTCGACCAGGACGGGCTTTGCCCCGGCGTGAAGGATGGCCGAGACGGACGCGACGAAGGTGTGCGCGACGGTGATCACCTCGTCGCCCGCGCCGATGCCGGCCGCCAGCAACGAGAAGTGCAGCGCGTGGTACCCGCTTGCCACGCCGACGGCGTACTTCGTCCCCACGAACTCGGCCAGGTTTCTTTCGAAGCCGGCGAGCTGCTTGCGGAGGATCAGGTCCCCGTTTTCGAGACAATCGAAGATGGCCGCGTCGAGCTCGCTCTTCAACCGCCGGTAGTGCTTCTTGGCGTCGACGAACGGTACGAGGTAGCTCTTGCCGGTTGCTCTGCTCTTGGTATCGCTGCCCGGTGGGTTCATGGTCTGCTCCTGGAAGCCTCGCGCGCGGGCGCGCGGATGGGTTTGGCCAGCGCCTCCGCGGCGGCGACGATGCCGTCCACCGTGATGCCGCAGACCGCTCGCAGGTAGTCTTGGTCGCCGACGCTGCGGCAGAACGCGTCCGGAAGCGCCACCATGCGGAACGGCACGCGTACCGGGCTTTCTTGCGACAGCACGTCCGCGACCGCGCTGCCGAGACCGCCGATGACGCTGTGCTCTTCCACCGTGACGAGGCCGCCGGTCTCCGCGGCCGCGGCGAGGATGGCGTCCCGGTCCAGGGGCTTGAGCGTGTGCATGCTCAGGACACGGGCGGTCTTGCCGTCACGCGAAAGCCGCTCGGCCGCGTCCAGGACTGCTTTCAGGACACCTCCCGTGCTGAGCAGCGTCAGGTCGCTGCCCTCCCGGACCTTCAGGGCCTTGCCCAGCTCCACCTTGACGCCGTCGGCGTGGAGCTTCGGCTCGCCCGCCCGACCCAGCCTGAGATAACAGGGCCCCTGATGCCGGGCGAGCGCGCGCGTCAGCCGGTCGGTCTCCACGGGATCGCCGGGGGCCACGACCACCAGTCCCGGCAGCGACCGCAGGATGGCGAGGTCTTCGGTCGCGTGGTGAGTCGCACCGAGCGCTCCGTACGAGAAGCCTCCGCCGACCGAGACGACCTTGACGTTGGCGTTGTGATAGCAGAGGTCGTTGCGGATCTGCTCGAGGCATCGGAGCGTGGGGAAGTTCGCGATGGAGTAGGTGAACACGGTCTTGCCGCAGAGCGCCATCCCGGCCGCCAGGCCGGTCATGTTCTGCTCGGCGACGCCCGCGTTCAGGAACTGCCGCGGGAACCTGTTCGCGAAGGTCTCTATCACGCCGAAGCCCAGGTCCCCGGTGACGATCGTGATGCGCTCGTCCCGCTCCGCCAGCTCCGTCAGCGTGCGAAAGAAGGCGGTCCTCACGGCGCGACGGCCTCCACTTCGCGAAGGGCCCTTTCGAGCTCCTCGCCCCTGGGCGTGCGGTAGTGCCACAGCAGCTCGTTCTCCATGAAGCTCACGCCCTTTCCCTTCACCGTGTGAGCGAGGATGCAGACGGGTTTGCCGGACTCGGGGGGCCTCGCCTCGAGGGCACGCTCGATCGCTGCAACGTCGTGACCGTCGAGCTCCTGGACGGTCCACCCGAAGGCCCTCCACTTGTCGGCCAGGGGGGAGAGGTCGAGGACCTGCCGGACCGAGCCGAGGCTCTGGATCTTGTTGTAGTCGACGATCGCCACGAGGTTTTCCAGCCGGTGATGCGGCGCGAAGAGGACCGCCTCCCAGATCGAACCCTCGTCGCACTCGCCGTCGCTGAGCAGGACCACGGTGCGCCACGAGTGCCCGTCCCGCTTCGCCGCCAGGGCCATCCCGCAGCCGACGGAGAGCCCGTGCCCCAGCGCGCCCGTCGAGAGCTCGACCCCGGGGACCCCGGTGTGGACGATGTGGCCGGCCAGGCGAGCTCCGTTTTGATAGAAACTCTCCAACCACTCCATTGGAAAGAACCCGCGTTCGGCCAGGGCCGCGTAGAGGCCGGCGCACCCGTGCCCCTTGCTCAGGATGAAGCGATCCCGCCCGGGCCAATCCGGCCGGGCGGGGTCGACGGCCAGCCCCCCGCCGTAGAGGACGGCCAGGAGCTCCGCCATCGAGAGGGAGCTCCCCACGTGCGAGCTGCCGGCCCGGTTGGTCATCCGCAGGACGTGGAGCCGGATGCTCTTGGCGAACGCCCGGAGCTCCGCGTGCCGGACCCGAGCGTCGGGAGAGGGTCGAAAGGGCGCGTCGTTCATGCTGTCCTCGAGGTCGGAGTCGAGAGCGCCGGCGACCTGTGGACCCGCCGCGGCGACGCCTGACCGATGCCCAGGTCCCGGAGAGCCGGGGCCTGCCGCCTCCGGACGCGGTCCCACCAAGCTCATGTCGCCCATCAGGACGTTGAAGAGCTGAGGCAGCTCGTCCAGCTTGTATCGGCGGAGGATCCGGCCGAGCCTCGTGAGCCGCGGATCGTCGCCGGCCGTCGAAGGCCCTCCCAGCCGGTCCGCGTCGGGCACCATGGTTCGGAACTTGAGGACCCGGAACCGCCGGCCGGCCAGGCCGACCCGCGTGCCGCCGTACAGCGCGGTCCCGCCATCGCCGAGCTTGATGGCGAGGGCCAGGACGGCGTACACCGGCAGCAAGACCACGACAGCAGGCAGCGTGATGCAGAGATCGAACGATCTTTTCAGCATGAAGCAAGTCCTCCGGCCCTCGCGATCCGCACCGACCGTCGCCGCGGGCCCGGGGAAAGCGCGCCCCTTCCGAGGAAGAGCTGGCGCCCGCGACGATTCGAAGGCCTGTTGACAGGCACGAGGGCAAAATACGGCCCCAAGAGAAAAGCGGCACATCGATGCGGGCGCGTCCCTGAAACGTGGAAAACTCGGTGGTGGCCGGTCTCCAGACCGGCCGAGAAGCTGCGCCAGTACTGGCGGGTCTGTCCTTCGATACGCGGCCTGACAGCCGCTACTCAGGATGCACGGGCACCCGCTACCACCAGGACAGGGAGAAGCCCCCGACGCAGTGATGCGACTTCCCGCCTTTCAGGGACCCTGCCCTCCCCACTGGGTGCATACTCTGCGCATGGGTAGTCTGTTGGCTTATCCAGAGCCGGAACCGGTGGCCGGTGACAGGCAACCGGTTGCCAGTAACCAGTAGCCGGTAGCGAGGGCTCGTTGCAGGGCTCCAGATAGGCTGCTGGTTGGTTCGCAGGGGACGCCGAACGAGCCTGCCGGCGATCCGGCATCACCGGCTACTGGCTACTGGCTACTTGTTCCGGCCGCACTAGGAAAACTACCCACGCGCAGAGCATGCACCCTCCCCAATTCTCGGGTCGCCCCACCCGCGGAGATCGCGTATCCTGAACGGTCATGGTGATCCTCGCCGAGGAGGCCAACCGGCTCATAGAAGGCCTGGCGCTCGAGTACCGGGGCGAGGTCACCTTGCGGATGGGACCCGTCAGTCCCTATCCCGAGATGGCCTTCTACCACGCGCGTCGGCAGGCCACGCTCGACCTGGTGACGACGAGCGGCCAGGAGCGCGTGAACCTGACGCTCACACCCGATCCGAAGACGGTCTCACGCCTCTTCGACCTTCGGCTGTTCCCGCCCAGGGAGCTCGACCCGTTCCTGGGGTGGCTGCGCATCCGGGACAGGCGCGTCCAGGAGGCCCTCCAGGCCGGAATGTTCCGGCTCCATACATCCGACCTGGGCCTCTTGCGCAACTACTTCAGCGAGGCGGCCACCTTCCGCATCCGGGAGCTTGCCGGCATCGAACGACAGCGCCAGCTAGCCATGGCCTGGACACCGGGGCGGTTCCTGGTCCAGAAGCCCGTGGCCCGGTTTCGTCTGGAGGAGGTCCACCGGATCGTCGAGCTGTCGCTGGGCATCCTCGGATGTCTGCAGGACGGCGGCATCCAGAGCCGCGGAGACGACCGGGAGATCCGCTTCGTTCCGGTCCTGCTGGCCGACCAGGTGCGCCTCGACCCCACCGGCGGGGCGTGCCGCGTCTGCGGGGAGCGGCTCGGCCCGCTCGTGGTCGCCTGCGCGACGTGCTCGACCCTGCACCACCCCGATTGCTGGCAGTACACGGGGCGCTGCTCGATCTACGCCTGCGGCGGCACGCGTTCCATCGAGCGCAAGCGCGGGTAGCGCCGCCCTGCCGCTCAGTCCTGCAGAGCGCCGACCTTCGATAGGAGCGAGCCGAGCTTTTTTCGCCCCGCGACGGTCTTCAGTTCCTTCTCGAGACGGGCGAAGACCGCGGGACCTTCCGCCAGGTAGGCCGTCCCGATCTGCACCGCCGCGGCACCGCACAGGACGTGACCGAAGGCGTCCTCGCCGGTCCACACGCCGCCGGCGCCGATGACGGGCAGGGTCCCGCCCAGCGCCCGCCACATCTCGCGGATGTTCCAGCGGGCCTGCCGCAGGACGTCGCGGCCTCCGATGCCGCACAAGCCCTCGGCGCACGCGAGGCGCGAGGTCTCGGAGTTGAGGTCCAGGTCCAGCCCGGCCGGAGGACCGCTGGCTACCACGGCGTGAACGCGGGAGCTGACCAGCAACCGGGCCATCGCTTCGATCTGGCCGATGTCCTGGTACGGAGGCAGCTTGACCCAGAGATCGGCGGTCGTCGTTTCGCGGGCTCCCTGGAGGACCTGGTGAACCATCTGGAAGTCGTGTCCGAGCTGGGTCTTGGTGGCGGCGCCCGGCCACGCCAGGTCCAGCTCGATGGCGTCGGCGACGCGTCCCAGGATGCGCGCGGCCCGCACGTACTCGTCGACCGTGAAGCCCACGACGCTGACCACGAGGGGCCTGTCGCACCGTGCCCGCAACTGGCGGAGCTGTTCGGCATAGGCCTCGCAGCCCGGGTTCTCGAGTGGCTCGGTCCGGCCCGACTGGCCGCGTTCGACGTCCACGTACCAGTCGTTCGAATCCTGGCCCGCCCTGGCTGCCACGGTGACGGGGCCGACCACGATGGCCCCGGTGTGGGAGCGGGTCAACGCCTGCAGGTCGCCGTCCCGCAAGGAGCGGGGACCGGCGGCGTTCATGACGCAAGGTGTCAGGGTGATGCGGCCGAGGGTGACGGCGAGGTCGCTGCGTGGGGTCATCTGGGTCGTTTCAGGGAGAGAGCCGATCGATGTGGGCGGCCAGGATGAAGTCGTTCGCGTGGAGTCCGTTGATCTTGTGAGTCCAGAGGTTGAGCTTGACCCGATTGTAGTGGATCTCGATGTCCGGATGGTGGCCTTGTTGCTCGGCCACGCCGGCGACGCGGTTGACGAACTTCATCGCCTCGACGAAATCGCCGAAGATGAAAGTCCGGGCCAGACGCCGGGCGTCGGCCGAGAGCTCCCACCGCGGGACCTGCCGTGACAGAAGTCCCGCGGCGTCCGGCGTCAGAGGCGGGACATCGCTGCGGCAGGGGATGCACTTCTCGGATGCTGAGGGCTCGGGAACCATGGCGCCTCCTGGCCAGGCTGACCGTTGCCTGGAACGTCGGGGACGTGACGGGACAGCCTTCCCTTGCCGGCTTCCGGGCTTCGAGCGTCGCTGGCCGGGGTCGGGCTCGTCTCGGGAGGACGAGGCCCCGGAGCTTGCTGCTCAGCCAACCTGAATCTCTTTGCGGGCGGCGGCGAGCTCTCTCAGGGCCGTCTCGTAGGCCGCGAGCGTCACGCCGTCGAAGAGTACGAATACCACCCTGTCCAGCTCGACCGCTCGCGGGAGGTGCGAAAGGACCGTCGCGAGCGCAACTCGCGCCGCCTGGTCGACCGGGTATCCGTAGATGCCCGTGCTGATGGAGGGGAAGGCAAGGCTGCGGCAGTGGTTCTCCTCTGCCAGTTCCAGGCACCGGCGGTAGGCGCCGGCCAGCAGGTCGGCCTCCTTCTGAGCGCCTCCGCGCCAGATCGGCCCGACGGCGTGGAAGATGAAGCGCGCCTTCAGGTGCCCGGCGCCCGTGGCAACAGCCGACCCGGTGGGGCAGCCTCCGAGACGCGCGCAGTCCTTCATCACCGAGGGCCCCGCCGCCCGGTGGATGGCGCCGTCGACGCCTCCGCCGCCCGCCAGATGGCTATTGGCGGCATTGGCGATCGCGTCGGTCGCCTGATCGGTGATGTCCCCGAGAACCAACTCCAGGCTCTTTCCAGAAATGGTGACTTTCACGTGGCAGCCTCCGTGGTGGAGTGTGTCCGGTCGAGCGCCTCGCGTCAGGGAAGCCAGGACCATCGGAAGTTCCCGATCATGGGAATCCCGGCGTCGACCGGCGGTGCCTTCGGCGAGTGGTTCGTATCCAGCAGCACCGTCAGAGCCTCGGGAAAGGACTTCTGCAGGGCATTGCAGTTGCCGGGCTCGTTGTCGAAGCTCGCCACGACCGTTCCCAGGGCGTTGATCGTCTGCTGGACCTTCTCGCTCCCCTTGAACTGGTCGTCGCGGACGCCGCTCTTGAGGCTCATGAGGAGCTCCCCGCGGCCGGGCCCCAGGGGGAAGCCTGCCGACCGGATCGTCTCCACGGTGCCCGGGTACATCTGGGACTCCTCTCGCCCGGTCAGATAGACGATGAGGCCGCCGGCCTTCTGAACGGCGTTGACGTAGCCGACGGCGCCGCAGACGGGCCGGTCGTGGCGCAGGTACTCGTTGCTGAAGAAGCGCTTTTTCCAGAAGACATAGGCGTGCTTGTGCTGGTGGGGCCCGACGAGCCCCAACTGAGCGAACATGTCCTCGACGGCGTAGGGAAGGTCCTCGGGGCGCCAGGCCGCGACCTGCCGGGCCATCCCGGGATAGAGGTGCCGGTGGGTCCGGGCGAGCTCACTGAAGATCGCCTTGTGTCGGCAACCCGCATCGAAGAGCGTCGCGTCCAAATCGAAGATGACCACGGGCGTGCGGCCCTGCAAACGCATCTGGCGCGTGACCGCCACCACGCCGCTCAACACGGCGTTCTGGCGCGGGGTGGCGAGCGCCTTTCCGAATCCCACCCCCTCCTCGGCCGCCAAGGGCAGCAGCGGCAACAGGGCAGTGGTGACTGTAACCAGGGTACGTGCGAGGCTCCTCTTCAGCATGCGGGGCGTCTCCTTGCGGTTCCGTTGACTGCGACTGCGAGGACTGCGGACCTGTCGAGGCACTTCCCATGATCTTGCGCTACCGTCTTATCATGGGCCGGCGGTCCCTTCAAGAAAACGTGGGCACCCGGGGGTGCATGTCTCGTAGGTGGTCCCTCGGGGTAGAACCTCAGACTGGTGGTGGCGGGTGCCCGTGCATCCTGAGTAGCGGCTGTCAGGCCGCGTATCGAAGGACAGGCCCGCCAGTACTGGCGCAGCTTCTCGGCCGGTCTGGAGACCGGCCACCACCGAGTTCCTCACGATCTGGGGACGCTCCCAGCGACACCTCCCGGTCTTCACCGTGCCTTTGCCGCGCCCGTATCATCCAATCAGTTGAGCGGACCGATGGTTGGTCTGTCGACAAGGAGACGCGTATGAGGACAAACTCGATTCTGGCGCTGGCTTTCTTCTTCACGCTGGCCGTCGCGGCCCAGGCGGCGGGCTCCGCCGTGGTCACGGCAGAGGGCCCCGCGGACGTGATCGTGGACGGCCAACGGGTCGGCACCGCCCCGGTGACGGTCTCGGGCCTCGCGGCGGGGGCGCACGACATCCGGGTCGTGAGCACGGCCACGGGCGAAACGAAGACCTTCACCATGGTCGCCCCGTCCCGGGTGGCGGTCGAGAAGAGCTTCCATGCCAGCTTCGAGCGCCCTGTCGCCGTGACAGTCGTCAAGGCCGGGGGGATGCTCACAGTCCTGTCGAACGCCCGGGCCCTCGTCTATCTCGACAAGGCGCTGGTCGGCCCCGCGCCGCTCTCGATTACGGATGTCGGAGCCGGGTACCACGTGCTCGAGGCGGTCAACGAGCGAACCGGAGAAGTCCTGGTGAAGCCGCTCAGCCTGCCCGACACGGCCAGGTTCGAGCGGACCGTCGAGTTCGTCTTCCCTGCCTCCGTCGTGCGACTCGAGCCGCTGAGGTACGTCCGCTATCCGACGACAGTGGTCGTCGCTCCGTCGTACTACCGCGGTGGCCACTACTACCGCTCGTCTCACGACCGCGGTTGGCATGGTGGCTACGATCGGCACCGCGGCGGCTCGCACCATCGCCGGCGGTAGATCGCTGACCTGACACGGGCGGTTCCAGCCGCTTGCTGACGCTTGCGGCTATGGGCTGACGTGACTGCCCCACTGCCCGCTGCTTGGCTGGCGGCCCCCGGGCCCGTTTGACACCTCGCGCGGGGAGGATGGTATCCTGACCCCGTGTGACGACGATGTCCCTGCAGCGGGACCGCCCGGAAAGCGGCGGGCGCGGCAGACGGACGGAACCGGCAACACGGAGGTCGATTCACCTCATGAATCTCAGCCAGTTGGCCAGGAACATTGCCCCGTCGCCCACTCTCAGCCTCAACGAGCAGGCCCGGGTCCTGAGAGAGAAGGGCGAAGCCGTCATCCATCTCGGCGCCGGCGAGCCCAAGAACAGGGCGCCGATCGGCGCGCTCCTGAGCTCCGCGGCGAAGCTCACCGCCGGCGACGTCAAGTACACGCCGACGGAGGGCATCCCGTCCCTTCGCAAGGCGATCATCAAGTACACCGAGGAGAACTACGACCGTATCGTCGGTCCCGAGAACGTCATCGTCTCGGCCGGCGCGAAGCAGGCGCTCTACAACCTGCTCTTCACGCTCCTCAACCCGCAGGACGAGGTCATCGTGCTCGCCCCCTACTGGGTCAGCTACCCCGAGATGATCAAGATGGTCTACGGGGTCCCCGTGATCGTCACGCCGGAGGACGGCAGCTTCTGCCCCCGGATGAAGGACATCGAGCCCGCGGTCAGCTCGTACACCAAGGCGATCATCGTCAACAGCCCGAACAACCCCTCGGGGGTGATGTACCCGGCCGACCTCATCGCGCAGCTCGTCGAGTTCTGCGAGAAGAAGGGCATCTACCTCATCATGGACGACATCTACCACCGGCTCGTCTTCGATGGAAAGGCGCCCATCTCTGCCTACAGGTACACGAAGAAGGACGTCGAGAACACCAAGGTCATCAGCATCAACGGGATCTCGAAGCTCTACGGCATGACCGGTTTCCGGATCGGCTGGGTCGTGGCCCCGCGCGAGCTGGTCGAGATCATGACGAACGTGCAGGCCCAGACCGTCTCGTGCACGTCGGTCCTGTTGCAGGCCGCGGCCGAGGGCGCGTTGACCGGCCTCCAGAGCCACGTCGAGGGCCTCCGCCTGACACTCGAGAATAACCGCAACGTGATGGTGCAGGAGGTCCTCTCCGTCAACGGTCTGCGCCTCACGAAGCCGGACGGGACGTACTACTGCCTGCCGGACTTCCGGGCCTACAGCAACGATTCGGTGGGCCTGTCCCAGTTCTTGCTCAAGAAGGCACTCGTCGTGACCGTCCCGGGCAAGGAGTTCGGGATGGAAGGGCACTTGCGGTTGAGTTACGCCACCACCGTGAAGGACATCACCGAGGGCCTGGCCCGGATCCGGTGGGCCCTGGATCCGTCTTCGGCGCGCGAGATCTACATCGGCGAAAGGAAGCTCGTGAGGGACTGGCAATGAACAACCTCCTCAACATCAAGACCCCGGCGCAGGGCGAAGCCCTCGCGTTGAAGAGCGACTACGGCCTGGACAACCACGGCATCGCGAACCTGCGCCAGGCCTACTGGAACCTGCCGACCGAGGCCCTCTACGAGGAGATCACCTTCCGCCAGGAGGCCCGGATCGCCCGTTTCGGGCCCATCATCGCAAACACCGGCGCGCACACTGCCCGCTCGGCCAACGACAAGTTCGTCGTCAAGGAGCCGGGCAGCGAGGAGAAGGTCTGGTGGGGCCAGTACAACCGCCCGTTCGCCCCGGACAAGTTCAACGACCTCTACAACCGGATGCTGGGCTTCCTCCAGGGCCGCGACGTCTTCGTCCAGGACTGCTACGCCGGTGCCGACCCGAACTACCGTCTGCCCGTGCGCTTGATCTGCGAGTACGCCTGGCACAGCCACTTCGTCCGCAATATGCTCCTGGTGCCTGAGACGAACGAAGAGCTGCGACGGCACGTGCCCGAGTTCACCATCGTCTGCCTGCCGTCCTTCAAGGGCATCGCCCAGATCGACGGCACCGCGTCGAACACCTTCATCGTCCTCGATTTCTCCAAGAAGCTCTGCGTCATCGGCAACACGGCCTATGCGGGCGAGATCAAGAAGTCGGTCTTCACGATCCTCAACTACCTCCTCCCGCTCGAGGGCGTCCTGCCGATGCACTGCTCGGCCAACATGAGCTCCGACGGCTCGGACACGGCCATCTTCTTCGGTCTCTCGGGCACCGGCAAGACGACGCTCTCGGCCGACCCCTCGCGCCGGCTGATCGGCGACGACGAGCACGGCTGGAGCGACGAGGGCGTCTTCAACTTCGAGAACGGCTGCTACGCCAAGGTCATCCAGCTCTCGGAGGCTGCCGAGCCGCAGATCTACGCCACGACCCGCCGGTTCGGGACCATCCTCGAGAACGTGATCTACGATCCTGTCACTCGCCTCATCGATCTGGACAGCGACGTTCTCACCGAGAACACCCGCGGCTCGTACCCGCTCGACTTCATCGAGAACGCCGTACCCGAGAAGCTCGGCGGCCACCCCCGCAGCGTCATCCTGCTGACGTGCGACGCCTCCGGCGTGATGCCGCCCATCGCGC
The DNA here is from genome assembly GCA_016213865.1 of Candidatus Rifleibacteriota bacterium. The sequence continues at coordinate 24,872 of JACQZL010000007.1, forward strand.
GGCTGACACCCGAACAGACCATGTATCAGTTCATCTCGGGCTACACGTCCAAGATCGCCGGCACCGAGGTTGGCCTGGGGCGCGAGCCGGAGATGACCTTCTCGGCCTGCTTCGGCGGGCCGTTCATGGTCCACCACCCGTACGTCTACGCCGACCTGCTGAAGCGCAAGATGCTGCGCCACGGCTCGACCTGCTGGCTCGTCAATACCGGCTGGATCGGCGGCCCCTACGGCATCGGCAAGCGCATCAGCATCCGCTACACGCGCGCACTCCTCAACGCGGCCCTGAGCGGCAAGTTGCAGGACGTCGAGTTCGCCACCGACCCGGTCTTCGGCTTCCAGGTACCGAAGAGCTGCGAAGGCGTGCCCGCCAGCGTGCTGAACCCGGCCGATTCGTGGCCCAACCGCGAGAACTACATGACCCGCTACAAGGAGCTGGCCTCGCGGTTCGTCGAGAACTTCAAGAAGTTCGAATCGGGCTGCCCGCCGGAGGTCCTTGCGGCGGGGCCGAAGCGGTGAGCCTCCGGGCTCGGTGTCTGGAAGTGGCACCGACCATTCCGGTGTCGATTATCCACACGCTTCGCTCGCGAGGACGTATGGGCGGGGCTTGTCCCCGCCTGCTCTGGGCGCGCCTTGCGGGCGAGGACAAGCCCCGCTCCTACGTCGCGAACCGTGCGGCCAGTGAGGTCGGACTTGACCGGTGCCCTGTAAGTCTATCGGGAGAGGTCGCCCGAGCAGGTCGGTGGGGCAGGCAAGATGCCTGCCCCACTCCTCTTTCAAGACAGCATCTCCGATAGACTCGCTGCCTCTCAGTTCCCGCCCGGCGTCCGGGGCGAGACCCACTTGCCCGTGCCGTTGCACTTGGGGCAATCGCGCGGCGTCATCTGGGCGCCTCCGGTGAGCTTGCCGCTGCCCAGACAGTTCGGACAGTCGTTGCTCGGGATGTTCGGGTCCTTCTCGGCGGAGGCTCCCTCTTCTCCTTCCTTCGCCGTCTCCTTCGACTTGCAGAATTTCAAGATCGGAAGAGC
>JACQZL010000333.1 GCA_016213865.1 Candidatus Rifleibacteriota bacterium
GGGGGTGGCGACGTACTCGGCGTAGCCGCCGCGCTGGAGCCCTGAGACGACCCGGGTGCCGATAGGCGGCTCGCTCACGCCGGGTACTGGGCCAGGACCGTGTCACGGGCCTTGTCGCCCGTCATCGTGCAGATCTGGCCCACGCCCAGCTTGGCGTCGGAGAGCGCCAGCTTGGCCTTGCGCAACGGCTGGCCCACCAGGTCGGGGATTTCCACGAGATCGGCCCCGCTACTGAGCACGAGCAGGATCGGCTTCGACGCGTGCACCGGCGTGCCCGCCGGCGGATCCTGCGCCACGATGCGTCCGACCGGCACATCGTTGGAGGTGACCCGCGAGGCGATCCGGACCGGCAGGTTGGTCGAGTCGACCGCCTCCTCGAGCGTCTTGCCCACCAGCGACGGCGTCACGACCGAGCCGCGGTTGAAATAGGTGTCCAGCGCTCGCTTTCCGTAGAGGTAGCCCGCGAACACCAGGATCGCGAGGAACCCCAGCCAGAAAGCGAACTTGATGAGACGAACCAATGCCAGTCTGCCTTTCGAGCAGACATCGTAGCATGAAGACAGGGGTTAGGGGTTAGGGGTTAGGGGTTAGGGCCGATGGGTTTCGGCCCAGCGTTGCCGCGGGTGCCGAGTGGCCGGCGGCGCTAGGCGTAGGGCTTCTCGCTGCCACGCCGGCGCGTTCACCAGTCGTGGCAACTTGACTGACCAGGCCCGCAGCGCGCGTTCTTTCCGTTGGCGGCTGACCGTTGCCTAACCCCCAACCCCCAACCCCTGACCCCTGTCTTTCAGTACGACGCCGTGAGCGTGTACGAGCCCTTCTTGTCCTTGGTGAAGTTGCCGATCACCAGGACCGCCTGCTGCGCGGGCGGCGCCACCGAATTGAGCGAGCCATCGGCGCCAGGGGCGAGGCGCACGATCTTCCACTTCTTCGTGGAGGGGTCGATGGCGATGAGCTTGGCGCCCAGCAACGAACCGCCGCGCGGGACGATGGCGAGCTTGAGCGGGCGCGCCGGGTCGAGGCCCGACAGGCGGAAGAGGTTGGCGCCGTAGTACTGCGGTTCGGCAATCTCGCCGCTCTGCATCGTGAAGGGGAACTGCTTGACCTCGACCGCCTCGACCTGGGGGTACTTGGCGCCGTCCTTGTAGGCCCGAAGCGCGTTGTAGCACCAGAAAGCGGTGAACAATTCGCGGAAGTCGCCGCAGATCTGCTGGATAGCCGCGCCTGCCTGCTGCTTGCGGCAGGCCTCCCAGATGCGCTTCAGCAGCGCCGGGCCCCCGAGGTTCTCCATCAGGAAGCCGGTGAAGACGCTGGCCGAGTACTCGAACCACAGGTCGCTCGAGAACAGCGAGACGTGAGGCTGCTGGAAGTGCAGCGGCAGGTTGTTCAGGTAGAAATCGCTCTCGGGGAACACCATCTCGCCCATCCACTCGGCGCTGCCCTCGGCGAACCAGTCGGGTTGGTCGAAGCTGTAGTTGGCCTGGATGGCGTGGAAGAACTCGTGGGCGCAGACCGCCTTGAGGAGGCCGCTCTCGATGCCCTGGGGGTCGGCCGAGACCTGCGGCCCGAACTTGGCGCCCAGCGTGCGTCGCGTGTAGGCCTCGATGTTGGCGTTGACCTCGATCCAGGTCTGGGCCCCGCCGGCCGTGTGGGTGAGCCCGTTGTGGTTCAGACCCTTCAGGTAGACGCGGTACTGCGGGCAGGAGGGCGGCTGCTGGAAGCCCATCTCGACGACTTCCTTCTGGTAAGCCTGCTCCATGAAGGCGCCCACCCGTTCGACGTAGTCGGGGAACCCGTTCCGGTTCTGATCGCCCGCGCGCACCGCGTCCAGACCCTCGGTCTTCCAGAAGACGAGGAAGTGCTGAGTCTTGGCGTACTTGAACTCGTCCTGGCCGGGCGCCGAAGGGGTGTCGCCGGGCTGTTCCTGCCCGGGCATCAGGACGTAGGGCTTCAGCTTCTCACGCGATTCCTCGGAGAGGCGGTCCCAGGCCTGCATCACCCGTCGCACCAGCCGCGTGGCAGACACGTGCTGCGGCTTGCCGGCGTCCTCCGGCTGGTAGAGGCTGAGCACCTGCCCGACCAGCGCTTCGTCCGCATCGCCGGGGGCGGCCGGACCGGAATCGTCCTGGGCGCGGGCGAACGAGGGCACCAAGAGCGCGAGCCCCAGCAGCAATGAAAAGAGGAATGGACGATTCATGGTTCCAACTACACTCTAC
>JACQZL010000334.1 GCA_016213865.1 Candidatus Rifleibacteriota bacterium
CAGGGGAAGAAGGCCGAGATTCCAGGCCGCCGGTCGGGTTGGAGACTGCTGTCAGTCATGGTCGAGGAGGCTGTGCCGAAGGCGTGCCAATCGGTTGCCGGGACCCACGGGTCTCGCGCGCAGTACCTGGGTGCGTGGGTCCTCTGGGTGCCGCTCGGAGCCGCGCGCGGAGCGCTCAACCGCGCCCGCGGCCGGCCTCCAGATGGGCCTCGAGCTTCTGGTACGACTCGTTGAGCAGGGCCGTGAGCCGTTCGGCCGACTTGCGTTTCTCGGCGTCGTTCGGGAACCGGTCCGGGTGGTACTTCATCATCAGCCGCTTCCAGGCGGCCCGGACCGTCTTGAGGTCGGAACCGACCGGGCAGTCCAGGTTGGCGTAGGCCCTGGCGAGCTCGGCCGGCAACGCCGCCGGCGACCCGTGGGGGGGGCGCGAACGCTGCCAGTCGCGATCGCGCTGCTGGGCATCGCGGGCCAGCTTAGCTCTGGCCGCCTGGTACCACTCTTCCGCATCCATCGTCGCGGCGCCGTCGTCGAACGGATCGCCCTGAGCGGACGGCCTGAGCTTCGATTCCATCCCTTCCAGGGCGGAGTTGAGCTGGCTCTTGAGGATGCGTTTGGCTCGATTGAGGATGCCCATGGGGCGAAGTCCTTTCACCCTCAAGGATGCACCGGACTCGGCCCGTCAGGCAACTGCATTCGACTTGCGACCGGGCGTCGCCCGGCATCACCGGCGTCGCTTGAAAGGTCGTCCGTCGCCGAGGACGCCCAGCGTCGTCCAGAGCAAGACAGCCGCAAACGCAAGCAGGTCCGGAGAGAGCGCTTGCCCGGGACCCAGGCGGCTGGCGGCGCAGCCCCCCAGGCCGCCGTCGGTCCCTCCGGCCGTCGTCGGGGCTGCATGGACCTCGACGGACGCCCGGTCCTCCGCCACGGTCTGACCGTCGCTGGCGGTGAAGCGGAACTGATAGAGCCCCGCCGAGCGAGGAGTGAACGTCGGCCGGGTCGTCGCCCGGTCCTTCATCTCGAGCTCGGCGAGTGGCCCCGATTCGTAGGTCCAGCGCAGGGAGACCGAGCCCGGCCCTCGCGGTGCCAGGACTCGTCCCTGTAGCGTCACGGGCTGCAGCGCGACGGCCAGCCGCCCTCCCCCGGCGTCGACGGCGGGCGCCAGCGGGGGCGCATCCAGGATGACGACCGTTGCCGTCGCGGGCACGCTCCGTCGCACGCCGTCGGTGACGGTCAGTTGGACCGTGACGGCGCCCGGATCGAAAGCCCGAAAGGACGCCCGGGAGCTCGTGACTCCGGAGAGGTTCAGCGGGTTGCCCTCCCGTTGTACCCACAGGTACTGCAGCGGAACCCCCGAGGGTGACGCGCTGGAGGTGCCGTCGAGAGTGACGCGATCGCCCGGCCGGGCTTCTCGAGCGACGCGGATCGCGGCCACGGGGTCGACGACCGGGACGCTGCCGCTGGCGCGAATCCTGAGGGCGTCCGTGCCGGACAGCTCGCTGTCCGCCACCGTCAACTGCACGAAGTAGTCCCCTGGCACGTCCGGCGTGACGCTGGCCAGGAACGCATCGGACCCGAAGAGGACCGAGCGACTTCCGGCCGGCAGGCCCGCCAGTCTCCAGGAGTAGGTCAGCGGTTGGCCCTCGGGATCGGTGCTTCCGCGGGCGTCGAGGAGGACGGTCGTGCCCGTTCCCACGTCCCGATCCGAGCCTGCCGCCGCGATGGGGGGCTGATTGGCCCGGGCCCCGCTCGCGACGAGCGCGGCCAGCATCACGAGCCCGACCACCCGTCGGGCGAGGACTCGCGAGCGCGGCCAAGCTGCCTGTGGCACTACCATCCCAGATCCGCTATCGGACTCTCCGGGAGCCGGTTTGAGTGGAGCGGCTCAGGGGGCAGGCTCGTCATCCACGATGCGCCGGATGGTCTCGAGCAACTCGGCGCGGCTGCAGGCGAAGCCTCCGGGGCCCGCGACCCGCAGGTCGAGCACGACCAGGCCATAGTCGACCGCCAGCAGCCTCTCGAGCGTCTGGGCCGCGTTTCCCGCAGCGTCCGCGACGAGGCCCGCCTCGGTCAGCAGAGCGCGGACGTAGTCGCGGGTCGCCTCGTCCTCGTCGCTGACCAGGACCTGGCAGCCCGTGTTCCGGATTGCGACCTGACGCCTCTCCGACGGGGGCGCGGGCTCGGCGATGCGGATGGAAGGGGGCACGGCCGGCAGTCTCACGGTAAACGTCGTGCCGCGGCCGAGCTCGCTGGCGACTTCGATCGTCCCGCTGTGGTTCTCGATGATGGTGTACGTCACGGAGAGGCCGAGACCGGTTCCGGTCCTGTCGCGCTTGGTGGTGAAGAACGGATCGAAGACGCGGCCCAGGTTCTCCGGCGGGATCCCGACCCCGGTGTCGGACACGTCCACCACGACCTGCTGGCCCTGGAGTCGGCTGCGGACCCCGACCACGCCGCCCTTCGGCATCGCCTGGATCGAGTTGAGCAGCAGGTTCGAGAAGACCTGGAGCAACTGGTTGTCGTCGCCGCAGATGGCCGGCAGGTCGGGCTGCAGCTCCAGCTCGAACTGGATGGGTGCCCCGGAGGCCTGGAGAGTGACGATGGGGACCGCATTCTCGAGGATGCCGTTGAGGTTCAGCTCGACCAGCTCGTTCCTGGAGGGGGCGTAGAACTCCCTCAGGTCCAGGACGATCCGCTTGATGCGCTCGGCGTTGGTCAGGGCCTTCTGGATGAACCCCTGGACCCGGCCTGCGCTGCGTTCGAGGGCCAGCTCGAGGTTGCCCATGATGACGAAGAGCGGGTTGTTGATCTCGTGGGCGATCCCGGCCGAGAGCTGACCGAGCGACGAGAGCTTCTCGACCTGCAGGAGCTGCTTCTGAGTGGAGACGAGGCGTTCATGGGCGCCGCGGGTCTCGGCCAGTTGCCGCTCGCGGCAGGCGGCTTCGCGGCACAGGTCCAGAATCGCCTCCAGCGAGCCCTCGTCAATCGAATCGGGCAGAGTCGCGGGCCCCGGTTGGCCGCCGACCCGAAAGACGTGCGTGCCCAATCGGGAAGCCGGCTCCTGTGCCTCGAGGGCCCCCGACAGGAAGACCACGTCGGGGCGCGTCACCCCGGCCGGTATCGCCTGGCCACGGTAGTGCTCCACCTCGAGGTCCATGCGCGTCTCCAGGCCCTTCAACGTGGCTAGAAGGCCCTCGAGGGACTCGTCGATCAGCAGCCTCAAGCGCATCGGCTCCGGATTCCAGTCTCGCGCAATCCGCGGTGAACCGTAACAGGAACTGGCCGGCCCGTCAACCGCCCTTGGGCGCCGACATCTTGTCGGCCGCGCGCTCGCGGGCGAGCCTGTCGAGGACGCCGTTGACGAACTTGGCGGACTCGTCGGTGCTGAACTCCTTGGCCAGCTCCACGGCCTCGTTGATGCTGACCTTGGCGGGGATCTCGGGGCGGTAGAGGAACTCGAAGGCGGCCAACCTCAGGATGGCCCTCTCCACGTTGCCCAAACGGTCCAGGTCCCACTTCTCGAGGAACGGGGTGACGCAGGCGTCCAGCTCTTCCTGATGGAGCAGGGTTCCCTCGATCAGCTCCCGGGCGAAGTCGAGCACCTTGCGTTCTACCTCGTGCTCGGAGCGGAAGTACGCCAGTGCTTCCGTCAAGTCGGTCTCGACGAGGGACGACTGAAAGAGGATCTGCATCGCGACCTGCCGCGATTGGCTGCGCTTGTTCTTCATCGGAGAGACGGGGCGCCGAGTCATCGGTGCCGAACGGGCATCCGATAAGGATCCTGTGCGCGCCGGATCGGCGCCCGAATCTAGCACGCGTTCGCATGGCTGTCAACCGGCCCGGCCGGGACGGTGGGCCACGCAATGCGCGCTCTCACGACGATGCGTCTAATCAAGTCAGCCCGGACTCTCGGAACCGCCGTAGCGCTGACCCTCGGCTTGACCGCCGGGTGGAGCGCGGCGACTGCCCAGGAACGCGAGCCGGCGCAGAGTCAGGACCTCCTCGAGGCGATCGACGGATTCGTCGGCCGGCTCGATCGGACCTTCGACTATCCCCTCATGCCCGATTTCCGCTTGCGGGACCTGTACGGGAAGTCGGTGAGTCCCGACGACCTGCAGGGGCGCATCGCCATCTTCAGTTTCGTCGATCAGAAGAACGAGGACGAGGCCCGCTCCTGGCTGTCCGAGCAGTCGATCGACTACATGGGCAACCCCAACATCGTCTTCGTCAACGTCCTCTATCCGGGACGCATACCGTTCGTCGTCTCGAGGGGCAACGCGGCCGAGAGCATCCGAGCGGAGATCGACCGCTTCCTGGACGAGGAGTGGAAGCGGTACACCGACCAGGAGCGGCAGCTCTTCTCCCGCACGACGATCCGATGGCTGGTCGACTGGAAGCGCGACCTCCAGCGCAAGTTCAACGTGACGCGGGACCGCGTCAACATCGTGATCGTCGACGGTCAGGGGCGCATCCGCGACCTCGTGCGCAAGAAGACGCCCGAGACGGTGGCCGCGCTCAAGGAGCTGGTGGCCGCGCTCGAACGGGAACTGGGTGCAACGGCCGAGGTCTCGACCGCCTCCGATCAGGTGGGCCGGCGGTAGGACGGGCGCTCAGCGACCCACGCTCACCTTGTCGTCGCCGACGAGCTTGCGCAACTGGTCGGCCAGGTCGTTGATGTCGTCGACTGCCTTGCGAGTCTCCTCGGAGCTCTTGAGCACCTGCCCGGCGACGCGGCTGACGTCCGAGATCGACTGGGCCATGTTGTCGGTCGCGGTCGTCTGCTGACCCGTCGAAAGGCTGATCTCGTTGGCGGCCCTGGCGGTCTTCTTCACCAGGGTCACGATGTTCTCGAGCGACTTTCCGACCTGCTCGACCATCCGGAACCCTGCGTCGACCGACTTGCTGCCCTCCTCGGTGAGCAGGATGGTCTTGTTCGTCGAGTTCTGGATTATGTCGATGAGCTGCTTGATCTGCTTGGTGGCGTCGACGGTCCGATCGGCCAGGCGATTGACCTCGACGGCCACGACGGCGAAGCGCTTGCCTTCCTCGCCGGCGCCGGCCGCCTCGATGGCCGCGTTGAGGGAGAGCAGGTTGGTCTGTTTGCCGAGCTCGTCGATGATGTTGATGACCTCGCCGATCTTCTGCGAGTTCTTCCCGAGCACCAGCATGCTCTCGGGGATCGACTGGACGTGGTCCTTGAGCGAGCCCATCCCGCCGATGGCGACAGTGGTGTCGTCGGTCCCC
>JACQZL010000335.1 GCA_016213865.1 Candidatus Rifleibacteriota bacterium
AGTAGGCGGTTCAACTCCCCCCACCCTCATCGAAGTCCAGCCGTTGCTGTTCTCCGGGCGCCGCGGCGACGCCGAAGTACGTGAAGGCTTGCGGCGTCGCGACCCGGCCGCGGGGGGTGCGTGCCAGGTACCCGATCTTGATGAGGTAGGGCTCGATGACCTCGGCGATCGTGTCGGGCTGCTCGCCGAGGGTCACGGCCAGAGTGTCGATCCCGACGGGGAAGTCGCGGTAGCGGTTCACCAGCAGGTCCATCAGGCGGCGGTCGATCGGGTCGAGGCCCTGCTCGTCGATCTGCAACAAGTCCAGGGCCTCGCGGGCGACGGAGCGCGTGACGACGCCGTGCGAGCGGACCTGGGCGACATCGCGCACGTTCTTGAGGACGCGCAGGGCCACCCGGGGCGTCCCTCTGGAGCGCCGGGCTATCTCGCGAGTCCCGGCTCCGTCCAGCACGACGCCCAGCAGCTTGCCGCCCCGGCTGATGATGTGGACCAGGTCGTCGTCCGAGTAGAACTCCAGGTTGGCCGTGATCCCGAAGCGATCGCGCAGCGGGTTGGTGAGGAGGCCGGTCCGCGTCGTGGCGCCGATCAGCGTGAATGGTGGCAGCGGCAGCCGCAGCGTCCGGGCGGCGGGGCCCTTGCCCATCACGATGTCGAGCCGGAAATCCTCCATGGCCGTGTAGAGCGTCTCTTCGGCGGGGCGGCTGATCCGGTGGATCTCGTCGATGAAGAGGACGTCCTTGCGCTGCAGGTTCGACAGGATCGAGGCGAGGTCGCCGCTGCGCTGGATGGCGGGCCCGGAGGTGACGTGCAACGTGGCAGTCATCTCGTTGGCCATGATGTGCGCCAGAGTCGTCTTGCCCAGTCCGGCGGGCCCCGAAAGGAGGACGTGGTCGAGAGGGTCGCCACGCTGTCTGGCGGCGTCGAGGAAGATCTGGAGGCGACGTTTGAGGTCCTCCTGGCCCACGAACTCCTCGAGAGTGCGTGGCCGCAGCACGGACGCCCCTGCCGCTTGCTCTTCCGGCTTGGGCTGCGGCGAGACCAGTCGTTCCTCGATCGCCATCTGGGACGTCTCCTCGGGGCTAGAGCTGCCCCGCCGACTTGAGGTACTGGACCACGCTCTGGTAGAGCACGTTGCCGACGGCCCGATGGTAACGCGGATCGGCCAAGAGCCGCTCCTCGAGCCGGTTCGAGATGAACCCGCACTCGAGCAGCACCGACGGGATGTTGACGGCCCGGAGCACCCGGAAGCCCGCCTGGCGCACGCCCCTGCCCTTCTGGCGGATGGAGCGTGTCCAGTTGCGCATCAGGATGTTGGCCAGCTTGCTCGATTGATTGAGTGTGCTGGTCTGGACCATATCGACCATGATCTGGTCGAGGATCTTGTCGGAGGTCTCGGAGGCCTCGTTGCCGGCGGCGTTCTCTTGTTCGGCCAGCAAGCGCGATTGCTCGTCGGTCGCGCCCTTGAGCGAGAGGAAGTAGATCTCCACCCCGGTGGGGTTGCCCTCGAGGGCCGAGTTGGCGTGGATGCTGATGAAGAGCGCAGCCTTGGCCCGGTCGGCGTACGCCGAGCGCTCGTCCAGCGGGACGTAGACGTCGGCCGAGCGCGTCAAGCGGACCTGCAGGCGTGGGTCGCGTTCGAGGATGTTCCTGGCCTCGAAGGCGATGGCCAGCGCCATGTCTTTCTCTCGCAGGACGCGTCCCCGGGCCCCCTCGTCACGGCCGCCGTGGCCTGGATCGAGGACGATGACGACCTGCCTGCGCGAGACCGTCCGGGCGGGCGCGGGCGGCGCGCTGGAAGCGAGCAGGATTCTCATGGTCAGGGACCAGGAGTCCGCGTCGCGACGGCGGAAGATCTCGACCTTGCCACGGGAAGCCAGCTTCAGGCTCAGGCGCACGCGGTCCTTGGAGAACTGGGTGACCCCCAGGCTGCGCACGGACCCGGTTTCGAACTCGAACCGCCTGCGGATCGGGGCGTAGACGGTGTCCGGGAAATCCAGGACCAGCACGAGGCTGCTGTCGAGCGGAACCCGCACGAACTCGGGTCGCTCGGAGAACCGCAGCACCAGATCGCTGGCCTGCGCACCCACCGGGGGCTCGATAGAGCGTAGCTGGTTGGGCGCGGCCCGCGCAGCCGCCGCCGGCCACCCCGCAGCCCACAGGAGCAGCAGCGCAAGCAGGACTCTTGCCGGTAAAGTGGAATTGTGGTAAAGTGCGGCCTTCACCTGAAAACGCACCGGAGGCATCCAAGTCATGGCAACGAGCTGCCACATCTGCAATAAGGGCCCGGTCGCGGGCAACGCTGTCAGTCACTCCAATCGCAAGACCAGGCGCCGCTGGCTGCCCAACCTTCAGAGCGTGCGGGCCAGTATAGGCGGCACGACTCGCACTGTCAAGGTTTGCACCAAGTGCATCAAGGCCTTCAAGATTCAGAAGGTCGCTTGAGTC
>JACQZL010000336.1 GCA_016213865.1 Candidatus Rifleibacteriota bacterium
GACGGCGCGCTGCTCCTCCTACCCGCCGAAGTTCCTGACTGTAGGTCAGCACCGCGGCCGGCGCCGCCGTGTCCACCGTGAAGGTGCGTTTGGCCGGCTGGGCCGTCAGAGGGTTGCCGGCTGGGTCGAAGGCGGTCAGGGTGATTTCGAAGGTGCCGTCGTCCAAGCCCAGGCCCGCCACGGACCGGGCAAAGGTCCAGACGGTGCCCCCGCCCGACATCGCGGTCGGCGGGACGTCGTTCGAGGGGTCGGCGGAGCCTCCGGCAAGCTCGACGGTCGGAGCGGCCTGAGTGATCGGCTCGGAGAACGTGGCCGTTATCACAAACAGCTCGGCCCGGTAGGCCCGGTTTGCGTTGTTGTACGTCAGGACGACCGCCGGGCCGGTGGTGTCCACCGTGAAGGTGCGGCCGGCCGGCTGGGCCGCCAGCGGCGTGCCGGTCGTGTCGAAGGCGGTCAAGGTAATGGTAAAGCTGCCGTCGTCCACGCTCCCGCCCACCACCGTCCGCGTGTACGTCCAGACGGTGCCGCCGCCCGACATCGTGGTCGGTGCGACGTCGTTCGAGGAATCGACGGAGCCTCCGGCAAGCTCGAGGCTCGGAGCAGCCGGCGTGAGCGGCTCGCTGAACGTGGCCGTCACCGTAAAGGTCTCGGCCCGGTAGGCCCGGCTCGCCTTGCTGTAGGTCAGCACGGCCTGCGGGGCCGCCGTATCGATCGTGAAGGTCCGCTCGGCCGGCTGGGCCGCGAGCGGATTGCCGGCCGCGTCGCCGGCGGTCAGCGTCACCTCGAAGCTGCCGTCGTCCACGCTCCCGCCGGCGACCGTCCGCGTATACGTCCAAACGGCGCCGCCGCCCGACATCGCGGTCGGGGTCACGTCGTTCGACGCGTCCCCCGAGCCGCCGGCAAGCTGCAGAGTCGGAGCAGCCGGCCCGATCGGCTCGCTGAACGTGGCCGTTACTCGAAACGTCTCGGCATCGTACCTCCGAGCGGTCTGGTTGTACGTGAGCACGACGGCCGGCGGCGTGGTGTCCACCACGAAGACGCTGCCCTCGGCCGGCAAGTTCTCGTAGCCCGCCGCGTCCTTGCCGCCGGCGATCGTCACGGTCGTCGAACCGTCCAGGATCGTGCTCCCGTCCTGGGGAAGGACCGTATAGGTGTAGGTCCAGACCGCAGAATCGCCGGTGGCCTGGAGCGGCGTCGCCGTGACGTCGTTCCCCGTTCCCGGACGGTTGACGGCGATGGAAGGCGTCGTGACGAGCGGCCTGCCGAAGGTCGCGGTGATGGCCAGGATGCCGGCACTGACGGCGCTGTCGGGCTTGCTATACGCCAGAACCACCTCGGGTCCGTTCGTGAGCCGGAACCCGACCACCCGATCGTTGCCGTAGTCGGCGACCCACAGGATGCCGCCGGTGACGAGGGAGGAGACGGGGCCTGACAGTCCGTAAGGAGAACACTCGGTGAGTTGCGTCCCCATCCCCGTCTGTCCCACCAGGCCGGCGGCCGGCTGTCCGTTGGGCATTGGCCCCACGGGCCAGACGGTCACCCGGTTGTTGCCGTTGTCGGCCACGAACAACCGGGTGCCGTCGCTGGCCACTCCGTCGGGGCCTGTCATGCTCGAGGCGGAGGAGGCCGCGCCGTCAGGCAAGCCCGAACCGAAATCCGGCTGGCCCAGTACCAGGGCAGCCGTTTGCCCGGTGGTCATCGGGAAGCTGTCCCAGATGAGCACGCGGTTGTTGGCATTGTCCGCCGTGAAGAGCCTGGTGGCGTCGAGGGCGACGCCGTACGGGCTGGACAGGCTCGAGCCAGTACGGCCCTCGCCGTTGGCGGTGTTGGTCATGGGAGAAAGCTGCCCCAGGAACAGGTCGGCCACCTGGCCGGTCGTCGTCGGAAAGCTGTTCCAGATGGACACCCGGTTGTTGCCCTTGTCCGCCACGACCAGGCGGGTCCCGTCGCAGGCGACCCCGTACGGAGCGGACAGGCTCGACGCGCCCAGTCCGCCATTGTTCGCGGTACTGGTGAGCGCGGAAGGCTGGCCCAGGAACAGGTCGGCCGCCTGTCCGGTCGTCGTTGGCGCGCTGCTCCAGACGGACACCCGGTTGTTGCCCTTGTCCGCCACGAACAGCCGGGTCCCGTCGCAGGCGAGGCCGTACGGAGCGGAGAGGCTCGAGGCGCTCAACCCTCCGTTATTCGCGGTGTTCGAGAGGGGCGAAGGCTGACCCAAGAACAGGTCGGGCACCTGCCCACTGGTCGCCGGCAGGCTGTTCCAGACGGACACCCGGTGATTGCCGCTGTCGGCCACGAAGAGCCGCGTGCCGTCGCTGGCCAGGCCCCAGGGTTGGCGCAGTTTCCAGGCGGCCAGGCTTCCGGCGTTGTTGTACCCACCCGACGTGAAGGTGGGCTGGCCAAGGACCAGATCGGCTGGCTGCCTCGTTGCCGTGATGGGCTGCGTCCAGGCCAGAACGCGGCAGTTGGAACTGTCGGCTACGAAAAGCCTCGCGCCGTCGGACTCGACCGCGTAGGGATTGCACAGGCCGAGAGCACTGGTACCGCCCGTGCCCGAAGTGAAATCCGGCTGACCCAGAACCAGGTCGGCAACCTGTCCGTTGGCCGTCGGAAAGCTGCCCCAGACCAACACCCGGTGGTTTCCGCCATCGCCCACGAAGAGCCGTGTGCCGTCACTGGCGACCCCTTGAGGACCAGCCAGGCTGGAGGCGCTGCGCCCGCCGTTGTTGGACGTGTTCGACGTGAAGTTGGGCTGGCCCAGCACCAGGTCGGCCGGTTGCTTGTTGGCCGTCGGAAAGCTGCTCCAGACGAGCACGCGGTGGTTGTAGTTGTCGGCCACGAGGAGCCGCGTGCCGTCGCTGGCAACATCGTAGGGGGCATACAAGCTCGAGGCGCTGAGCCCCCCTGAGTTCGAATTGCCAGAACTGAGGTTGGACTGACCTAGAACAAGGTCGGCAGGCTGCTTCATTGCCGTAATCGGTTGGGTCCAGATCAGGACCCGGCTGTTGCCGTAGTCGGCAACGAAGAGCCGACCGCCGGCCCAGACAAGACCCCTCGGTCGGGTCAGACTGGAACTGCCAAGACCTTGTCCGTTTGAACTGAAGCTCGACTGACCCAGGACCAGATCGGCCGGCTGGCCGTTCCTTGTAGGGAAACTGCTCCAAACGAGGACTCGGTGGTTGTTGGTGTCCGCCACGAAGAGCCGAGTGCCGTCGGTGGCGATGCCACTGGGGAAGTTCAGACTCGAAGCACTCAGACCGCAGCGGTTGTCCCCACTCGATCCGAGATCCGGCTGGCCCAGAACCACGTCCGGCACCGCGTGGTTCAAGCTGGGTATCTGGTGCCAGAAGAGCACTCGGCTGTTGTAGGTGTCCGCAATTGCCAGCCGAGTCCCGTCAGTCCAGACAGCCTCGGGCGAGTACTCTCCCCGGCGAAGCGTCTCCAGACTGGACGTGTCCACCTGGCCCAACGCGATCGTCGCCCCCGGAGTCACGGACCAGCCCATCTGCGCGGCCACCGTGTCTCGCTGGCCAGTGCCCAGATTGACCGCGGTCAACGTGGCAGTCAACCCGACCGGCTCGAAGACGGTCGCACTCGGTTTGGGGCGCACCAGATAGACGAAGGTCTGGGTGGCACACGCCGGGATTGTGACCGGCAGCGCGGGCGGGGTCACCGTGTACTGCGAATCGACCGAACTGCCTTCGATCGCGAAGGTCAGGCTCGCGGAGTCCACTCGGAGCGAGGCCGTCCCGCTCTCGTTCTTGACCGTGAGCGTCACCGGCGTCGGGTCCACGGCGGGCAACTTCGGCTCCTGACGTCGCACGATGTCGTTGGTGAACGCCGTGAGCGTTGGAGGCCGGGTCTCGGTGGTGAAAGTCGCCCCGGTCGCCGGTGCGTTCTCGTGGCCCCCGGCGTCGCGTCCGTTCGCCACCGTCACGGAAACGAAGCCGTCATAGACGCTGGTGGCGCTGTCCCCGATTACCACCCAGTAGGTGTACGTCCACATCCTCGGATCGCCGGTGGCCGTCATCGGCGCGGCCACGACGTCGTTCCCGTCACCCGGCCGGTCGATCGAGACAGTCGGAACCGTGACGATCGGCTGGCTGAAGGTTGCCGTCAGGAAGAGTGGCCCCACGCCGACGATCCCACCCGCCCGACTGTGAGTGAGTGAGACGTTCACCGCGGCAGTGTCCACGGTGAAGCGAGCGTTGGTCGCAGGCGCATTCGAGTGGGCCGCGTCGTTGCGTCCGCCGGTGATCGTCACCCTCGCGGTCCCGTCCAGAACCGCGGAGCCGTCGTAGCCTGCCACCAGGTAGGCATACGTCCAGACCGCAGGGTCGGTGGTCGCGGCCATGGGCGTCGCTGCCACATCGTTGCCCGTGCCCGGCCGGTCGATCGCGAGGTTCGGCGTCGTGACCAGCGCGTCGCCGAAGGTCGCCGTGATGACCAGCGGGCCCGAGGTGACGGCACCCACGGGTTTGCTGTACGAGAGGGCGACCGACAGCCCGTCGAGGCGGAATCCGAGGACCCGGTCGTGATTGCAGTCCGCGACCCAGAGAACGCCCTCGGCGACGACCAGCGAAACCGGCCCTGAAAGCGCGTACGGGGAGTAACCTCCCGCCACGCCCGCTCCCAGCGAGACCTGACCGATGACGCCCGTGGCCGGCTGCCCGGTGGCGGTGGGGGATTGCGCCCAGACGAGCACACGGTTGTGGTCTCGGTCCGCGACGAACAGCCGCGTCCCGTCGCTCGCGGCGTCTTGCGGTGCCCGCAGCCTCGAGGTGCCGCTGCCGTAGGCACTCGACGTGAAGTCCGGCTGGCCCACGGCCAGGCCGGCCGGCTGCTGGTTCGCGACAGGCATCGAGCTCCAGACCAGGACCCTGTGGTTCTCGTCCACCACGAGGAGCCGCGTCCCGTCGGCCGTGACGCCGCACGGGAAGAGCAGGCTCGAGGCACTGACGCCGCCCGTGTTCTCCGTGTTGACGCCAAAGCTGGGCTGCCCCAGGACGAGGTCGGCGGCTTGACGATGCAGGGTCGGAAGGCTGTTCCAGAGCAGAACTCGATTGTTGTCACGATCGGCCACGAAAAGCCGGGCCCCGTCGCTGGCGACGTCCAGCGGGCGTGCCAGGCTCGCGCTGTTGCACCCTCCGTTGTTGGCCGTGCTCGAGCCGAAGTCCGGCTGCCCCAGCACCAGGTCGGCCGGCTGCCCGTTCGTGGTCGGGGAGCCGTTCCAGATCAGCACCCGGTTGTTGTTCTCGTCCGCCACGTACAGCCGCGTGCCGTCGCTGGCGACCCCGCAGGGCAGGTCGAGAGACGCGGCTGGGCCCCCTCCATTGTCGGCAGCGCTCGACCCGAAGCCTGGCTGGCCCATGACGAGGTCGGCCGGTTGGCCGCTGGTCGTTGGCAACCCGTTCCAGACCAGCACCCGGTTGTTGGAACGGTCAGCCACGAAGAACCGGACGCCATCGGTGGCCAGGCCCCAGGGCCTGTTGAGGCTCGAGGCCAGGGCCCCACCGCTGTTGCTCGCTCTTGACGCGAAGTCCGACTGGCCTATGACCAGGTCCGCCGGCTGTTTGTTCGTCACCGGCAGAATGTTCCATACGAGAACCCGATAGTTGCTGGTGTCAGCCACGACCAGCCGAGTGCCGTCGATGGCCACTCCTTTGGGCTCGAAGAGACTGGAGCCACTCAGGCCTCCGTTGTTGTTCGTCCTCGAGGTGAAGTCCGGCTGGCCCAGGACCAGGTCGGCTGGCTGCCCGTTCGCAGTTGGAATGCTCGTCCAGACCAGCACGCGGTGGTTGTTGCCGCCGTCAGCCACGAAGACCCGCGTGCCATCGGTCGCGACCCCGTCCGAGTAGTCCAGGCGAGGCGTGCCGACTCCACTGCCGGCTGACGTGAAGTTGGACGGGCCCAGGACCAGGTCGGCCGGCTGTCGGTTCGTGGTCGGGAAGCTGTTCCAGATCAGCACCCGCTTGTTCTGGTAGTCGGCCACGAGGAGCTTCGTCCCGGCACACGCAACCCCTGCGGGCCCGCAGAGGCTGACCGCGCTGATACCTCCGTTGTTGTCGCTGGAAGCGGCGAAGTCCGGCTGACCCAGGACCAGGTCGGCCGGCTGCCGGTTCGTGGTCGGGAAGCTGTTCCAGACCAGCACCCGACTGTTGTTGTAGTCCGACACGAACAGCCGCGTGCCATCCGTGGCAACCCTCTGAGAGCCACTCAGACTCGAAGCACTGACGCCCCCATTGCTGTGGGCATTCGACGTGAAGTCCGGCTGGCCCAGGACCAGGTCGGCCGCCTGCCCGTTCGATGTCGGGAAGCTGTTCCAGATCAGCACTCGACTGTTGTCGTCACCCACCAGGAGCCGGGTCCCGTCGCTGGCCACCCCGCGAGGACTCTGAAGACTCCAGGCGCTGACTCCGCCGTTATTTGCCGTGTTCGACGAGAGGTTCGGTTGGCCCAGCACCAGGTCGGGCGCGGCATGGTTCGAGCCGGGCAACTGGTTCCAGACGAGAACTCGATGGTTGGGGGTGTCCGCGACGACCAGCCGGGTCCCGTCGGTCCAGACCGCCTCGGGTTTGTTCAATCCCCTCCGCAGACTCTCCTGGCTATACCCGTCGAACTGGCCGAGGACGATCGTCGCTCCTGGCGACACGGTCCACGCCGTCGTAGCGGTCTCCGTGCCCTGCACGCTCGTGCCCAGGTCGGTCGCGGTCACCACCGCCGTGAGGGTGACCGACTCGAAGAGGCTCGCTCCCGGCTTGGGGCGCACCTGGAGGGTGAACGTCCGGGTGCCGCCAGGCAGGATCGTGGACGGCAGCCCAGGAGAGGTCACCTCGTACTGCCGGTCGGCGGAGAGCCCGCCCAGAGTAAAGGAGAGCCCCACCGCATCCACGCGGAGCGAGGACTGGTCACTGTTGTTCCGGACCCCGACCGTGACGGTCGTCGGGGGCGTGGCCGGAATCCCCACCTCCCTCCGCAAGGCAAC
Organism: Candidatus Rifleibacteriota bacterium; assembly: GCA_016213865.1. The sequence goes on from JACQZL010000336.1 coordinate 6,986, forward strand.
CTCGGCGGCGGTCAGCACCACTGTCATCGGCCGGGTCAGGGTCGTGAACGTGGCGGCGGTCGCGGTCTCGTTCTCCACCCCCGACCCGTTCAGCCCACCGGCGATCGTCACCGTGACCGGACCGTCCAGCACCGTCGTGCCATTGTGGCCGGCGACCAGGTACGTGTAGGTCCACACCGCCGGATCGGAGGTCGCCGTCATCGCCACGGCTGAAACGTCGTTGCCCGTTCCGGGCCGGTCGACTGCAATCGTGGGGCCCGTGACCAGCGGCTCGCTGAAGGTCGCCGTGATGACCAGCGGACCGGACGTGACGGTCCCCACGGGCCGGCTGTAGCCCAGCGCGACCGTGAGCCCGTGCGACAGCTTGAATCCCAGCACCCGGTCGTGGCCGGAATCGACCACCCAGAGGATTCCGCCCGCGACGACCGAGGAAGAGGGGCCCGAGAGCGTGTACGGAGTGAAGGCGCCGGCGGCGGACGAGGCCATCGACTGCTGACCGACGACCCCGGTGGCCGGCAGCCCGTTCGCGGCCGGAATCCTGTTCCAGGCAAGCACCCGGTGGTTGGCCTGGTCGACCACGAAGAGCCGGGTGCCGTCGCTCGAGACCCCGGCCGGGTGGCTGGTCCCGGCGGCACCCAGGCCGCCCTCATTCGCCGTGCCGGACGAGAAGGACCTCTGGCCCAGCACCAGGTCGGCAGGTTGCCCGCTCGTCATCGGCAGGCCGTTCCAGGCCAGCACCCGGTTATTCCCAACGTCCGCCACGAAGAGCCGAACTCCGGCGAAGAAGCCGCCGGGCCCAGAGAGGCTCGAGGCCCCCAGCCCCGGGCCGTTCGCCAGGTTCGACGTGAAGTCCCGCTGGCCCAGCACCAGGTCCGCTGCCTGCTGGTTCGCCGCCGGAAAGCCGTTCCACATCAACACCCGGTTATTGCCGTTGTCAGCCACGAAGAGGCGCAGGCCATCACTGGCGACCCCGCCCGGAGTCGCGAGGCTGGAGGCGCCAAGGCTGCCGCTGTTGGTGAGGCTCGACGCGAAGTCCGGCTGACCCAACACCAGGTCCGCCGCCTGCCCCGTCGCCGTGAGGGGCCGGGTCCAGGCCAGCACCCGGTGATTGCCGCCGTCCGACACGAACAGCCGGGCCGCGTCGCCAAAGGCGCCGTCGGGTCCCTTCAGACTGGAGGCGCTAACGCCGCCGTTGTTCGCGAGGCGAGAGCCGGGGTCCGGCTGCCCCAGGACCAGGTCGGCCGGCTGCTCATTGGCCAGCGGCAGGTGGTTCCAGACCAGCACCCGGTGGTTGCCCTTGTCCGTCACGAACAGGCGCGTCCCGTCGCTCGCAACTCGGAGCGGCTGAAGGAGGCTCCAGGGCTTTGCGCCCACGTCGTTCGCCGCATTCGACAGGAAGTCCGGCTGGCCCAGTACCAGGTCGGCCGCCTGGTGGGTCACGGTGATGGGCTGCGTCCAGGCCAGCACCCGGTTGTTGTCGAGGTCGGCCACGAAGAGCCTGGTCCCATCGCATGCGACCCCGTAGGGGCTGTCGAGGCTGGAATCGTGGACACCCCCGAGATTGGCCGCCCCGGAAGCGAAGTCCGGTTGTCCGAGGACCAGGTCGGCCGGCTGCTGCGTTGCCGTGATGGGCTGCGTCCAGGCCAGCACTCGATTGTTGGTCCAATCCGCCACGAAGAGCCGAGTGCCGTCACTTGCGACTCCGTGGGGTTGGCACAGACTGGAGGCGCTCCGCCCGCCCTGGTTCTGGGTGCTCGACCCGAAGTTCGGCTGGCCCAAAACTACATCGGCCGGCTGTTGTGTCGCCGTGATCGGTTGCGCCCAGACCAGCACTCGACTGTTAGCGACGTCTGCCACGAAGAGCCGGCTGCCGTCACACGCTACGCCATCGGGACCCTTGAGCGCCGTGGCACTGGTCGCCCCGCTGGTCGACGAGAAGTCCGGCTGCCCAAGGACCAGGTCGGCCGGCTGCTGCGTCTGCGTGATGGGCAAGTTCCAGACGAGCACCCGGTTGTTGCCCGAGTCCACCACGAAGAGCTGAGTGCCATTGGTCGCGACCCCGCAGGGTCCATTCAGGCTCGAGGCGCTCACGCCGCCGTTGTTCTGAGTGCCCGTGTCCAGGTCCGGTTGACCCAGCACCAGGTCGGCCGGTTGCCCGTGGACCGTCGGAAAGCTGTTCCAGACGAGGACCCGGTGGTTGGAGTTGTCCGCCACGAAGAGCCGCGTGCCGTCGCTGGCGAGGCCGCGAGGTTCCCGAAGCCCCGCTCGACGGCCGCCGGTGTTGAGCCCGCTGGTTTCGAACCCCGGCTGGCCCAGGACCACGTCGGGCACGGCCTGCAGGTCGCTGGGCATCTGGTTCCAGATCAGCACGCGATTGTTGCTGGTGTCCGCAATGGCCAGCCGGGTCCCGTCGCAGAAGACGTTCTGGGGCCGGTACTCCCCCCGCCGCAGCTTCTCTGAGCTGAAGGCATCCACCTGCCCCAGCACGATCGTCGCGCCCGGCGTCACCGACCAGGTCGCGGTCGCCTTCAGCGTGTCTTGCTGGCTGGTGCCCAGATCGGTTGCCAGCACCGTGGCCGTCAACGTGACTGGCTCGAACACCTTCGCGCTGGACTTGGGCTGCACCTGGAGGACCAGCTCGACGGAGGTGCCGGCCGTCACCGTGACCGGCAGCGCCGGCGCGGTCGTGTCGTACTGCGAATCGGCCGCGGTCGTGGCAATCGTGAAAGCCAGGCCCACCGAATCCACGCGCACGGGGGCTGCGCCGGCCGGGTTCGTGACCGTGACCGTCACCGGAGTCGGCTCGACGGGGCCCAGCGCCGGCTCCTGGCGCCGGGCCACCGCGGCGGCCGTCAGGGTGATGGTTGGCGGCTGGGTATCGACCGTGAAGGTGGCATTCTCGGCGGCATGGTTCTCGTTTCCAGCGGCGTCTCGGGCTCCGGCAATGGTCACCGTGGTCGGTCCGTCGAGGACCGGGCCGCCGTCGTAGGCTGTCACCATGTAGATGTACGTCCAGACCGCCGGATCGGCCGTCGCGGTCATGGCCACGGCCGTGACGTCGTTACCCGGGCCCGGCCGATCGATGGAGATGGTGGGCGTTGTGACCAGCGCAGCGCTGAAGGTCGCCGTGATGACGAGGGGACCTTGGCCGACAATGGACCCGGGTCCGGAATAGGTCATCGCGACCGTGAGGTCATTCTCGAGCTTGTACCCGACCACCCGGTCGTTGTCAGTGTCGGCAACCCACAGGATCCCGCCGGCGACCACTGTGGACGACGGAGTGCCGATGTTGAAAGGGCTACATCCCGCAGCGACCTTCCTCAGGGATGACTGGCCAGCTACACCGGTCGCGGGCTGCTGGTTGCCTGTCGGCATACTGGTCCAGACCGTCACCCGCCGGTTGCCGTCGTCGGCCACGAAGAGACGGGCGCCATCGCACGCCACCCCGAGGGGCGAACTCAGACCCGCGGCACTCAACCCGCCGTTGTTCTCCGTGCTCGTTCCAAAGCTCGGCTGGCCCAGCACCAGATCGGCCGGTTGCCTCGTGGCCGTGACGGGCCTGGTCCAGGCCAACACACGGTTGTTGCCGGCATCGGCCACGTAGCATCGACTGCCGTCGCTCGCAGCCCCCACGGGGCCGTTCATGCTCGAGGCGCTCCGCCCTCCGTTGTTCACCGTGCTCGTTCCAAAGCTCGGCTGGCCCAGCACCAGATCGGCGGTCTGTTGCGTGGCCGTGACGGGCTGCGTCCAGAGGAGCACGCGGTGGTTGCCGCTGTCGGCCACCAAGAGATGTGTGCCATTTGTTGCGACGCCGGACGGCCAGGAGAGGGTCGAAGCGCTCAGTCCCCCGTTGTTCTCCGTGTTGGTCACAGGAGAGGGCTGCCCCAGAACCAGGTCGGCGGGCTGAAAGCCACCCGTTGGTGGCACGTTCCACACGAGCACCCTGCTGTTGCCGGCGTCGGCCACGAAGAACCGGGTGCCGTCGCTCGCAATGCCGCGCGGTGAAGAGAACGTCGAAGCACTCAGCCCCCCATTGTTGGCGGTGTTGGTCAGTGGAGAGGGTTGCCCCAGAACCAGATCGGCGGGCCAACTGCTGGTCGTAGGGAGAGTGTTCCAGATCGAGACTCGGTGGTTGCCCGCGTCCGAGACGAAAAGCCTCGTGCCGTCCGTAGCGACACCCCAGGGACTCCGTAGGCTCCAAGCACTCACCTCGCCGCGCGCCCGAGGTCAGGTCGGGTTGACCCAAGACCAGCTCGGGAACCTGTCTGTTCACCGTCGGAAAGCTGCTCCAGACCAACACGCGGTTGTTCCCGCCGTCGCTGACAAAGAGCCGCGTTCCGTCGGAGGTAGCGGCACAGGGACTGGACAAAGCGAGACCAGTCAACCCCCCGTTGTTGGGAGAGGTCGAGCCGAAGTCAGGCTGACCCAGGACCAGAGCAGCAGACTGTTGCGTTTGCGTGATAGGCTCCGTCCACACGAGCACCCGATGGTTGCCGGTGTCTGCCACGAGGAGCCTGGTTCCGTCGGTCGAGACTCCTTTCGGGGCCGAAAGGCTCGCCGCGCTGATTCCCCCGAAATTCGGTTCGCCCGAGTCGAGACTGGCCTGCCCCAGAACCAGGTTCGCCGGCTGCCCCGTGACCGTGATCGGTTGCGTCCAGACCAGAACTCGGTTGTTGTCGGGGTCTGCCACGAAGAGTCGAGCGCCGTCCGAGGCAAGACCTAGCGGGCGACCCATTTTGGACGCGGCCACTCCTCCTGAATTCGTCGTGAAGCTGTCCTGACCCAGGACCAGATCGGCCGGCTGGCCATTGCCAGTCGGGAAGCTGCTCCAGACAAGGACGCGGTTGCTGTCGGCGTCCGCCACAAAGAACCTCGTGCCGTCGCTCGCCATACTCTGTGGGTGGTTCAGACTCGTGGCCTTCGTTGAACCCTTGAAATCGGCCGATGCAAAACCTGGCTGGCCCAGGACGAGGTCCGGCGCCGCGTGATTGACGCTCGGCAGATGTCTCCACCACAGCACCCGGTGGTTGTTGGTGTCAGCAATTGCCAGCCGAGTGCCGTCGGTCCACACCGACTTCGGGGAGTTCTCTCCAACTCGGTACTTCTCCAGACTGAACGCGTCTTTCTGCCCCAGCACGATCGTCGCCCCCGGTGTCACCGACCAGGCCGTCGTCGCCGTCAGCGTCGCCTGCTGGCTCGTGTCCAGGTCGGTCACGTTGACCGTGGCGGTGAGGGTGAACGGCTCGAACACCTTCGCGGTCGACCGGGGCCGAACCAGGAAGACGAACGTCTGGGTTATACTGGCCGGAACGGTGACCGGCAGCGTTGGCGCAGTCGTGTCGTACTGCGAATCGGCTGCGGTCGTGGCCGTCGCGAAGGCCAGGCCGGCGAAATCCACGCGCACCGCGGTCGTGGGACTCGTGTTCGTGACCGTGACGGTCACCGGGGTCGGTTCGACGGGCCCCAGCGACGGCTCCTGGCGCCGGGCGACGTCGTTCGCGGTGAGGCCGGCGGTCCAGTCGGCCGCGCTCACCGGCGAAAGACCCGAAAGGAAGGCCGCCGCCAGCACGAGGGCCACGATGAAGCCCCGCCACCGCTGCCGGTCCGGCCGGAATCGGAGACCATGGTCCCGTCCGGACGCCCCAGACGGCATGGCCCAAAAATCCGGCGCCGCTCGGCGGGTGTGACTCTCGAGTTTCCGGATCAGAACCGCCATGGGAGCTCCTCCCGTATCGGACCTGGATCCGCGCCGCTCCAGGCCGCCCTGCGTCCTCGCAGAGGACTGCCTGCCCCGCACTCCCGGCGCTGGGCAGGTCGGAGCAAGTATAGCAAACGGGAGGCCGCTCGCACGGCCGCGGGCGCCGTCTTCCCCGCGGCACCGATTACTCTGGGCAGCACTCTCCGCACAGTCTGTCACCTGGAGGATGTGACGGTGGCGGGTGCCCGAATCCCCTAACCGCGGGTGGCGCGTGCTACTCTAGCTCTGCTGGTCACCGGGTTTTCCGGGACGATGGGAGCTCGGGGTTCATCCGGGGCCGTGACAGCCCGGGTCGCCAACAAGCTAGAAAGGTGGTGCTCGTGAACCAGACGTTGTCGCTCCGGGTCTCACGTGTCCTGCTGGTGCTCTGCCTGGCGTCCTCTGGCGCGCTGCGCGCCGACCCCGTCCGGCTAGGTCGCGGAGTGAACCTCGTGGCGGTTCCAGGAGCACCCGCCGGCTGCTCGGCACGGTCGTTGGCTGACGTGCTGGACGCCTCGTTGGTCGTTCGCTCGGTCTCGGAGGCAGGCCAGGTCAACAGGTTCGAAGCCTATCTGCCCGGCCTCGGCTCCAGCAACGGCTTCCCCGTGACCAGCCACGCCGGCTACGTGGTCCTACTCCCACGGGCCGTCCTGTTCGACCCGGTGGCCGTAACGGTCACCTCCGCCAACCTCGCGCCGCTCGCGAGCGCCGGCGACGACCAGACCGGGGCCATCGGCATTTCCGTGACCTTGTCGGCTTCGTCCAGTCGAGATCCGGACGGCTCGCCGCAAGCCCTGAGTTACTCGTGGCACTGGACCGGAGGGACCGGTCCGCAAATCGTCCTGTCCAACCCCGGCAACGTCACCGTCACCTTCACACCCCCGGCGGAAGGTACCTACACGTTCACCGTCGAGGTCCACGACGGCGAAGCCTCCGCCCAGGACGTCACGACCGTCACCGTCCCGGCTGTGGACGGCTTCAAGAACGCGGCAAACTGGGAAGCCTTCGATGCCGGGAACGTGGGCACCGGAGGCACCTTCCCCAGCAAGGGCTACTACGGTGCGGTCGCTGACGGACGCTACGTAAACTACGTCCCGTACGCCAACAACTCACCGGGGGACACGCTTCGCCATGCTCGGGTCCTGCGCTACGATACGCAGGGGCTCTACACCTCGGGGACGAGCTGGGACGCCTACGACGCGGCCGCCACCGCCCCCATCCCCGCGTCTGCGGTCAACCTGGGCTACGACGGGGCCGTGTGGGACGGCTCGCGTCACGTCTACTTCGTCCCGTATGGCGACCAGAACGGGGCGAACGCCTTCGCTCTGCGCTACGACACGCAGAACGACGCTTCCTTCGCGAGCACCGCCAACTGGGCAGCCTACAACGTGATGAACACGAGCGGGCTCACGCAGAGGGGTTACTACGGCGGCGCCTACGACGGGCGCTACGTGTATTACGCACCCTTCGCCGCCGGGAGCGAGACCACGTTCCACGGCCAGGTGCTGCGTCACGACACGACCCTGGCCTTCACGCAGACAGCGAGCTGGACTGTCTTCAACGCGGGGGTCACCGGCGACCTGGCAACCGTCGGCTACAAGGGCGCGGTCTTCGACGGACGATACGTGTACTTCGTACCCTTCAGGGACACACCTTCCACGTAGCACACGCGCGTCCTGCGGTACGACACCCTCGCGAGCTTCACGGCCCCGGAGAGCTGGAGCGCCTACGATGCCGCCGGCACGGACGGCCTGAATACGGTCGGGTATGTCGGAGCCGTCTTCGACAGCAGGTACGTCTACTTCATCCCGTATCAGCAGGGCCTGAGCTACCACGCCAACGTCCTGCGCTATGACACACGCGGCGATTTTGCCGCGACCTCGAGCTGGACGGCGTACAACGCGGGGGCGGTGGCCGGCATGAACACCAAGGGCTACAAGTACGCGACGTACGTCGACCCTTACGTCTACTTCGTGCCCTACAACAACTTCACCGGCACGGGGAGCATGGAGAGCTGCTACCATGCCATAGCCCTCCGGTACAGGGTGCGATGAGGGCCTGGGTTCGATGACGGAGGACAGGAAGCCGCCCGGTTTGTATGCAAGGTGTCCTTCCAGCAAGTCCAGATTCATGGACATCAGTCCTTGACGGAAGGTCACCTTCCCGGTCAGACTCCGGTCGAAATGCTGCTGCACCCGATACTCCTCGAGCTCCTCAACGCCTCGGTCGCGCCCCAGCCGCACCGGCTCATCACCCGGCGCGACGCACGGTTGCCGGCTGTGCCAGGCAAGGTGCAGGCAGTCATCGGGATGCGACGGGCTGGCAAGACGACGTTTCTGCGCCAGTTGCTGGCCGAACGACGGGAGCAACAGTCGCCCGAACGCGCGCTGTTCGTGAGCTTCGACGACGACAGGCTCGCGGACCTGGCGTCCGAGCAACTCAGTCTTCTCTTGGAGGAGTTCTACCGGCGTTACCCGGAGTTGCGGGGACGGGAAACCGTAGCCTGGTTCCTGGATGAGATCCAGCTCGTGGTCGGCTGGGAGCGCTTCGTGCGACGGGTGATGGACACGGAGCTCGTCGAGGTGGTGGTGTCGGGCTCCTCGGCCAGGATGTTGAGCCGCGAGGTCCACTCCTCGCTGCGCGGCCGCGGCCTGGAGACCGTCATCCGGCCGTTCAGCTTCCGGGAGTTCCTGCGCCATCGTGGTCAGGAGCCGGAAAGGGAGCCCGCATACTGGACCAGTGCCCAGCGTTCGCTGGTCGAGAAGGCGTTTCGCGAGTACCTGCGCTGCGGAGGATTTCCGGAGGCCCAAGGTCTTGCTCCGGCACTCCGCGTGGAGCTGCTGCAGGGGTATGTGGACACCGTGGTCTTTCGCGACGTGGTGGAACGATATGGGATCACTCAGGTGGCGGCACTGCGCTGGCTGGTGCGTCAATGCCTGCGCAATCCGGCCGCGGCCTTCAGCGTGCACCGCTTTCACCAGGACCTGAAGGCCCAGGGACTTGGCGTGGCGAAGGACACCGTG
>JACQZL010000337.1 GCA_016213865.1 Candidatus Rifleibacteriota bacterium
GGTTAACAGCCATAACTGGTCTCCGGAGTCGAGTAGCGCGGGGGCTTGTCCCCCGCTTTGGATGCGGTCCGCCGACCGTAGCGGGCCACAAGCATGTCCTGAGCTTGCCGAAGGGGGCCCGCGCTACAACTCCTTGGACCACGCACCCAGTCATGCAGCTTCCCAGTCTTCTGCGTCGCACTCGCCCTCGCCCTCGCCCATTGCCCTCTAGCCTGCAAGACCGTTCCCGTGCTATCTTTCCCGCCCCAGGCGCGCGCGCCGACCGTCCAGGAGAGTTCACCGGGAGCTGGGCGGAGTCCTGGCGCGGCGGTCTGGATCAGCGATGATAGTCATCGAAGACCTTCTGGCCGAAACCTGGAAACTGCCAGCCTGTATCGCGGGCATCGGCAGCTTCGACGGCGTTCACCTCGCGCACCAGCAACTGATCGAGGCCGTTGTCGCGCGCGCGCGCGAACTGGCGCTGCCGTCGGCCATCTTGCTGTTCGACCCTTTGCCCAAGGCGATCCTCAGGCCGGGGTTCACCGGGACGCTCACGTCGCTCGAGCGCAAGCTGGGGCTCATCGCCGAGCTGGGGCCGGACCACGCCTGCGTCATCCGCTTCAGCCTCGAGTTCGCCCACATGGGCCCGCGCAGCTTCGTCGAGAACGTGCTCCGCGGCCGGATGGGTGCTCGCGAGGTCTTCGTCGGCTTCAACTTCTCCTTCGGCGAGGGGGCGCGAGGCACTCCCGGGATGCTGGAGCGTCTGGGCTACGACGCCGGGTTCCGCACCCATGTGCTGCCGCCGGTCAAGCAGGGCGACCGCCTCATCTCCAGCTCGTCGATCCGGGACATGCTGAAAGAGGGCGACGTCGAGGGCGCCGCGCGCATGCTGGGACGCTCCTACAGACTCGACGGCGCGGTGGTTCCGGGCGACGGCCGGGCCAGGGGGCTCGGGTTTCCGACGGCCAACCTGCAGGCCGAGCCTACGTCCGCCATGGTGCCGGCAAACGGCGTCTACTGCGGAACGGCCCAGACGGGCACTCTCGAGCGACCATGCGTGGTCTACATCGGCACCAGCCCCACTTTCGGCGGTCTCGTCCGCAAGGTCGAAGTCCACCTCCTGGACTGGTCGGGAGACCTCCAGGGCCGAGTCTTGAGCGTGCACTTCGCTCGCCGGATCCGCGCCGAACGCCGGTTCGAGTCGACCGAAGAGCTCATCGAGCAGCTCGGGCGGGATATCGCCGAATCGAGGGTGCCGACGGCCCGTCCCCAGGCGACCGTCCCATTTTGGCGAGTGGAAGACCCGGCGCGCGACTCGAAGGGGCGCCTTCCCGCGCGGGAGGGGCCTCCGTGAACGTCCTGGACGTCATCGCGCCCCTGCGAAAACTGGTCGACTCCGAGCTGCACGCGTTCCTCCCGGCGGACGACCTTCGACCGACCTCGGTGCACCGGGCCATGCGGTATTCGGCGCTGGGACGAGGTAAACGCCTGCGACCGATCCTGGCAATCCTCACCGCTCAGGTTTTCGGGGAGCCGCCCGAACGCATCGCCCCGGTCGCCAGTGCCCTCGACCTCATCCACTCGTACTCGCTGATCCACGACGATCTGCCGTGCATGGATGACGACGACTTCCGCCGTGGGGTCCCGACGTGCCACAAGGCCTTCGGCGAGGCGATCGCCGTGCTCGCGGGCGATGCTCTGCTGACGTGCGCCTTCGAGATGATCATCCGCAACGGCCGCGCCCAGGGCTTCTCGGCCGAGGATCTGCTAGCCATCATCGAAGAGATCTCGGGCGCCGCCGGGAGCCGCGGCATGATTGCCGGGCAGGTCGAGGACATCGAGTCGGAGGGCCGGGACATCGACGTCGCCGCCCTGGAGTACATCGATCTCCACAAGACGGGGCGGCTCTTCGTCGCCAGCATCCGCACCGGGGCGATCCTCGCGCACGCGCCGGCTTCCGGTCTCGCCGCGGTCTCCCAGTACGGCGAGCTCTTCGGCCGCGTCTTTCAGATCACGGACGACATCCTCGACGTCGAGGGCAGCCAGGCCGAGATGGGCAAGACGCCGGGAAGCGACGAACGCAAGGCAAAGGCCACGTACACTCGCCTGATGACGCCTCAAAGGGCCCGCTCGATCGCCCTCGAGCTGACCGAGAGCGCCGTCCACTCACTGGACGGTCTGATGCCGGGGGCGGCCACCCTGGCCCAACTGGTTCGCTACCTGCCCGAGCGCCGGGCGTGAGCGCGGGCAGGGGCGCAGACTCGGCTGGGTCCGGGCGCCGGCCGATATCAAGATGAGGGTCCTCGCGACCAGTAATGCCCACGACCGCAATCATAGTCGCCGCAGGAAGCGGCTCCCGGCTCGGCGGACCGCTCCCCAAGCAGTTCCTGGACCTGGGCGGCATACCGCTGTTGGTCCGGACGGTCCGCGCCTTCGATCGCAGCGGCGTCGTCGACCGGATCTTGGTTGCAGTGCCGCCCGAACACGTCGAGCACGCGATGCGTCACATCGTCGAGCCCTTCACCTGGAGCCTCCGGCCCGAGCTGGTTGTCGGAGGAGCCGAGCGCCGGGATTCGGTGCGTCGCTGCCTGGACCTGGTTCCCACGGGCGAATCCGAGCTGGTCCTGGTACACGATGGGGCCCGTCCGCTGGTATCAACGGAACTCCTTCGTCTCGTCGCCGACAAAGTCCGTGAAGTGGGCGCCGCCGTAGCTGCAATTCCAGAGAAGAACACGCTCAAGCGCGTCGACGACACCGGCAAGGTCCTCGAGACGCTCGACCGGCGCGACCTCTGGGAAGCCCAGACTCCCCAGGGGTTCCGTGCCGACTGGTTGCGTCAGGCCCACGAAGTACCCCGACCAGCCGCGGACGCGGTCACCGACGACGCGATGCTGGTCGAGCAGTTGGGTTACGAGGTCTGGATCGTCCCCGGCGACGAGAGGAACCTGAAGATCACGACGGAGTTCGACCTCGAGGTTGCCCGCTGGCTGGTCGCATCCGGACCGGCCCGAGCGCAACACGAGGGCAGTAGAACCGGTGTCCCTGTCGGCTCTGACCCGGCGCCAGCCGCCGGGTCAGCCCATCTGGAGGACCGATCGTGTTGAGGCTAGCCTGGCGCGTCTTCAAGTGGCTCTTCCTGGCAGGGGTCCTGCTCGGCATCGTGGCGGCCTTCGTCGGGTTGGGCCTGGCGATGCACGTCGTCGAGGGTCTGGGCAAGGACCTGCCGGCAGTCGGAGAGGGCACCTACCGGCCGGCCCTGGCCACGAAGGTCGTCGACCGCAACGGCGTCCTGCTCACGACCCTCCATGAGGAGGAGATCCGCAACCGGATCGTCCCGGTGAGCGAGATCCCACGGCTGACCAAGCTGTCCTTCGTGGCGGTCGAGGACGAGCGCTTCTATCAGCACTACGGCATCGACCCACGGGGCATCCTGCGCGCGGCCTGGAAGAACTTCCGGGCCGGAGGTGTCGTGGAGGGCGGCAGCACGATCACGCAGCAGCTCGCCAAGAACCGATTCCTCAAGCCCGAGCGGACCGTCAAGCGCAAGCTGCAGGAGATGATCCTCGCGACCCGCCTGGAGCGCTCGTACTCGAAGGACGAGATCCTCGGCCAGTACCTCAACGAGATCTTCTTCGGAAAGGGGATGTACGGCATCTCGAGTGCCGCGCAGTTCTACTTCGGGAAGAAGACCGCGGACCTGTCACTCGCCGAATCCGCCGTCCTTGCCAGCCTGCCGAAGGCCCCCAACCGATTCACGCCCGCGGCCCATTCGAAGGCCTGTCAGGACCGCCAGAAGCTGGTCCTCACGAAGATGTGGGAGCAGGGCTACGTCACGCGCGAGGAAGCCCTCGCGGCGATGGCCGAGCCGCTCAAGTTCACCAACGAGCGCGAAAAGCAGGAGCACGTCTCCGAGAAGGCCCAGTA
>JACQZL010000338.1 GCA_016213865.1 Candidatus Rifleibacteriota bacterium
ACCGCCACAGCGTGAGAGGCCGCCTGTTCGACGTGCTCAAGCCGATCACCGGCATGCTCTACCTCATCTTCTTCATTCTGGCGGGGGCCTCGCTGCACATCGGTCTGATGCGAGACACCGGAGCCATCGGCGTGGGCTACCTGCTCGCGCGGTTCGCCGGCAAGGTGGCGGGAAGCTCGCTGGGCCTGCGCGCGGCCGGTCTGGCGAGAGGTCCGACCCGCTTCCTGCCCCTGGCGATGACCCCTCACGCGGGGGTGGCGATCGGCCTCCTCCTCTCGCTCGACACCACTCACCCGGAGTACTCCTCGCTGCTGAAGGTCGTCGTGCTCTCCTCGATCGTCGTGTTCGAGATCGTCGGCCCCGTCCTGACGCGCTGGAGCCTGCAACTGTCTGGCGAGGCCCGGTCGCCAGTCGACACCTATGACCTGGACGTGCTCGAAAGCGGCCAGGAGGAACAACAGGAGACACCCACGACATGACGAGACAATGGGCGCTCGCGGTGGCAATTCTCGGACTTCCGGTGCTGGTGGCGTCCGCGCAGGAGGTTTCCGGCTCGCCCTCCTCCGTTGCGACGGGCGCAGCCGCCACGGCTCCGGCCGCGACGGCCACAATGGAGGACGCGACCGTCTTCGCCCCGGCGGCACCGGCCGTGACGGCCGCCACGGAACCCCTGACCGGATCACCGGAGCGACCTTTCGTGGAGTTGCAGATGGGGCCGGGACGCATACCGCCCGGTCCCGGCGTCGTGATGCGCAGCAGGAGCTTCAAGCCCGCAGCTTTCCGGGGCGCCCTTCTGCCGCTGCTTCATGCCCTCGTGCCGGGCGCCCCCACCACGACCACGACGGGCCTCGAGGGTCCCCTGGACTTGCTGGTGCACTGGTCCCGCCCCTCGGGCAAGACAGTCACCGCGCCGCTCGTCGGCGGGGCCTTTCCGGTGCCGGCCCCTGAACCGGGGCTGCACCTGTTCCACCTGACCTATAGCGATCCCGCGCTGGGGCTAGAACTGCGCATCCCCGAGTCTCCCCGGCGATTCCGGCTGAAGGTCGAGGGGGCTGAGCAGGAGGCGTTCGTCGTGGGTGGAAGCGGCAGCGCCGAAGGAGCGTTCGGAGAGAAGATCTCCATCTGGGTCGACCTGCGAGGGACGGAGACCGTCCGGGCGGCCACGCTCTTCTGGCGCACCTCCGCCGGGGCCCCGGTCGCGAGTCGGGAGATGTCCGTCCGCTCGACGACGGACGGCGTCACGCGCTATGAGATCTCTGTCCCCCATCCGCTCGGCAAGGACACGACGATCCACTACTGGATCCTCCTGGAGAACCACGCCGGCAAGAGATCGGAGTACGGCTCGCCCGAGGCGCCGTATCGCATCCTGGTCCGGGAGCCGGACGATCTCCGCTGACTGGAGTGGTTCGACGCGCCAGGCGCGACGACGTCGCAGGGTGCAGTCGTGGAAAGTGGTGGGCGACTCTGGTTCGAGTTCTTTCGCAGACGCTGTCCTCACGCATGGACAGAGCGTGAAAGGCCTGATTGGAACAGAGGAAAGCAACCTCATGGAGTTCCGCTCGAACGCCGGCGAAGCCGTGCGGTTCGCGGCTCTACGGCCAGAGGAGCTGCGAGAGTCCCCGCAGCGGGATCTGCACCCAGGCGGGCCGGTTGGCGACCTCCGTCGCAAGCTCTTGCAGCGCGCGCTCGAGCAGCAGCGAGCGGAGCAGCAGGTCCAGTTCCTCGGGAGCCGCGGGCACGAAGGAGGCCCCGCCGGTGTCTTTCAGGTAGGCCCTGAGGAAGGCCGCCGACACCCATCGATACCAGAAGCAGGTCCAGGGCTCGAGGGCCGGCAAGTCCTCGGGGCGAGCCACCGTGGCGGCGCCGTGACCGGTGAGCGTGCCGTAGGCCGCGTAATGGAACGAGCGCAGCATGCTGGCCACATCGCGCAGGGGGGATCGCTTGATACGCATGTCGCTCTGTCTTCGCGACGGGTCTCCCTCGAGGTCGATGATGGCGTAGTCCTTGCCCCGGTTGAGCACCTCGGTCAAGATCCAGTTGCCGTGGTATCGAGTGCGCGTCGCGGAGAGCGTCCCGTGCTTGAGCGGCTCGAAGGAGCGATAGATCTCCTGCTCGGCGTCGAGAAGACGCTGGGCCTCGCCCAGGACTCCCGGGGGTAGCGTGTCGAGCCTCTCTCGGAGAGATTGCAGCCCCCTGCCGACCAGGTTCCGCATGGATTGGTAGAGCGAACGCTGGTAGAGCTTCGTGAACCGCTCGGGAGCAAGCGAGGGCAACTCGGGAGCCGAGACCAGCGCCAGGTGGAGACGTGCCGTGAGCTGGCCGAGTAGCGCGGCGGAATCGAGAAAGGGACCGATCAGCTCTCGCGCCTGAGGCGAGGGTTCGCAGGCGGCCAGGTCGAGCAGGCGCGCCGTGGGCAGGAGGTGCTGCGCCTCCTGAACCTGGCGGGGCCCGGCCAGCAGGGCGTCGAAGTAGTGACCTCGACGACACTCGAGGTGAGCGACCGGGGCCGGCATGGATGCGAACTTGCCCTGGCCGGACAGGAACAGTCCCAGATCCAGTCCCGGATGGCGTCCCTCCTCGACGCAGCGAAAGAGCTTGAGGATCAGGCTGTCGCCGAAGAAGATGGCGGTGTTGTTCTGTTCGGACGTTCGAACGACCTGTTCTACCGCCTCACGGTAGGCTCTCCAGGCCTCTCGGAAACCGCCGGTCTGCACGGCCTTCACGGTTGCGCCGTCCGAAGCAAACTGACGGCGGTGGGCCAGCCCGTCGAGAAGCGCCAGGCAGAAAGCGGGGTCGCCCACGGCATCGAACAGGACTCCAGCGGTTCGCCGAGCCGCGGGGCCCGCATCGAGCCCGCAGATGATGAACTCCGGCGACTTCCGCCGCAGGCGCTCGGCGTGCTCCCTCGACGCCCATCCGAGGGGCAGCAGGTAGGTTTCGGCGGGCGACCTGGCGTAGTCGACGGCGACCGTCACCAGCCAGGTCCGCCGGTCTCCCATCGGAATCGGGAAGGAGTCGACCACGTGGAGCGCTCGCGGCTCGCGGGCACCGCCCCGGAACCAGGAACGGGTGGGCAGGTACTCGAGCAGGCGCCCCTCGAGGGAAGGCCGATGCTCGGCAGCCAGGATCTCATCCCAGTCGTCGTCGACCTCCAGCGCCTGTCGGTCGAGGCGCTGCGGCGCGGCGGTGGCCCGGTGCTCCCTCTCGAGCGAGAACCAGTAGAACGCGTGTGGCGCCAGGGTCAAGAGATAGGGCCGGCGTCCGATGGGAGGAAACTCGGTCCGGCCGAAGAGTTCCACCGGTACCCTTCCGGCGTGGGCGGAGAGATCCAGCTCGACGTACTGACCGGTACCCTTCCGGCGTGGGCGGAGAGATCCAGCTCGACGTACTGGACGAACCGCGACAGGTTGCTGACGGCGAGGATCAGCTCGCTCTCGTGCCGGCGCAGGAAGGCCAGAACCTTGGCGTTGCGCGGATAGAGGAACTCGAGAGAGCCACGGCTGAAGGACCGGTAACGCTTGCGCAGGGCGATGAGCCGCTTCATCCACCACAGGAGCGAGTGGGGGTTGCTCTGCTGCGCCTCGACGTTGACGGTCTCGTAGTGGTACTCGGGATCGATGATGACGGGCAGGTAAAGCCGCTGAGGGTTGGCCCTGGAAAAGCCGGCGTTACGGTCGCCGTTCCACTGCATCGGAGTGCGGACGCCGTTGCGATCGCCGAGGAAGAAATTGTCCCCCATCCCGATCTCGTCGCCGTAGTAGATGACCGGCGTGCCGGGCAACGAGAAGAGCAGCGCGTTCATCAGCTCGAGCTTGCGCCGGTTGTTGCCGAGCAACGGCGCCAGTCGCCGCCGGATGCCGAGGTTAACGCGCATGTGAGGGTCCTGCGCGTAGAAGCGGTACATGTAGTCGCGCTCCTCGTCGGTGACCATCTCGAGCGTCAGCTCGTCGTGGTTTCGCAGGAACAGCGCCCACTGGCAGTTCGCTGGGATGGCGGGCGTCTGGGCCAGGATGTCGATGACCGGGAAGCGATCCTCCATCTGCAGCGCCGAGAAGAGCCGCGGCATGATCGGGAAGTGAAAGCACATCTGGCACTCGTCGCCGGCGCCGAAGTAGGCGATGGCGTCTTCGGGCCACTGATTGGCCTCGGCCAGCAGCATCCGCCCGGGGAATCGGGCGTCGATGTGGGCCCGCAGTTCCTTGAGGAAGCCGTGGGTCTCGGGCAGGTTCTCGCACCCGGTTCCCTCCCGCTCGAAGAGGTAGGGTACGGCGTCTAGCCGGAGCCCGTCGACGCCCATGCGCAACCAGAAGTCGACGACGCGGAGCATGGCCCGGCGCACGCGAGGGTTGTCGTAGTTGAGATCGGGCTGATGGGAGAAGAAGCGATGCCAGTAGTAGGCGCCCGCGAGAGGGTCCCAGGTCCAGTTGGAGGGCTCGAAGTCCTTGAAGATGATGCGGGCGTCTCGATAGCGGTCGGACGCCGGGCTCCACACGTAGAAATCGCGCCAGGGATTGCGAGGGCCTGGGTGGCGAGCCTTCGGGAACCACGGGTGCTGAGCCGAGGTGTGATTGAGGACCAGTTCGGTGATGACCCGCAGCCCCCGGTCGTGGGCCATCCGGACAAACCGGCGGAAGTGCTGCAGCGTGCCGCAATCGGGGTGGACCGCCTGGTAGTCGGCGATGTCGTAGCCGTCATCCCGGAGAGGCGACGGATAGAACGGCAACACCCACAGAGCGGTGACGCCCAGGTCCTGCAGGTAGTCGAGCTTCTTCGTCAGTCCGGGGAAGTCGCCCATGCCGTCGCCGAGCGAGTCGAAGAACGAGCGGATCCGGACCTCGTAGATGACCGCATCCTTGTACCAGAGCAACTCGCCGCCGGATTCAGACATTCTGGCCTCCCGCGGTCTCGACAGCAGCGACCCGGGCGCGCCGAAGACTCCACTTGAGCGCCGGAGGCGTTGCCAGCGTCGTCAGGATGACCATGACAACAATCGCGGAAAACACGGCGGGATCGACGATCCGCCGGCCCGCGAATTCCAGGGTCAGCCCGAGATTGGCGAAGATGAGGCCGACTTCGCCGCGAGGAATCATCCCCAGCCCCACCGTGAGCCGGTCGACGCCGGGGGCGAGCACCCCCAGCCCGCAGACCTGCTTGCCAATCACCGCTGCCACCGTGAGGGCCGCCGCCAACCCCAGCACTCCGGGTTGCGCGAAGGAGGCCAGCTCAGTCCGCATGCCCATCAACACGAAGAAGATCGGCACGAGGACCGAGCAGAGGGGGGCCAGGAGTTCCTCTAGCCCGTGCTCGCCGCGATCGGTGAAGTCTCTGAAGTGAACGTTCTCGAGAACGAGCCCCGCCGCGAAGGCCCCGACGATCGGCGCCAGGCCGATCGCGTTGGCCAGCCAGGCCAGCAGGAAACAACAGGACAGGCCGGCCGAGAGAAGCACGCCCTGGCTCTGGAGCTTCGAGGCCAGATGGAACATGCGGGGAGAGAGGTAGAGGCCCAGGCCAAGAGAGCCGACCAGGAACAGGACGGCCTTGCCGACGATCGCGGCCACGTGTCCCAGGGCCATCGTCTGACCGGCATTGGCGGCCGAGATGACACCGCCCACCACGGCCAGGATGACGAGCCCGAGGACGTCGTCGATGACCGCGGCCCCGAGGATGATGCGCGCCTCGGCCGACTGAGTTTCGCCCAGGTCCTTGAGCACTCGGGCCGTGATGCCCACGCTGGTCGCCGTGAGCGTCGCGCCCAGGAAGGCGTGCATGTAAACGCTCGCGTCGGGCAACAGCCAGGCCCCGACCGCCCAACCCAGGCCGAAGGGGGCCGCAACCCCGAGAATGGCCACCAGCAGGGAGGACCAACCGACCGCCAGCATCTGCGCGACGGTGGATTCGAGCCCGACCTCGAAGAGAAGCAGCAGGACCCCCAGCCGGGCGAGCATGTCGAGCATGGGCTCGGTCTTCAGGTACTCCAGGCCGCCGAAACCGGCCAGCGAGAGGTTGCCGATGAGGACACCGACCACCAGCTCTCCCAGGACGGCGGGCTGCCCCAAGCGCACGGCCAGATCTCCGCCAAGCCTGGCGAAGGCCAGGATCAGAACGAGGGACAGACCCAGCGACGCGACCGGATCGTCGTGGCTGCCGGAAGGCGCCCCCGTCAACGCCGAGGGCAAGAGCAGGAAGAGTAACGCCAGTAGCAGGCAGATCGAGAAGGGAGGTAGTCTCGAGGTCTTCATGAGAATCACCGAGCGCTGGGAGGTTCCGGGGCCCGGAGCCGGATGCGATGCGGCGCCGTCGAGGTGCCGTAGCTCGACTTGCGCCCCGCCGTGTCCACGATTTCGACGTAGTAGTCTACGGTCGATTCGCCCTCGGAGGATCTTGGAATCGTGCCGGTCCACAGTCCCCCTCCGGGGCCCGGCTCGGCACAGACCATGGGGGCGGAGGTGTAGTTCGGAGTTGCGGTACTGCTGACTTCCTGCGAGGTCGATCGGTAGAAGAGATGCAGACTCTTCAGACCCTCCCGATCGGTCACCCGGACCCGGACGGGAAAGCGATCCCCCAGCAACACGCCCTCGGCGCTGCCGGTGGCCTCGACCACGACGGCGGGCTGGGGGCGGATGAGCTGGGCCCTGAACCAGCCAGGGGAGGCGGGAACCCGCAACTCGAAGCTTCCATCATCGGCCTTCCAGACCACGCAAAAGACCGCCGTCCTCGGGGGGCCGGCGGGGCTCGAAAGCACGGCTATGCTCTCGGAAACGGGAAGGGTCCGTTCGCCGACCGCGGGGTCATTCCAGAGCACGACGGCCTCGATGGGTCGAGCGGCCGAAGTGACCGGGGACGAGGAGGCCGCCGGGGCCATCGCGCGAGCGACGGAGGTGGCGCAGTTCCAGAGCGGAAGCGCATCCTGCAGGTTGAGGCGAAGTCGCAGGGGACGGCCCATTTCCACCTGGAGGTCTCCGATCGCGAACTCCTGGGGCACCGGCGCGGGGCTATCTGCTGCGAGCGCGGCGCCTGACCAGAACAGAAGAGCGGCGGCCAGCAGGGCTGTCTTCGAAGTCATGGGCGAGGGACAGTCGCCAAGCGCATCCGGCCGGGGCGGGCATCCTGGTTCCATGAACATCTCCGTTCAGTCCTCCTGTCGGCGCCCGGCGGGCGTCCGCCGAGCGTGGGAGAAGCCCAGCACGACCGGGGAACCGGCAAGGCGCCCCAGCATCTCCAGGCCCGAGGTCGAGAGCACGTGCATCATGCGAGCCTCTTCGCCTCCCAGGCCGAGTGCTCGTCGAGACGCCCGGCAAGCCGCTCGCGCCGCCGCAACCGCGCGGCGTCGACCAGCATCCGTCCGGCCCAGCGATAGACGTTGAACTCCGAGAGGAACAGACGCATCGAACGCATCCGGGCCCGTTGCTCGGCAGGGTCCATCGTCAGCGCGGCGAACATGGCGTCGCTGGCCTCGTCCAGGTCGTAGGGGTTCACGACCAGCGCGCCCGTCATCTCTCGCGAGGCGCCGGTGAACTGACTGAGGAGCAGCACGCCCCGCTCGTCGTCCCGAGCGGCCGCGAACTCCTTGGCAACCAGGTTCATGCCGTCGTGCAGGCTGCTCACGTAACAGAGGTCGGCCGCGCGATAGTACCGGAACACCGCCGCCGGTTCGTGGTGGGACCTGGCCAGCACCACGGGCCGGTATCCGGGCTGGCCGAACTTCTCGTTGAGTTGCTGGGCCAGAGCCTCCACCCGCTCGCCCAGAAGCCGGTAGGCATCGATGAAGGTGCGGCTCGGAGCGGCGAGCTGGATGAAGGTGAACCGCCCCCGCATCTCCGGATGGCGCTCCAGCAGACGGCCCACGGCCAGCAACCGTTCCTCGATGCCCTTGGTGTAGTCCAGCCGGTCAACGCCCACTCCCAGCAAGACGTCGGGCGCCAGTTTCAGGTCGGCAACGATCGACGCCCGACACTCCCGGGCAGGCGGGGTCGAGCGGGCCCAGTGGCTGGGCCATTCGATGGAGATGGGGTAGGGTCGAACCGCCGTGGTGTGTCCCTGGTAAACGACGGCGATCTCCTCGCGATCGATGCGGGCTTCCAGATATCGATCGACCGCGTCGAGGAAGTTGTTGCAGTGAGCGCGGGTGTGGAACCCGAGGATGCTGCTCCCCAACATCCCTTCCAGCAGTTCCCGGCGCCAGGGACAGATGCCGATCCGTTCCGCGTCGGGCCACGGGATGTGCCAGAAGGTGAGGAGGGTGGCCTTCGGGAGACGCTGGCGGATGAACCGGGGTGCGAGGGCGAAGTGATAGTCCTGCACGAGTACGACGGGGCTGTCGGAGTCGGCCTCTTCCAGGACGACCTTCGCGAACTTGAGATTGACCGATTGATAGAACTGCCAATCTTCGCTGCGGAAGGTGGGACGCTGATGGGCCACATGGCACAGCGGCCACAAGCCCTCGTTGGAGAACCCGTAGTAGTAGCCCTTCTCTTCCTCGGCCGTGAGCCAGACCCGGCGGATGAAGTAGGACTCCTCGCCGGGCGGCACGCGCAGGCGCGCGCCGGCGTCGCAGGTCTCACGGTCGGCCGAGCCGCTGCCGTGTCCGATCCAGGTGCCCGAGCAAGCCCGCATCACCGGCTCCAGAGCAGTCACCAGGCCGCTCGCCGGGTGTTGCACCACGACCGCTCCGCCGGGTTCCCTTTGATGGATGTACGGTTCCCGGTTGGCGACGATGAGCACCCTCTCACCCTGAAGTTTCGAGTGCAGGACTTGCTTGAGCCTCTGCGGAGTCCATAGCCCACCGGAGTCGGTCTCTTCCTCGGAGCGGATTCGGTCGACCAGTTCCTGCATGTCGTGCAGGAGAGGACGCAGCTCAGGCGCGGGTTTTTCGCCCTGGAGAACCCGCCGGAAGGTCGCGATCGATTCTCGCCAGGTCAGCCGGGCAGCCAGCACCGTGGCCACCGAGGCCGCCAGAGAGAGCAGGGCGAAGGCCGCCAGGAGAATCAGTTTCACCTGGGTCGCCCGCCGATCGATGTAGTCGAGATTGTGGAGCAAGATCACGTAGCCGAGCGGGTTCTCCGCGGCGAAGATCGGAAACGCGCTGGCTTGCAGCCGGCCGGCGGGCAGCTCTACCCTCGCGTGCCACGGCGCCCACTGAGATGCCGGTGCCTCGACCGCCTCGCGAGCCTGTTTTCCGAGCCCTTCGCGCAGGAGCGCCGCCGGGAATTCCGCCGTCGAGGCGAACATCAAGAGATCGGGTCCGTAGGCCGCGGCAGCCGTCAGGCGGTCGTCCTTGGTCAGCTCCGACAACAGGCTCTGAACGGCGCTGCGTTCTCCGTTCTTCCAACCGAGAACCAAGCTGGAGCGAGCGCCCGACATCGCCAACTGGGCGCGGAGAGCGACGTCCCTCTCGAACCAGTTGCGAGCGGTGCGGCCTACCAGGACAGTTGCCGTCCAGGTGAGTCCCCCCAGGACGGCCAGGAGGATGAGGCCAAAGCGGATCGCGTGCTTCATCAGGCCAGCCTCGTACGTGAATCAAGTTCGTCTACGACCATCAGTCGTAATGTAACCATACCACGCAACACTGTCAACCAGGCAAGACTGGGATTGACTGGTTATCCATATGGGTTGTATCGTCGTCAGTCGTAGACGACCGGAGGGTCATGGATGGAAATCGGCAGACGGGAACGCCGTAAACAGAGGACCCGCAGGGCCCTGCTCGCCGCGGCGCTGGAACTGTTCGGTAAACGCGGCATTTACTCGACGCGTCTCGAGGACATCACCCAGGCCGCCGACCTGGGCAAGGGCGCCTTCTACAACTACTTCGGCTCCAAGGACGAGCTCACCGCCGCGCTTCTGGATGAGGCCGTCGACCTCCTCCATCGGGTCTACCTGCTCAACGTTTCGGCCCACAGCACGCCGATGGAGCGCGTCGTCGAGATAGCGCGCTGTCACAGGGCCTTCTTCGATGAACACCCGGTCTACCTGTTGTTGTTCCACCAGGCCCAGGGACTGATGTTGGTCCGTCAAGGAAGCTTCCCCGCCTTGAAGAGGGTGTTCGCGACCCACCTCTCCAGGC
>JACQZL010000314.1 GCA_016213865.1 Candidatus Rifleibacteriota bacterium
CTCCCACCCTGGCAGGGGCCCGGGGACAGCGTCCCCGGCAGAACTCGAACCGGAGCGGCTCCCCACCTTCTGCGCGCGCACCCACCGCCGGCCGCCGAATTGACATCTTCCTTCTCCCTGCCTATAATCGCGCGCTTTGTCGGGCCGTTTCCGGCCCGGCTGCACCCTGGCCGAATCGAGTGATCCACCTCATGAAGCTCGCCCTCGTCTACAACCAGAAGAAATCCGCACCGGCGGCAACGGAAGGTCCCTCCGAGCCCCAGGCCGATGACAAGTACGCCGAGTGGGACACCCCCGAGACGATCCAGGCGGTCGCCACCGCTCTGGCCACCCGGCACCGGGTCTCCCTCGTCGAGGCCGATGAGGCCGCCTTCGAGCGGCTGCGCAAGGACCGGCCCGACCTGGTCTTCAACATGGCGGAGGGGCTCCACGGAGCCAGCAGGGAGGCGCAGATTCCCGCCTTGCTCGAAATGCTCGACATTCCCTATACCGGCTCCGACCCGCTGACTCTGGCCATCTGCCTCGACAAGTCCCGCACCAAGGAGGTCCTCGCCTACCACAAGGTGCCGACCCCCGCCTTCCAGGTCGTGGAGTCGACCGACGAGCCGATCCGCGTCAAGCTGCCCTGCCTGGTCAAGCCCCTCTTCGAGGGCTCGAGCAAGGGCATCTTCGACGATTCTCTGGCCCGGGACCGGACCTCCCTCCGCTCGGCCGTCCGGCGCGTCCTGGAGCGCTACCACCAGCCGGCTTTGGTCGAGCGCTACCTCTCCGGCCGGGAGTTCACGGTGGCGATGCTCGGCAACGGCGAGCGCCAGCGCATCCTTCCAATCGTCGAGATCTGCTTCGACTCGCTTCCCTCCCACGTCAACCCGATCTATTCCTTCGAGGCCAAGTGGATCTGGGATACGACCGAGCAACCGCTCGAGATCTTCCGCTGCCCCGCGCAGCTCGACGACGCGCTCGAGGAGCGCATCCACGAGGTCTGCCGTCGCACCTGGCGCGTGCTCCGCTGCCGCGACTGGTGCCGCATCGACCTGCGACTGGACGAGAAGGGCGAACCTCACGTCCTGGAACTGAATCCGCTGCCCGGCATCCTGCCGAACCCGGCCGACAACTCCTGCTTTCCGAAGGCGGCCCGCACGGCCGGCATCTCTTACGACCAGCTGCTCCTGTCGGTCGTCGACGCCGCCGCCGAGCGGCTCGGCCTGGACTTCGTGTGACTCCAGAGTCACAGGTGGGCCACGGGAATGAGCCCTGGGGGGCACGTGGCGCGCTCGAGCCGGTGGGCCGGCCGGCGGGGCCAGGGCCTTGTCTTCTCGCTCCACAAGCGCCATATGGCCCCCTCGGACCCGAGCTGGCAGGCCGGTTGCGTCTGCTGGCGGTCAACCTGGCCCTCAACACCCCTCAAGGAGGCTCGAGATGCTGCGTGCGAAGATGTTCTGGTCCCTGGTCCTGACCGCGATGTTCCTGTGGCCCTGCCTGCTGTCGGCCGTCGAGCTGAAGGCCCCCCGGGACGTGACCCCGAGCGACGACGAGTCGGGGATGAACGTCGAGGTCAAGAGCCGGCGACGCTACCATCGCCCGCCGTCCTGGGTCTTCCGCCACCTCGCGCGGCGCATCCGCGAAGCGAGCCGCGAATCGACCGAGCCGACCACGAGCAGCACCCAGCCTTCCGAGCCGACCACGAATAGCACCCAGCCTTCCGAGCCGCCGACGGCAGCGCCGTCCGACCTGGGCGGCTCGAACCCGACCTCTCCGGCCAGGATCGAGAAGCAGGGCATTCCCGTCGAGCGGCTCAAGGTCCTCGAGGCCGAGATCGAACAGGCGCTCGCCTCTAGCGACAGCGCGGCGGCCCGCGATGCCCTGGCCGACTTCATCCTGGAGTTGGAGCATCACATCCGCATGTTCCTGTCCACGCCCGAGCAGCGCGAGGCCTACCTCCTGTACCTCGAGGCAACTTATCCGCAGATCGCCAAGGTGCTGCAGAACGGCCGCGTGGCGGACCGCCGGGCCTTCGTGCAGAGCGGCCTCTCGCAGGCCACCTACGCCTTCGCCGAGGGCAACGCGCTGATGACCCGCATCGACGCCGCCGTCCAAGGCTTGGCTGGACACCGTCAAGGCCAACTACCCGAACATCGCCAAGCTCCTGGCCGACAACCCCGAGTCGGTCGAGAAGTTCATCGCCGAAGGCATTGCCGAGACCGAGGCCGCGGCGAACTGAGCGGGCCATCCCATGACCGACGGCTCCCCCCGCTCGCGGCCAACCGCGGGCGGGGGGAGTTTGCTGTCCGGGATGAGTCGGGCGACAGCTCAGGGCCACGAGCGGAAGAGTGGTCCGATGCTCCGGGACTCCGTGTGAGACTACCCGCGGCCACGAACCGGCTTTCCCAATGTGGTAGCATTACGAGGTTCTGCTCATGCGATCCCCGACAAGAGGGAAGTGCACCGATGCGACAAGTCACTTGGACCGACGGTTCGGGCCGCGGTGCGGCTGACAACTCTAACTGGTCTGCGAAAGCTCAGTCTGCGGGCAGGCAGCTGGCGTGGTGCTCCAGCGGACTGGGTCTGTGCTCCCTACTGGTCGCGGCCTTCGTATCAGGCTGTGGCTCGGGCGTGTCGGTCACTCAAGACGCCTGGAAGCAGGTCGTGATACAGGTTTACAAGGACTCCGCCACGATCGACACCGCGTCCGCGACACTGGTGGGTCAACTGGGGGCGGCTCAGGGCACCATCTCGCCCGAGTTGCGCGCCCAGTTTCAGAAGCAATGCATCGATCGGTGGCAGGAACTGTTGGGCCGATTGGAAGCTGCGGGCATACCAGACGGCCCACCCAAGCAGACGGTCGATCAACTCGTCGCACAGTTGAAGGCCGAACAGGAAGCCCACCGAAAGCTGCTGGAGGAATCCAAGGACGGGGTGGTGACCGTTCCCATGTTCGATAGGTTTCGCGCTAGCATGAAAGCCGCCATCGCGTTGTTGGCTCCGGATGATCTGGGCCCGGTGCTGAGCAAGTAGACAACCCTCCATCGATTCCAAGCGGAACCAGGAGCGAGGTGAGGGCGGGGTCGGTGTCCTCGAGTTGAGCCGATGTGGTCGGTTTCCGCTTTGGCCCGACGAGACGAAGGACCGCGGCCCGGCGGACGCGTGCGAGTTCTTCCAGGAGGCGCTCCTGCAACTTGAAGCTTGCTCCAGCCCGTTGAGCCTTCAGGAGAAGGAAACGGGCCAGAGTGTGTCCCAACACGCAGATGAAGACGTGAACGCTGAGCTTCTGGTCGGTCCAGTGAAACTGAGGCCGCAGCGCCATACGAACAGGATCCTCGAGATGGGCGAAGACCGCTTCAATTGCGGCCTGGTTCCTGTAGCACCGCATGACTTCCGGCGTTGACCGATGCCCGGCACGCCGCGGAGCAGTTCGTCGCCCCAGGCCATCGTCGAGAAGGCGTCGAGGACCTGCGGACGCTCCGCGGCGTGCCGGTCCACAAGCTGGTCGGTTCGGGGCTCACCGCTGCAAACCTCGAGCGCTACTTCGAGCTGGCCGACGCCTTCATCGTCGGTTCGAGCCTGAGGCGCGACGGCCGGTGGACCAACCCGCCCGACCCCGAGCGGGTCGAGCGGATGGTGGCCGCGTTCGCCGCCCTCTCACGGCCGCGAGGCTAGCGCGGCGGTCCCGGAACCACATCCGGAGCCGGAAGGCCCAACGGACCCAGCGGCGCGATCGACACCCAGAATAGCGCCAGCCCCACGAGGAACACGCCCAGGTTGAGCGCCATCGAGACGCCGTGGAGCTGCCCCCATCGCGCCTTCACGGCGGCCAGCTCGGCCGGAAGCGCCCCTCCGCCGGCCTCGGCCGCGTGCACCGACGCCATCTGGCCCC
>JACQZL010000008.1 GCA_016213865.1 Candidatus Rifleibacteriota bacterium
AGAGCGACGAGGGCCTTCGCGACTTCCGAGATGCCGCCGGCGTGCTCGGGGCGATCGAGGCTATCGAGGATGGCCTTTTCAGGAGAGGCGATGGGGACTCTGACGGTCCCGATCCAGGTCGGGAGATGGCCGAAGAACTTCCTGGGCGAGAGGCCAACGAAGATGTAGCGAAGGCCCAGGAGCTCGAGGGGAGGATGCGACCGGGAGGTGGCAACAGTCACGACCCCTGGCGGTTGCTCGGTCAGGCCGTGAAAGTGAAGGGCGCTCCAGAAGGAGAGGTAGGACGGGGTGACCAGGCGACTGGCGATGATGGCTGGATCTTCCGACCAGGTGGAGGCGGGCCCGGCTTCGATGGGAAGCAGCATGTAGAGGCCCCGGTTGAGGCGGGTGAGCCAGCCGCGCTGCAGGAGCAGGCGGAGCCGCTCGACGGTCGCGTGCGAGGAAAGCCTCAGGGTCTTGCGGGCCTCTTCGGTGGTGAAGATCGGCCGGCCGGACCGGGCGAGTGCCTGCACCAGGGCGGCACCAACGGGCCCCAGGGTCTTTATAGTTTCGAGTTCTGAAGTCATGTCTGACGTGCTTTCATCAATCTAACTTAGTGTACCACGCGGAGCCATCGAGTGCGACGGCGAGCTCCAAGAACCTACTCGAGCTCACGACGCATCCGGCCCTTCGGGAGATGAAGCTGACCGGGCACCACGTCCGCGGCCGCACGCCCCGCCAGCTGCTCGAGGACTTCGTCGACGACCTGGTCGAGGCGAGCTACCAGGGCCAGATCGGCTGCAGGGAGTTCCTCGAGCTCCGCCAGGTCCTCTCCGCCCAGGCGGACGGCCTCGAGGAAGCGCTACGGCGGCGCGCCACCTTTGGCGCGTTCAGGGAGGTCTTGCAGGACCCGAGGCCTGCTCGAGGGAAGCAGAAGGCAAAGACGGTCAAGGGAGCTGTGCCCGCGCGGGAGGCTCGGCCACCGGCGGAACGGCCCGAGGCCCTGTCCCGGCCAACCGCCTCCGCCCCGGAGAAGAAGCAGCGGAAGAAGGTCACGCTCTACCTGGGGAGCGGCCATTGCGAGCTCTGCACGACCATGTGGCCCGATGACTGGAGGCCCGCGCTCACGGGCCGCGGCCAGTTCCGATGTCTTGGCTGCAAGCAGGTGCTCGACGTCGGGCTCCGGAGGGAGCCGACCAGGGCGGGGATGAAACCCGTACCTGTGAGTGCGCTTACTATCTCGAGCGCGGCGCCAGCTTCGAGGCTCAAGTCATCGCCAGCACGAACCACATCGCGTGGGCCGAGGTGGAGAGACGGAAGCAGGAAGCGCAGTGGTGGGGCATCGACTGCGGGAGTGTTCCCTTGAAACGCCGCGGCGCCACCTGCGACGGACACGGCAGCGCGGTCCGGAAGTAAGAGACGCACGCTGGATGGGCCCTGGCGGCCTTTCCCCGGCGCCGCCAGCGAGCGTGGCGCGCTTCGCATTTTCGCTCGAGGGCCGGTTGCCCGTGCCGGACGGAGGCTCAGCCACGGACGGAGGCAGGACCGGGTCCCGCCCAGCGCGAAGCGCCACGCGCACGGCCGGGGTGGCAGCGAAGAGCAGGACCGGTCTTCGAGTGGCCGCCGAGAGAGCGACCGAAGGGAGCGGACAGATGGGGGCCTTCAGGCCCCAGTACCGATTCGGGGGGTAGCCCACGGCCCCGCTCGGAGCTGCGAGTCTCTGCCCCCGGGGGGGGGCTGAGTGGGAGTCCGAGCTCGCCTGCAGGCCACGCAAGAAGAAGAACCGACCGTTGCGGGCAGACTGGCCGGTCAGCGGGGAGTCGCTCAGGGAGGCTGCTCGCGATACCATCGGAAGGGACCGGGAGCATCCCATGCGGCAGCAGCTGAACGGGTGGACGTTTGGCGGGCCGGAGAGCCTGCGTCACGTGAGCTTCACGGAGCCCGGCATCAGGCGAGTCCGGTCGGGGACGGGGTTCCGGTATCTGAATCCGGATGGACGCCCGAATCGCTCGGGGGCGGACCTGGCTCGGATCCGGTCCCTGGCGATCCCGCCGGCGTGGACCGACGTGGGGATCTGCCGGTGGGCCAACGGTCACCTGCAGGCCGTGGGGCGCGATGTCAGGGAGTACCTGTACCATCCGCTC
>JACQZL010000315.1 GCA_016213865.1 Candidatus Rifleibacteriota bacterium
AACATCTGCAGCGCGGCCTTGCGAGCCGCGTCCGGTTCGCGCACCACGGCCCCGCGGGGAACGGGAACTCCGTACTTTTTCAATATCTCCTTGGCCTGGTATTCGTGAATCTTCAAGGAACCCTCCTGGTCAGCTCTTGGGGTTGTCCAGTCGTTCGATTCGGGTCCGGATGTCGTCCAGCATCAGGCTGTCGGGACAGGCGAACAGGTAGCTCTTCAAGGCCTTGGCGGCCTCCTCGCGGTTCTTCAGGTCGAGCTCCTGGAGGTCGGCCAACTCCAGCAGCGCGCGAGGGGCCAGGGGGCTGTCGGCGAACTTCGCGGTCAACGTCTGCAGCGACTGCACGGCAGCGTCGAAGCGCCCCTGGGCCCGCTCGGCCCGGGCCTGCAGCCAGAGAAAGTCGGCCGCCAGCATCGGCGGGATCTTGGCCGGATCGACCGTGGGAGCCAGTTCCGCGTACCGGGCCGTCAGGCCGGCCTGCTGGAAGTGGCGCAACAAACAGTACTTCTTGAGGAACTCGCGGTCGTCCGGGCCCGCTGGATGGGTTGTAAGGAAGAGAACGTCTTCCATCGCGTCGTTGGCCGCCTGGCTGCCGGTGTCCTCCATCGTGATGGAGCTGAAGGCCTCCATCGCGTCTTCGAAGCGCCCCTCGAGCATCGCCGTCCGCCCCAGCTCCAGGGCGGCAGCCTGGCGCATGTCGGGCCGGGCATGCGTCGCCAGCTTCACGAGGAGCTTGCGCGCGGTTTCCAGGTCCAGCAGCGCCATCGCTGCCCTGGCCGACGAAAGCTGCCAGGAGGGGACCTCGGGCGCGGCAGGAAGGGTCATGACCAGGGCGTCGAAGACGGCCCGAGCCTCGGCGTGGCGTTTCAAGTCCTCGAGCAGGATCGTGCCCCGGAGCGACTCGGAGCGGGTCAGAAAGCCCGCTCCGGGGTTGAGGCCGCGAAGACGCTCCAGACCGGCCAGTGCCTCGAGGGGCCTGCTCTCCGCACGCAGACAGTCGGCCTGTGCGAGCAGGGACTCCCAGAGGTCGGCGTCGCGGGTCTGCGCGACCAGGAAGTCCAACATGCGCAGCGCCTCGGGCCGCTTGCCGCCGGCGTTGAACTCGCCGACGAAGAGGAGCAGTTCCCGGGGGACCGTCTGGAAGGCCTGGCACATCCGATCGATGAGCGCCTGGACCTCCGGCCCGAAGCCGCGGATGCGAAGCACCTCGTCGGCCAGCAGGTAGTACTCGGGCAGCCGGGGAGAAGCCGTCACCGCGGCCTCGAGCCGGGTTGCCACGACCCGGTACGCGGCCTCGCTGGAGCGGGCCAGGGTCACCAGGGGTTCGCGCACGGCCTCGAAGTTCGAAGGGGCCAGTTCGAGGTACTCGCGGCTGGCCGCGTCGGCGTCGCCCAGGGCCACGTGGCTCTCCGCCATCTCCTTGTGGAAGAGCGCTGGGTCGTTCAGGTCCCTTCGGGCCTGGCGCATGGCCTCGAGAGCTTCCTTGTGAAACGAATGCGCCGCCAGGACCCGGGCCAGCCAGCCGAAGCTCTCGGCCGAAGAGCCTTGCGTCACCAGGATCCGACGCCACGTCGACAACGCCTTCGCGGGGTCACCGGCTGCCTGGTAGGCCTCGCCCAGTTTCTCGTAGTGGGTCCCGCGCGTCGGGGCCAGCGCGACCAGCTTCTCGTAGGCGACGATCAAGCCCTGGCAGTCGTTCAGCACCCGCAGGACCTCGGCCAGCTTGAGGACCGTGTCCTCCACCGGGGCCGCCATCGACAGGTACTGGCGCGCCTTCGGCCAGTCCTGGGCGGCCGCGAAGAGCAGGCCCAGGATCCGGGCCTTCTCGAGGTCTCCGCTGAAGGTCCGCTCGCGGTCGGTAAGGAACGACGCCAGCAGGTTCGACTCCCTGAGGACGTCGGCCAACAGAGCGAGGTTGCGACTTGTAGGTCGGCCCTCGAGGAGCCCGATAGCCTTGGCCGGCTGACCGGCGCGCACGTAGGCGAGCGCCAGGTCCTTGACGTGAGGCGAGTCGCGCCCGGAATCCTCGGCCAGCGCTTTCTCGAGTACGTCGACCAGGCCCGTGTAGTCGCGGGTCTTTCGCAGAAGGTCGATCAGCTTCAGGCGGGAACGTTCGATCGAGGCCGACCCGGGGAACTGGTCCGGGAAGGCCCGGAGTACGGCGATAGCCTCCGGCAGGCGCTCCAGGTTCTCGAGGCACTCGGCGCGCATGAGGAGGAGCTCGGGAGGCGGAGACTTGATGCCGTCCAGGACCTCGATTGCCTTCTGGTACTTGCCCTGACGAAAGTACGCCCGCGCTTCGAAGTAGTCGGCCGCGGACCCGGAGGCCGCCGCCAGCATGAAGATCAGGGCGACCAGAGCCAGGCGGCCCCGCCATCCCGGGCAGCGCGAGGCTCGAGTCGCGGGCCGAGGGCCGGAAGCCGGGAAGCTGAGATATTGAGGACGCCTTGATCGCATCCTGGACTGAGGTTCTGGCGGGCCAACCGCCTCGAGGAGGGGCGTCGAGGGGGGCCCGGGCCGGGGACCGCCGGTCATCACGAAGGCCTCACGGCATCCGTAACTGAAGGATGGCCCGCTTCACCGTGTTGGTGAAGTAGTCGATGTTGAAGGGCTTGGACAGGTACTGGAAGGCCCCTTTCTTCACGGCTTCCAGAGCCTTGAACTCGTTTCCGGTGCCGGTCAAGACTATGACCAGGAAATGCCGGCCTGTCTTCTTCTCCAGGTCGTTGATGTCGTCGAGGAGCTGGAGGCCGTCGCGCTTGGGCATGTTGACGTCGGTGATGACCACCTCGACCGGGTTGGCCTCCAGGATGGAAGGTACCGACAGGCTGTCGGTCGTGCCGATCGTGTTGAACCCCTCCATGCGCAAGACGTCGGTCACCGTCTCCAGGATGAGTGCATCGTCGTCTACTATCAGGATCGGATTCTGGTAGTCGGCCATCTTCGGGGCCTTTCGCGAAAAGAGGTCGAGACCGGGGCATCCGGGACAGGCAGTAGGGGCCGGAGACCTCGAGGTCCCCGGCCCCTGTTCTCATTGGTCGGGGCGACTGGATTCGAACCAGCGACCACTTGAACCCCATTCAAGTACGCTACCAGGCTGCGCTACGCCCCGACCGAAATCGAAAAGTCGTCTGATGGGTCGAAGTGTACCAGGCCTCGCGGGTGGATGGCAACCCCTTTCGCGAGGAGGCGTCACGCGGCCGCGAGCGGGGGCGCCGCGGCAGGGCCGCCGATCGGCAGCGCGATCGAGAAGACGGCCCCCTTGCCCGGCCGGTCGAGGATCTCGATGCGGCCGCCGTGGGCCTCGACGATCTCCTTGGCGATCGCGAGACCGAGCCCCGTCCCGTGCTTCTTGCCCATCGTCACGAACGGCTGAAAGAGCGAGTTGCGGATCTCGGCAGGGATGCCGGGGCCGGTATCGGCCAGGATCAGCTCGATATCGGCGCCCTTCTGCACGCACTCGACGGAGAAGATGCCGCCGGCGGTCATCACCGAGCGCGCGTTGTTGGAGATGTTGAAGATGACACGTTTCATCTTCTCGACGTCGATCACCAGAGTCCCGGTGTAGTCGAGCTGGCGCTCGAAGCCGATGTTGGCGCTGTCGAAGTCGTGCTCGAGAACCAAGGCGATGTCGTCGAGGAACTCTCGCGCTCCGACGGGCTGGAAGCGGAAGTTCTTCTCGCCACGGCAGTACTCGAGGATGTCCCGCGTCATGTTCACGCAGCGGTCGACCTCGGCGATGATGATGTTCGAGAAGCGGCTGCGTTTGTCCTCGGGTAGCTGGTTCCGGAGCAGGAGCTCCCCGAGACCCCGGATGATGGCCATCGGGTTCTTGAAGTCGTGGATGATACTGGAGGCCATCTGCCCGATGGTGGCCAGTCGCTGGGCTCTCTGCTTTTCCTCGAGCAGCCGAAGGCGGTTGACCGCGGTCGAAACCTGGGTGGCGATCATCTCCAGGATGCGCTCGTCCTCGCGCGAGAACCTGCCGCCCTTACGGTTGACCAGCTCCAGAACGCCGATGAGCACGTCGTCGTGGACCAGAGGAGTGGCGATCAAGTTGCGGATGCGGACCCCCAGGGCCTCCGCGAACCGGGCCGCATGCTGGTCGTCGCGCGCTGGATCGTTGCTGGTCACCCCGACGCGGGTCTTGAAGCACGCCGCGGCGATTCCCTCGTCGGGGCCCAGCTCCAGGCCGCGCAAGGTCTCGGCCCGCTGGTCGCAAGTGTAACGGATGATCAGGTGCGGGTCCGCTCCGACCGGCACGAGGATCGCACCCGCCTCGGCCCCCAAGGCGTCTGCCGCCTTTTGGAGGACCGTCGACATGAAGTTGTCGATGCTGGCCGAGAGGTTGATCTCCTTCTCGACGCTGTAGAGGATGTCGAGCTGGCGGACCTTGTGGCGGATCTCGTGGAGGGCCTTCTCTTTCTCTTGGTAGAGCTGGGCGCTCTCGATTGCCACGGCCGCCTGCGAGCAGAAGATCTGCATCAGCTCGCGGTCCAGGTCGGTGAACGACCCGTTGCGCTTGTTGATGACCTCGAGCGCGCCGACGATGGTGCCGGACAGGTTGCGCAGCGGCAGGCACAGGATGGTGCGCGTGCGATAGCCCGTGGCGGTGTCCACATCGCGGTTGAAGCGCGCGTCCTCGTAGGCGGCGACGATGTTGAGGATCTCGCCAGTCGTCACCGTGTGGCCCACGAGCCCCACGTTGGCTGAAAATCGGATCTCGCGGCTCTCCTTGAGGGCCACCTTCGACCAGAGCTCGTGGGTCTTGGCGTCGAGCAGGAAGATGGAGCAACGATCCGCATCGGTGACGTACGTGACCTGCTCGGCAATGTAGAAGAGGAGCGCGTCCAGGTTGCGCTCCGAGCTCATCACCTTGGCGACGTCCAAAAGCACGGCCATCTTGTCGAGGCGCTCCTTGAGGAGGGCGACCTCGTCATGAGGGCTCGTGTTCGGAGCTGAACCGGGCATCGTCGTCACCGAGGGTCGAAGTATATCAACGTACCCGGAGGGGAGCAAGGCGCACGGTCGTAGGGTGCGTGTCCAGCAGGTGGTCCCACGCCTG
>JACQZL010000009.1:0-1518 GCA_016213865.1 Candidatus Rifleibacteriota bacterium
GTGACAGCCAGCCGGTTGCCAGTAGCCAGCAGCCGGAAGCCGGTAGCCGGTGATGCCGGACCGCCGGCAGGCTGCGGACGGTTGGCAAGGGGATCATCATCCAGCGGCAGTCTCGTGCTCGTGTGGTCCCTTCTGCGGGCTCGTTCGGCGTCCTCTGCGAACCAACCAGCAGCCCATCTGGACCCCTGCAACGAGCCCTAGCTACCGGCTACCGGCCACCGGCTACTTGTCCTTCACTCGCCGCGGTTCGGCATCTCGACGTGCGGCGTCAGCACATAGACGAAGGCATTGCCTGCCCGGACGTTGCCGTTGCCGACGATGATGCTCTGATTGGGTCGAGCCAGGAAGGTGGTCGACAGCTCTCCGCCGCGGTCGCCAATCTTGAGCGAGGCCTTGATCGCCAGGTCCTCGCCGTCCATTTCAACCGCGTACCGCACCATCAGGAAACGGTCCTCCTTGCTCTCGACATCCTTGAGGAAGGAGGTTGCGTCGGCATGGTCTCCCACTCGGACCTGGGTCACCTGACTGCCCAGGACCCTGAAGGACCGGTAGCCGAAGAGAGTGCCGAGCTTCTTCACGAGGGCGGGGTCGAGGGTCTCGGTGCTCTCGGGGGAGGCCGTCGCCGAGGCCTTCAGGACCTTGGTCTCGAGCGCGACCTGGCGCACCTTCACCGGTTCCGCGCCGGTGCTCGGGGCCTGCTCGGAGAGCGCCTTCACGACGCGCTCCGCCTCGGGCCACTTCGAGGGCAGGCACAGGACGACCAGGGTGCCCGAGATCGGCTCGACCCGCGAACGGCCCACCAAGCCCAGGTCGACCAACGTTTTCTCGATCTCGAAGAGCTGGCGCGACTGCCGGACTGGAGGTCGCAGGATGTAGACCTGGCCGGCCTCCAAGGGTGGCGCGTTCTTGGCCGGCTCGACAGCCGCCGGAGTCGCGGACGCGGTCGCGGGCGCCGAGCTCGGCTCGAGGGGAGGGGCGGCCGGCAAGGGGGCCGCGGCCATCGATGTGACGAGGACCAAGACGAAGGTGAGGATGCTCTGGCGGAGCGACATGGGGGGATCTCCTTTGCGGGCGAAGCCCGCGGTCGAGTGAGGCTTGAGGCTGACAGACGTACGGACGGGTCGGGGAGGTCGCCTGGACCCACGAGTGCGGACCGTGGCTCCCGCGGGTGTCGGTCGACAATGGCGTCAATCGCTGGCGCCGGAGAGGACCCAGACCACGGGCGTCTCACCGGGTCGGCCCTCGTCGAGGCGCATGACCAGGGCGTCCGGGCCCGCCTCGACCCGCGCGATTCGGGAACCGGCGCCCGGCCCGGCTTCCAGACATGCAACCAGGAGGTTCGAGGCGTTCGCGGCCGGACCCGGAGCAGGTCGGTTCCGGTCCCATCCAGTTCGCGCCCCCTCCCCACCCTCCCCCTCCGGGGGAGGGCAGGGGTGGGGGGGACTCGGGCTGGTGCCACCGGCGAGCGCGAGCGACCCGGGCCGATCCGAGGATGGATGCAACTGCCGCGTCGGTCCT
>JACQZL010000009.1:1547-9931 GCA_016213865.1 Candidatus Rifleibacteriota bacterium
CCGGGCCGATCCGAGGATGGAGGCGACTGCCGCGTCGGTCCTGCTCCCGTCCAGAGGGCGGCGACCGTCAGCGCCAGGCCCAGGGCCGGCGCGAGGCCCCACGAGAGCCAGCGCGGCCACATGCCCGAGCCGGAGGCCAGCCGGCCGGTCGAGCCGAAGGCCGACCCGAGGATCGAACGGCGGCTGGCGATCAGCTCGGTCTCGCGGGGCACCGGCCCCTCCATCAGCAACCGCTGGAGCACTGCGAGCTCGTGCTCCGCGGTCCGGCACGCCGGGCATCCTCCCAGATGCCGCTCGAGCCAAGAGGCCTCTGGGCTGTCCAGTTGACCGTCGAGCCTCGCCGACAACGCCGCCCGGGCCGTTTCACAGTCGGGTACGGGTCGCTGGGGGCCAGTCGAATCGGGTGTGACGCGGTCCATCGCGGGTCTCCTCGGCTCACCCTTGCGCGAGCCAGGCTGCCAGTCGCGTGCGCAGGAGCTGGCGCGCGGTGGCGATGCGAGAACGGATCGTCCCCACGGGGCACTCCAGCTCCCCGGCGATCTGTTCGTAACTGAGCTCGCCGTGCGTGGCCAGCAGGAGCGGCTCGCGGAACTTGGAGGGCAGCGCGGCCATCGCGCGACCCAGTTCATCCGCCAGGGCACCGGACTCGGCGCGCCGCTCGGGGGCCGTCTCGACCGGAGTCGGCGCATCTTCCAGCACCTCGAAGGTCGCGCCGTGCCTGGCGCGTACGCGGTCGACTGCCGTGCCGTGCGCCAGGCGGTACAGCCACGAGCGGAACCTGGCGGGGTCTCGCAGTTCCGCGCGCCGGCGGAGGACCGCCAGGAAGACCTCCTGAACGACGTCCCAGGCATCTTCGCGATTGCCGGTGACCCGATGCGCCATGCGGAAGACCGAGGGCTGGAAGCGGTCCAGCAGCTCTCCGTAAGCGGCTCGATCTCCTTGCTGCATCCGGGTCACCACGCTCTCGAGTTCGTCCGTCGTCATCGTCTGTCGTTCTGGAGTCGGCGGCTCGGGCCGGTGAGTTCGAAAAAAAGTCTGAGGCCGTCGTCCTGCATCTTGTCAGAACTGGCGTGGCAAGTGCCGGGCCGGTCTTTCGGAGCTGAAAACGTCCCAGAGTGCAGACTGGCACGGCAGGCAGTACAGCTAGAGGTGAGGTGGGTGTCGCTCGAAAGGTGCGTTCGAACCCGGTAGACTACCGGGCAGGACAACCATTGCCATGGAAGCAGTGAAACCTGGTTCCGCTTGTTCCGTCCTCGTCGTCGATGACGATCCCACGAACCTGAAGTTCACCAGGGTCCTCCTCGAGTACGAGGGCTATTCCGTACGTGTGGCCTCGTCGGCCGAGGAGGCCCTCGCCATGCTGAAGACCTTCCAACCACGCCTGATCCTGCTCGACCTGCGGCTACCCGGCATGGACGGTTTCGAGCTGGCCCGCCGCATCAGGGCCGACCCTGCCACGGCCGGCGCGCTCATCGTCGCGGCCACGGCCTGTACCACGCGGGCCGACGAGGAGAAGGCGCTCGCCGCTGGTTGTAACGCCTACGTGTCGAAACCTCTCGACACCCGCGCTCTGGCCAGGCTACTGGCTGCTTCGCCCCCTGTCGGGCCGTGAGGCGGGGGTCCCGGCCAAGGGCGCAATCGAGTCGGGCTTGTCCGGCACCGTTCAAATCGGGCCGATTCGGGCGGATAGTCCGGAAGGTAGAAGCGGCATCTTGCCGCTTCCAAGGTACGGTTGCCGGAGCCCTGAAGCGGCTGGAAGCCGCTTCTACCTTGGCCAAAGTGCGCGGGAGGTCGTGGCTCGATCGGCCAGTGCCGTCTTCCCCGATCCTCGAGGCCGTCGCCGATGCGGTATCGTGCTGGCATGAGCACCTTTCTGGAGGCCGAGCTCGTCGCGACGGGCGACGAACTTCTCACGGGCGCGACGGCGGACACGAACGGGGCCTTCGCTGCCGGAGCGCTCCGCGAGGCCGGGGCCGTCGTGGGGCGGATGACAACCGTGGGTGATCGCCAGGCCGCCATCGAGACCGCGCTTCGCGAGGCGTCGAGTCGGGTGACCGTGGTGGTGGTGAGCGGCGGCCTGGGCCCGACGGAGGACGACCGCACGGCCCGGGCCGCGGCCGCGGTCGCTGGCGTGCCGCTCGTCCGAAACGAGGCGGCGCTGGCCCACGTGAGGGGCTGGTTCGCCCGTCACCAGCTCGCCATGACCCCGAACAACGAGAAACAGGCAGACCTCCCGGCAGGCTGCGAGGTCCTCGACAACCCCGCTGGAACGGCCGTGGGCTTCTCGATGCCGCTCGGCGAGGCGCGGCTCTTCTTCTTGCCCGGCGTCCCCCACGAGTACCGCCGGATGATGGCCGAGCAGGTTGTTCCGCGGGTCGCGGCGCTCGGCGCGCGCCACGGCAGGGGCAGACTGGCGCTGCGGGTCCTGCGCCTCTACGGGATCGGCGAGAGCAAGCTGGAGACGCGCCTTTGCGGGGTGGCGCTGCCGGCAGGGATCGAGGTGGGGTACCGGCCGACCTGGCCGGAGCTGCACCTTCGGCTCTACGCGGCTGGAGAGGGCGATTCGAAGCCCGAGCTGGACGCGGCCGAACAGGCCGTGCGCGAGCGCCTGGGCCCGCTCGTCTACGGAACCGGCGACGCCGGCCTGGCTTCGACCGTCGGAGAGTTGCTGCTGCGCCGGGGCTGGTCCCTGGCCGTCGCCGAGTCCTGCACGGGCGGGCTCCTGGGAGCAACGGTGACCGAGGTGGCCGGCTCTTCCCGGTGGTTCGTGGGAGGCGTGATCGCCTATGCCAATCCCGTCAAGACGACGGCCCTCGGCGTGGACACCAGGACCCTCGAGGCCCACGGAGCGGTGAGCGAACAGGTGGCCTGCCTGATGGCCTCGGGCGCGCGCGAGCGGCTCGGCGCGGACGCCGCGTTGTCGATCACGGGGATCGCCGGACCCGACGGAGGCACGACCGAGAAGCCGGTCGGCTCTGCCTGGATCGGGCTGGCGACGCGCGAGGGCGTCGAGGCGCGCCCCTACCGGCTGCGTGGGGACCGCCAGCGGGTCCGACTGGCCGCGGCCTGGGCGGCGCTCGAACGCCTTCGCCGTCACCTGCTGGCGATCCCGGAGGACCGGTAGGGAGTCACTCCAACCGGCGGCCACGGGCCCGCAGGCGAAGGGCCTTGAGGACCTTTTCGGGCGTGAAGGGAGTCTCGCGCAGGCGGATGCCGATGGCGTCGTAGATGGCGTTGGCGATGGCGGGCAACGGCCCGTTGATGCCGATCTCGCTGACGCTCTTGGCTCCGTAAGGGCCGGTCGGCTCCCACGTCGGGACCAGGATGGTCTTGATCGGCGGCACGTCGACCGAGTTGAAGATCTTGTAGTGCGTGAAGGTCGGGTTTCGAGGCCGGCCCTTCGGATCGAAGCAGATCTCCTCGGTCAGGGCGTAGCTGATGCCGTTCAGCACGGCCCCTTCGGTCTGGCCCTCGGCCAATCGAGGGTTGATCGCCGTGCCGCAGTCGACCGCGGCGACGTACTCGAGCACCTTGACATGGCCGGTCTCCTCGTCGACCTCGAGCTCGCAGAAGTGGGCGGAGAAGGGCGGAGGAGACGCGGACGTGACATGACTGGCGATGCCGAAGATCTGGAACTGGTCCTGGATGTAGAGGGACTGCTGGGCGATCTCGGCCAGCGTCAAGCGGCGGCCGTTCGGCAGGACCACCATGCCGTCTCGCAGGACCGACTTCGAGGCGTCGACCTCGAGCATCTTTCCGGCGACCTCGAGGATCTGGGTCTTGACCTGCTCGGCGGCCTTCTTGACGGCCATGCCGGACAGGTAGGTCGTGGAAGAGGCATACGCGCCGACGTCGAAGGGCGTCATGTCGGTGTCGGACGAGTAGACGATCATGTCCGTCTCACGGACACCCAGAACCTCGGCTGCGATCTGGGCCAGCACGGTGTCGGACCCGGTGCCCAGATCGGTGGCGCCCATCAACAGGTTGAACGACCCGTCGTCGTTCATCTTGATCGAGGCGGCGCCCATGTCGATACCCGGGATACTGGAGCCCTGCATCAGGCAAGCGCAACCCAGACCGCGCTTGACGGGGCCGGGTCCCTTGGGCTGCTTCTTCTTGGCGTACCAGTCAATCTCCTGGGCCCCCAGGTCGATGCACCGGTCCAGGCCGCAGCTCTGGATGGTCATCGCGACGCCCTCGCGGCCTTCGCCCATCGCCTTGAAGATCGGGGAGGTCTCGCCTTCCTGGATGTGGCTGCGCTTTCGGAACTCGAGGGAGTCGACCCCCAGGCGCTCGGCCATCTCGTCGACGAGGCACTCCATGGCGAAGGCGCCCTGCGTGGCCCCGTAGCCCCGATAGGCCCCGCCGACGGGCAGGTTGGTGTAGACGCCCCTGACCTGGAACTTGACGTTCTTGGCGCGGTACAGGGGCAGGCACTTGCTGCCCACGTTGCACCCGACGGTCAGGGCGTGAGAACCATAGGCCCCGGTGTTGTTGATGACGTCCATGTCGAAGTCGGTGATCGTGCCGTCCTTCTTGAGGCCCGACCTGAGATGGAGGACCATCGGGTGCCGCGTGCGGCTCGAGACGGTCTCCTCGGCCCGGGTCAGCTCGAGCTTGACCGGCCGGTGAGTCCGCAGCGCCAAGGCCCCGACTATCCCCTCCAGGAGGACCTCCTGCTTGGTGCCGAAGCCCCCGCCGATGCGAGGCTTGATGACGCGGATGCGCTTGACCGGGATGCGCAGCGACTGGGCCGCGATGCGCCTGGCGTGGAAGGGCACCTGGGTGCTGGTGCGCAACACGAGCCGGTCCTGCTCGTCGAAGTACGCGATGCAGATGTGCGGCTCGATGGGCGTGTGCTGCGCGTAGTGCGTGATGAAGGTGCGATCGAAGATGAAATCGGCATCTTCGAAGAAGTCCTTGCCCAACGTGAAACCCGCTTCGGCGGCCAGGTTGCGCTTGGGGTCGGCGATGCGAAGGGCATCGGGTTCGTCGTGGATGACGGGGACGCCGTCGTCCATCGCGTGCTCGGGATCGAGCACGGCGGGAAGGACCTCGTAGCTGACCTTGACGGCCCGGGCCGCGCGCTCGGCGGCGTCGCGCGTCTCGGCGGCGATGGCGCAGACGCGGTCTCCCACGAAGCGCACCTTGTCGTCGAGGATAAAGGTGTCGTAGGGCGATGGCTCGGGATACCCCTGACCGGCGGTCGTGTGGGGAACGCGCGGGAGGTCTTTGTGCGTCAAGATGCAGACGACGCCCGGGACCTTGGCTGCCGCGGACGTGTCGATCTCGACAATCCGGGCGTGGGCGTGCGGACTGGTGACCAGCTTGGCGATCAGCAGGCCCGGGATGTGCACGTCGTCGACGAACTTGGCGCGGCCCGTCGCCAGGGAGAGGCTGTCGATCTTCTTGACGCTCTTGCCAGCCGTGACCAGGTCGATCGCTTTCATCGCCGGCTACCTCCCCGGGCGGCCTTCTTGGCGCCCGCGTCGCTCTTGGACTTGCCCTTCGGCTTGGCCGGCTCGCTCAGGCGCTTGGCCGCCAGCTTGACCGCTTCGAACTGCTTCACGTATCCGGTGCACCGGCAGAGATGGCCCTCCATCCCGCGCCGGATCTCGTCCTCCTTGGGATTGGGCGTGTGCTCGAGGAGCTCCTTGGCCGAGAGGACCATCGCCGGGATGCAGTAGCCGCACTGCACCGCGCCCACTTCCACGAAGGCCTCCTGGAGCGGATGGGGTGATTCCATCGTCCCAATACCTTCGATGGTGGTGACCGCCCGGCCGTGGGCCATCCCGGCGAGGAACAGACAGGAGCAGATCGTCTTTCCGTCGACCTGCACCGCACAGGCGCCACACTCGCCAGCTTCGCACCCCCGCTTGACCCCGAAACAGCCCTTCTCGCGGAGCAGGTCCAGCAGCCGCTCGTGGCCGGCGATGTCGAAGGCGACCGGCCGTCCGTTGAGTGTCATCTCGAGTTTCATCGGGAGCCTCCGATCGCCCGGGCCCAGCAGGCGGCCAGGGTGCGCTTCATCAGGACGTGGGCGGCGTGGACGCGGTACTCCTTGCTGGCGCGCCAGTCGCTGACGACCTCGAGGTCCTTCAGCGCAGCCTTTGCGGCGGCGTCGAACTGGATCGGCCCGGGTCTCTTGCCGAGCAGCTTCTTCTCGGCAGCCGTGCTGCGAGTGGCATGACGGCAGATGCCGCCGAAGACCACTCGGGCGCCGCTGCAAGTGTCGCCTTCGCTGGCCAGCAAGACCGCGGCGGTGCCCATCGAGGGATCGGTCCGGGTCCGAGCGAAGAGCTCGTAGCCGCAGGACCAGGCCTCCAGCTCACGCGGAATCCTGACGGCCGTGAGCAACTCCAGCCGGCCCAGCAACCGGAACTTGGGCTGCGAGAAGAACTCGGCGGCCGGGACCTCCTGCTCGGTGGCACCCGCGATCAGCATCCGCGCGTCCAGGGCCAGGAGGGCCGGCGGCAGCTCGGCACCGGGAGTGGAGATGATGATCGAGCCACCCAGGGTCATCACATTTCGGATCAGGTGGGAGCCGCACCGGCTGGCCGCCTCAGCGAGCAGGCCACCCGCGAAGCCCTGGAGCTTGCGGCTGCGGGCCATCGTCTCGTAGGTCGTCGCGGCCCCGAGTTCGAGGTACTCCTTCGTCTCCTTGACGTAGGACAGCCCGAGTCGGGTGATGTCGACAGCGGCTTCGAGCTTGGCATCGTCGACGCGCCCAAGGCTGGTGCACCCGGCCACGACGGCGGCCCGGGATTCGAAGCGTCCGAGGATGGCCAGGGCCTCCGGGACGCTCGTCGGGTAGTAGAACTCCTTCAGGTTTCGCAGCAAGGCCGTTCTCCTCGTTTCCCACGGTGGGACCCCGTCGGCCTACGGCATGACGCCTGGCCGGGCGGCGGGTCCCGAGATGCGGCTTGGTTATATCACGGCGCCAGGGGGCATTCCAGATCGTTTTCGCGCCATGGGAGCGACGACGGATCATGGGGAAGACGAACCACCAAGACCCCAAGACACGAAGGGCTGCACGAACAAGGGCGTGAGCAAGTGAGGCCCTTGGTGCCGCTCTTCGTGGTTTTGGGCCTTCGTGGTTTGGTCTCCCTGGCCCACCGCAGCGGTGCGGCCCATTTGTCCGCATCACTCCCCCACCCCGGCAGGGTCCCGGCAAAGTCCTCGAAAAGGACCGCAGCAACCCGGTTTCGTCACCCCCGCGCAAGCGGGGGTCCAGGAGCGATGCGACCCCTGGATTCCCGCTTTCGCGGGAATGACGACCTTGCGATCCCCT
Source organism: Candidatus Rifleibacteriota bacterium (assembly GCA_016213865.1). Next base: position 8,839 of record JACQZL010000009.1, read on the forward strand.
GCCCCACCCCGGGGCGAGAACGGCGCCGATCGGCAGCGTATGCTACGGTTCGGAAGCACGATGCGCTGTCTCCTGGTCATCCTCATTGCCTACGCCCTGCTCCAGGGAGTGACCTCCGTGGATGCCGTCCTCGGGGCGTCCTGGTTCGTTCTGGTGGCGCTGGGAGGCCTGAGCTGGACCGGCCGATGGAAGTGGCGACTCGTCCTGCAAGGGGCGCTGTGGCTTCGGATCTGGATGACCGTGCCTCTGTACTACTACTGGGGCCGGGCCCCGGACGTCGTCCTGCCGGGCCTGGCCACGGCGGTCCTGGCCTACGGCCTCTGGACGGCCGCGGGCGGGCGGCGGCTCACGTTCGCGGTTGCGCTCTCACTTCCTCTTGGCGTGATCTGCTACCTGAAGCTGGCCTTGATCGACGTGTTCTTTCCAGCGCCCTTCCTGGCCGCGAAGGTCACGGGCAGCGTGACCGTGCCGGCAGCCGAGCTTCCGGCGGGTTGGGGCCGCTATCACTGCCCGGGGTACTCGATAGGGGTGCCGTTGGGCATGACCAGCGGGTTCATGGGTACGGGCCAGAACAACACCTTCGCGTATTACCAGGGACGCTCCCGGGACGAGACCTTGAGCGCGCTGGTGATGATCTTCCCTCGTCTGACGGCCTTCGAGACGGACCCCGACGTCGCCCCGATGGCCGCTCAGATTCTCGGTATCACCCGCGAGCTTCCCTATGCACGGTACGTGCTCTCGGCCCACGACGGGCACACTTTCCTGAGCGAGAAGCTACAGTGGCTCGGCCTGCGCCCGCCGGAGCGCATCGAGGAATTGCACCTGAAGGACGCCTCCGGGTTCCTCCTCAGCGATACGCGCGTCAACTGGTACAGGGCCCGCCTCTACTTCCCGATCGACGGGAAGGACTTCCAGGCCGACCTCTGGCTGTACGGCGACGGGCCCCTCCTGACCCGCGAGCGCGTGCTCGGGCAGTTGTCGACCTGGCGGCTGGAACTGCGGCCGAACCATCGCCCGACGCTCGACGTTTGCCGCGAGCTGGCCAGGCGCGGAGCCGACCGGGAGGCGAACCTGGCCCTCAACAGTCTGCTCT
>JACQZL010000009.1:9976-20525 GCA_016213865.1 Candidatus Rifleibacteriota bacterium
CCGAGGCCCTCTGCCCGCTGGGCCTGAACCAGCAGCGTCTGAACCGGCCCAGCAAGGCGCTGGAGGTGGCCCGGCGCCTGGCCTTCCTCGTGGAGTACGGGATGCTGCGACGCGAAGAGATTGCGGACTGGCAGCAGCGCTACGGGGTACTCACGGAAATGGTCTTGCGCTGAGCGCCGGCGGGGCTGCCATCCGGGCCAGCAGCCGCTGGAAGTCGTCCGGAGTATCGACGTCCCAGTGGATCGCCGGATCGTCGACCTCGACCACCAGCCTCTCGCCCGCATTTCGGTGGACCACGGCGCGCATGGTCGCCTCGGGAGGCAGAGCCAGCAAGTCCGGGAAGAACCGCGCGTCGATCAGCAGGGGATGACCGTGCTTCCCGCTGCACCGTGGAACCACGATGGTGCCCGGGTGGCCGCGCCACGCCAGCGCCAGACGGGCGTAGGTCTCCGGCGAAACGCAAGGGTGGTCGACGAGACACGCCAGGACCGCCCGCGTTCGGGGTGGCAGGGCAGCGACCCCGACTTGCAGCGAGGAGAGCTGGCCCAGTTCGGGCTTCGGATTCGTGACCAGCAACGCGTCGCCCAACCGTCCGCAGCCTCGGATGGCCGCCGCGGCGCTCCCGGCCACCACCACGATCGGGCCCACGCCTGCTTGCTCCAGCGTCTGTCGGATCCGATCGAGGAACGTCAGCCCCCCAACCTCGAGCAGCGCCTTGGGACGACCCATCCGGCTCGACTCGCCTCCGGCCAGGACGATCCCGGCGACCTCGCCCGGGACAGGTGCCCCCGCGTCGAAGCCGGGGCGACTCATCCGCCCGTGATGGGCGGCATCAGGTGCAGCACATCGCCCTCCTGCACCGTCAGGCCCTGCAGCCGTCGTGGGTCGAGCAGCTTCGTGTTCAGGCAGACCGTGATGCGCGAGTGGACGCAGCCGTCCGCGCCGAAGAGGCCTCGCCTGGCATCCTCGGCCAGGCGTCCCGCGAGCGCTTCGAGCGCTCCGGCGACATCCACGGCGTCGACCTGGACCCGCTCCAGGCCGGTCAGTTCCTTGAGTGACGTGTAGAGCTTGATGTTGACTTTGGACATGAGACTTGAGGCTCGAGGCCGAGGACCGAGGGAAGAGGAGCCGGTCACACCTTGGCAGCCAGCTCGCGGGCGATGCGGTTGGCCTTCTCGGCCAGCAGCTTCTCATCGGCGTGGACCAGATGGCCGTCCTTGACGACGACCTTGCCGTCGACGAGGACCGTCCTGGCCAGATGGCTGTCGCCCGCGTAGAGGAGGGCCGCGAGCGGATCGTGGTGCGCGCCCGCGAAGCCGAGCGCCGACAGGTCCCAGAGCACGACGTCGGCGGCCTTGCCGGGCTCGAGGCTGCCCACGTCGTCTCGGCCCAGCACTCGGGCTCCGCCGCGGCAGGCGAGCCAAAAGACGTCGCGCGCGGGCATCGACGCGACGCCGCTCTTGATCCGGTGGACCAGCATGCAGCTTCGCAGCTCGCCCAGCATGTCGCTCGAGTCGTTGCTCGCGCTGCCGTCGACACCCAGCCCGACAGGGACTCCGGCGTCCATCATCTGGCGGATCGGCGCGATGCCCGAGCCCAGACGCAGGTTGGAGGTCGGACAGTGTCCCACCCCGGTGCCCGTCGCGGCCATCTTCGCGATCTCTTCATCATTGAGGTGGATGGCGTGCGCGTACCAGACGTCCCTGCCCAGCCAGCCCAGCTCTTCCATGTAGGCCAGGGGGCGCTTGCCGAACTTCTCGAGACAGAACCGCTCCTCGTCGAGGGTCTCGGCCAGATGCGTGTGGCAGAGCAGGCCCCTCTTTCGGGCGAAGGTGACGGTGTCACGCATCAACTGAGCGGTGACCGAGAAAGGCGAACAGGGGGCCAGACCGATCCGGCACATCGAGTACGGCGCCGGGTCGTGATAGCGCGACACGAGCCGTTCGCAGTCCGCGAGGATCTCCTCCTCGGTCTGAGTCGTCTCGTCCGGAGGAAGGCCGCCCTTCGACTTGCCCAGGGACATGCTTCCGCGGGTCGGATGGAAGCGAATCCCGAGCGTGCGCGCGGCGTCGATCGTCCGATCCAGCAGGTCGCCCGGCTGGCTGCGCGGGAAGACGTAGTAGTGGTCCGCACTGGTCGTGCAGCCCGTCAGCAGCAGCTCTCCCAGACCCACGAGAGCGCCGGTCTCGACCGCCTCGGGCGTGAAGTGCTTCCAGACGTGGTAGAGATAAAGGAGCCATCCGAACAGAGGCTCGTCCTGGACGGCCGGAATGGCCCGCGTCAACGTCTGATACATGTGGTGGTGGCAGTTGACGAACCCGGGCAGTACGACGCAGTCCCGGGCATCCAGGACCAGGTCCGCGTGGACCTGCAGATCGCGCCCCACGGCGACCACGCGGTTGCCTTCGAGGTGAACGTCACCACCGGGAACGGTCGTGCGAGCGTCATCCATCGTGGCGACGAGCAAGGCGTTCTTGATCAAGATGGTTCGGGGAGCCATGAATACCTCCTGAGGGGCTGCGCGGGGAGATCTCGTTGCTGGGGGCAACTGCAGCGACCCGAAGCTCGAGGGCAGAACGGGGCATCTCAACAGGTCGAGCGAGGGGCCCGGGGAGCGCTCGGGTTCACCGAGAGTCGGACGAGCGGCCGTGAGCCAAGGGTCGCACAGGGAATCGGTCGCTTCAAGCCCGACGAGGCGGGCAGCCCCGGGCACCCCCCAGCCGCGCGCGGCTTGAATGCCGCACCATGGGATAATTTCCCTTGTCGGGAATTTTGGGGCGAGCTGCGGCCTCTGGCAGGTCGTTTCCGAAGTGACCTCGAGAGGCTGCGTCATGCGTCATGTCGAACCACCAAGGCACGACGACCCCAAGAGAAGCACCAAAGGCAGGGGTCAAGCCGCTTGGTGCCGCCCTTTGTGCCTTGGTGTCTTCGTGGTTCGATCTCTGGCACGTTGATTTTGAGACGCTCTACGTGCATCAGGTCACCGGTTTCGAGCCGTCTGCGACGAGTCTCGCTGTCCAGCGGGCCTCACTCTGGCACAGGGCTCGCATGGGCCAACCGGGGCCTTTCTGTTGTACTCTGTCTGCACGCCCGTTTTCGGCCACACGCCACCGACCCACCCGATCGTCCGGAGGAACCGCGATGCTCAACCCAATCCGGCTGGAGGGCTTACCCGGCCTGCGCCGGCCAAGAGCCGGCAGGGACGCCGGCCCTACCGCCCTCGCGTTGCGCTCGGGCCTACCCGGCTGCGCCGGGCAAGAGCCGGCAGGGACGCTGGCCCTACTGCCCTCGCGTGGCTCGGGCTTCTCGGCCCACCTGCCCATCGAGACCTCGAGACCGGGCCGGCGGCGTTCGCGCCGGGGGATGGTGCTGGTGTTCTACATGCTGGCCCTGATGGTCATCCTGGCCTTCGTCGGGCTGGTGGTCGACATCGGCTACATGTACACCCAGAAAGCCCAGAAGCAGTTGCTCTCCGACATGATCGCCCTGACGGCGCTGGGCACGACCGGGACGGTCGCCGGCGGCCAGACGGCGACCCAGCAGGACACCTATATCAACAACTTCGTGGCGACGGCCAACGTCGCGACAGGCCTGCCGTCGGACATGTGGCCGGAGATCCTCAAGGACCACAACGCCGACGGTGACGTCTATCGCGTGACGCTGAACAAGCCGATGGTCCTGACCACGTTCTTCCTGAACGTGCTTGGACTGCGGACGATCACCGTGGGCATCCAGTCCATCGCCATCCGGGAGTGCGTCGTCTACCAGATAAGCCAGGAGGGCTCGGGGCCGCTCCAGTTCTTTGGGTGCAACGCGATCGAAATGCAGGGCAACCCGACCCTGAGGTCCAAGAAGTACTCTACCGGCGCGGTCGGCGACAACGTCTTCGGCGGCAGCAACGAACTGGTCCACTCGCAAGGCAGCGTCCTGATCGGGGGCAGCATGTTCTCGGCCGACGAGCTCAACTTCACCGGCAACGCCACGACGTGGAACGGCACGTACCAGTCGGGCGACATCGACGGATCGCCCGGTGGGGGCGTCTGGACGGCTATCAATTCGCCGCATCCCCCGGTCGTCGTCCCGCCCGCCGTCGGTCAGGCGACCGCCGCGGTCAACGACAACGACCAGGTCCTCGGCTGCTCGGACGCCTTCATCGACGGCACGTCGTTCCTTTTGGACAAACCCGGCGGCAGCCCCGGCGAGATCATCATCCCGGCGGGCTCGAAGATCTACGCCCGGGAGGTCGACCTCAAGAACGCCCGGCTCATCATCCGCGGGGATCCGCGACCACCCCCTACCGGCTCGGGGCCAGTCTCGATCACGCTCGACGCCCAGGGCCAGAGCGACTTCGACATCTGGTTCTCGGACCGCGACATGGAGTTGGAGAGCGGTGATCCGATGGGTCCGCACTTCCTCGATGTCATCGGGATCAACGCGCCCAACTCGTGCTGCCCCGCCTGCACTCCCGGCCCAATCATGACGTTCAAGCACCACTCGGCCTACGGCCACGTCTATGCGCCCGGGGATGGAGCCGATGATGCCGCTGTAGAATCACGATTGCACCTTCACTCGCGTCCGGCTGATCAACTGAGCGGTCCACCGGTCGCGGAGTTGCTGCGAGGCACCTCTGGGTCTCTGGTATGAGAGCAGCCAGCCACCACGAAGGCATCCAGTTCACGACGAGGACCCGAAGAAAGGGACCGAGCTCTTCCCTCGAGATAGAAGCGGCATCTTGCCGCTTCCAAGGTACGGTTGCCGGAGCCCTGAAGCGGCTGGAAGCCGCTTCCACCTTCCCGGGCCGAAGTGTGCGGCAGCTCGTGGCTCGATGGACCGGGGTCCCCCCGGTTCTGCGTTCGCACCCCTTCGCGTCTTTGGGTCTTCGTGGCTTCCTCCGGGCCGTTCCGCCGCTTTCCACCCCCGGCCGCTCCGCGTCGCGCCGCTCGGGCGTCGTGATCGTCCTTTACGTCCTGGCTCTGATCACCGTGGCTTCCTTCCTGGCCCTCGCCATCGACGTCAGTTACTTCTACGCCCGCAAGGCCCAGGTCCAGACCGTTTCGGACGCGGCAGCCCTCGCGGCCCTCGGCGCCGCCGGCAGCCACGGCAGCGGCCAGGGTCAGACCGAGCAAGACGCCCGGGTCGGCGGCGTCGTCGGGTACCACGCTGTCGCGAATGGCCTCTCGTCGGGCTATTGGACCCAGGTCATCGCCCACAACGCCGACGGCGACGTCAATCAGGTCATCCTGAACCGCTCGCTCGGGGTCAACACGCTCTTCAGCAACCTGGTGAATCAGCGGTCCGTGACCATCGGGATCCAGTCCGTGGCCGCACGGACGTTCTTGTCCAATCAGATCAACCAGTCCACGATGGCCGGAGGGATCAACTTCTTCGGTTGCGTCCGTCTGGAGATGCTGGGCAACCCGGTCGTGCGGTCTCGCGACTACGACTCCTGGGCCGTCGGCGACAGCGTTCGCGCCGGCAGCAACTTCGACGTCGAGGTCCAGGGCAGCGTCGTGTTCGGAGGAGATCTGACCTGTGCCTCCCTCATCAACTTCGTGGGTGGGGCCTCCGTGTTCGACGGCACCTACCAGGCGCCCGTCATCGTCGGCTCGCCAGGCTCGGGCACCAACACCCGCATCCAGGCACCCTATCCGCAGATGGTCGTGGCCGCGGCGGTCATGGGAGCCACGGCCTCCAGCAACAACAACAACCTCGTCCTGGGCTGCACCGCTGCCTTTCGCAACCGGACGTCTTTCGTCCTCGAGAAGACGGGCAGTCCGGGCACCATTTCCATTCCAGCCGGCGCCAAGATCTACGCCCGCGAGGTCAATCTCCACAGCGACGAACTGGTCATCACGGGCAACCCGAATCCCCCACCCGTCGGCGCGGGCCCGGTGACGATCACGCTGGATGCCTCGACGGGCAACGGGACGTGGTTCTCCGACAGGGACGTGTCGGCCACGGTCAGCGGCGGGATGAAACCCAAGTACCTCAAGATCATCGGCATCAGCCCGCCCTCCGTCTGTTGCGCCGCCTGCCCTCCCGGACCCGAGATCGAGTTCAACCACCACGTGATGAAGGCCCTGGTCTATGCGCCCGGGTTCGTCGTGGACTTCCAATCGAACCCGACCTTCCACGGCAGCATCGTGGCCGACATCCTTCATGTCCAGGGCTCACCCGAGGTCTTCGGGGACGAGGATAACGGGTTTGCGTTCAACGCCGGCCCCGGTCCGACCGGCACCGCCGGCAAGCCCAGGTTGACCAACTGAACCCCGGGCCGGGGGGGAGGCCGGGGCGGTCGAACCCCGAACGCTCCCACTCTCGGCTTCTCGACTCTCGAACTGGCGAGAGGCCGGCCACTCGGCTATAATCATCAGCCGTTCGTTCCGCTCTCGAACCGGGCCCGGTCGAGGGGCCGAAAGACGTTCCACCCGCGAGTGGCCCGCGCGCCGCTCCAGCCAGAGGAGACCCACTGATGCACCACGGACAGCTCGATCCCCTGTTTCTGACGAAGGCCCAGCTCGCCAGCGAACTTGCCAGATGCGAGTTCTGCGAAGAGAAGCCCTGCCGCGAGGCCTGCCCGGCCAACTGCTCGCCGGCCGACTTCATCATGGCGGCACGAGTGGGACACGACTCGGACCTGCGTCGCGCTGCCGCGATCGTCATGCGCGAGAACCCGCTGGGCGGCATCTGTGGAATGGTCTGTCCGGATCGGCACTGCATGGCTGCCTGCTCCCACAAGCTGTTCGACGGCTCGATCGACATCCCGACGCTGCAGTCGAACCTGGTCCACCTGGCTCGACAGTGCGGCGGAATCCCCGAGTTCCAGCGGGCCCCCTCGAACGGCACGCGCGTCGCGGTCGTCGGCGGAGGCCCGGCCGGACTGGGCGCCGCGGCCGCGCTGGCCCAGATGGGCTACGAGGTCGACCTCTTCGAGGCCCGGGCCGCCCTGGGCGGCATGTGCAACCTCATCCCGCCCCACCGGCTCCAGCGCCAGATGCTCGCCGACGACCTCGGCTTCGTCCTTGGCCTGGGCGCGATTCACCCCAAGCTGGGCACGCGGGTCGACGACCCCAAGGCACTGCTCCAGAACGGTTACGCCGCGGTCGTCGTGGCCGCGGGTCTCTGGGTGCCGATCTCGCTGGCGCTGCCGCATGAAGAGCTGGCCATCAAGATGGTCGATCTGCTGGCCGAGCCGGACAAGTTCCAGTTCGAGGGCCGCGTGGCAGTCATCGGCGGCGGGGCGACGGCCCTGGACTGCGCCGTGACAGCTCGCGGCCGCGGAGCCTCCGCGGTCGAGCTGTTCTGCCTCGAGACGCTGGCCGAGCTGCCGCTGGAAGGCAAGGAGCGCGCCGAGTTGCTCCACCACGACCTGGAGGTCACCGGGCGCATCCGCGTCACGGCCATCCGCGAGCGAGGCGGCGGAGTTGCCGGCATAGATACGCGCAAGGTCGCTCTGCCCGCGGGCGAGAAGTTCCACCCGTCGAGGGTCCGCGACGTGGCCGGAACGGACGCGGTGCGCAACGACATCTCGGCCGTCGTGATTGCCGTCGGCATGCGGCCAGCCTTCAAGCGCGAAGACGTTCCGGGCCTCTTCTTCGCGGGCGACCTGGTGAACGGCCCCACCACGGTGGTCGAGGCCGTCGCCTCCGGCAAGAACGCCGCGCTGGAAGTGGACGCCCACGTCAAGCGCAGCCAGCGGCCCACCTTCGCCAGGGCCGTCAAGTCGACGATGGTCCTGCCCGGCTTCGTCGCCAAGCCCGTCTCCCTCGAAACGGACTTCTTCGGCCGCCGCATCCTCTCGCCGTACCTGCTCTCGGCCGCTCCCCCGTCCGACGGCTACGACCAGATGAAGCTCGCCTACCAGGCCGGCTGGGCCGGCGGCATCATGAAGACCGCGTTCGACGGCGTGCCGATCCACATCCCGTCGCAGTACATGCACGCCTTCACCGGGACGACCTACGGCAACTGCGACAACGTGTCGGGCCACCCGCTCGAGCGCGTCTGCCGCGAAGTCGAACGTCTGGTGCGCGAGTTCCCGGACCACCTCACGATGGGCTCGACCGGAGGCCCCGTCACGGGCCACGACGAGTCGGACCGCAAGGGCTGGCAGTCCAACACCAAGAAGCTGGAGAACGCCGGCGCGATGGGCATCGAGTACAGCCTGTCGTGCCCCCAGGGCGGCGACGGCACCGAGGGCGATATCGTCAGTCAGAACGCGGCGCTGACCGCGAAGATCATCGACTGGATCCTCGAGGTCTCCAACCCCGCGGCCCCCAAACTCTTCAAGCTGACTGCGGCGGTGACGTCGATCGTCCCCATCCTGCGCGCCATCCGCTCGGTCCTGGAGCGCCACCCGACCAAGAAGGCGGGCATCACTCTGGCCAACACCTTCCCGACCCTCTTCTTCCGGCCGGGCCAGAAGAAGGAGTGGGAAGAGGCGATCGTCGTCGGCATGAGCGGTCAAGGCGTGACGCCAATCTCGTACCTGACGCTGGCGAGCGCCGTTCCCGTGGGGATCGAGATCTCGGGCAACGGCGGCCCGATGGACTACAAGGCCGCGATGAACTTCCTGGCACTCGGCGTCAGGACCGTCCAGTTCTGCACGATCGTGATGAAGCACGGCGCAGCCATCATCCAGGAACTGGAATCCGGCACGGCGCACCTGATGGCCGAGCGCGGCATCCGCTCGATGAAAGAGCTGATCGGCCGGGCCCAGCCCAAGCCGATCACCGACTTCATGGCCTTGCCCGCGACCAAGCGCATCTCGCACCACGACCACGACCTGTGCGTGAAGTGCGGCAACTGCGTGCGCTGCCCGTACCTGGCCGTCTCGTTCGATGCCGAGCAGAAGCTCCGGACCGATCCGGAGCGGTGCGTGGGCTGTTCCATCTGCGTCCAGAAGTGCTTCGTCGGGGCCCTCTCGATGCGCGAGCGCACACCCGCCGAGGCTGCCGCTCTCAAGGAGGCGTGAGGCGCCGCCGGGACCCCAATGGCCTCTTCACCGCGAAGGCACCAAGCACCCGGGACGGGCACCGAGGAGCCGAGTCGAATCTCCTCTGGGTGCCACCCTTCGTGCCTGCGTGTCTTCGTGGTCAGTCCGTCAAACCGAAAGGAAGCCTGCCAATGACCACCCGCTTCGAAAACGGAATCGTCGTGACCCTGGGTGCCGAGAACCGAGTGATCTGGAACGGCACGGTCGTAACCGAAGGTGAGAAGATCGCAGCCATCGGCGACGCGGTGCAACTGCGCGACAAGTACCCGAAGGCCGAGACGATCAACTGCTCCGGCAAGCTCATCTTGCCCGGGTTCATCTGCACGCACCATCACTTCTACTCGACGATGGCGCGCGGCATGTGCCCGCCGGGCGAGCCGGCCGCGAACTTCGTGCAGATCCTCGAGCGGCTCTGGTGGAAACTGGATCGGGCCCTCTCCGACGAGGACGTGACCCTCTCGGCCCAGATCCCGGTCGTGGAGTGCATTCGCAACGGGACGACGACGGTCATCGACCACCACGCCTCGCCATCGTGCCGGGACGGCTCGCTCAATCGGATCGAGAAGGTCGTGCGCGAGGGCGGCATCCGGGCATCCCTCTGTTACGAGGTCTCGGACCGCAACGTCAAGGGCGGCGGCATCGCAGAGAACGAACGCTTCATCCGCAAGATCGGCAAGGGCGACGGCAAGGTCGCGGCGATGATGGGGCTCCACGCCTCGTTCACCGTCTCGGATGAGACCGTCGAGCGATGCGTCTGCATCGCCCGGTCGAACGGCGTCGGTTGCCACATCCACGTCGCCGAGGATGCTGCCGATCGCCAGGACTCGCTCGACAAGTACGGGATGCCCACCGTGGCCCGCCTCCACAAGCTGGGGGCCACCGGTCAGCAGTCGATCTTCGTCCACTGCATCCACATCGACGAACCCGAGATCGCAACGCTGACCTCCACCGGGACCATCGTCGTCCACAACCCCGAGTCGAACATGAACAACGCCGTCGGGGTCTCGAAGGTGCTCGCGATGATGGGCAAGAACGTCCTGGTCGGCCTGGGAACCGACGGCATGTCGTCCGACATGCTCGCCCAGATGCGCTGCGCCTATCTGCTCCACAGGCTCGATCAGCACGATCCCCGCGTGGCCTTCTGCGAGGCCCCGAAGATGCTGCTCCAGAACAACGCCGAGATCGTGCGCCGGTAACTGGGCCTCGAGCTGGGCAACCTCCGCGAAGGAGGGCCGGCTGACCTGGCAATCCTCGACTACCGGCCGCCGACGCCTCTTTCGGCCGACAACTTCCTGGGCCATCTCATCTTCGGGCTTCCCGATGCCGTGGTCGATACCACGGTCTGCGCCGGCCGCGTCCTGATGCGGGGCAAGAAGGTGCTGACCCTCGATGAGGAGCGCCTCGCCGCTCGCTCCAGAGAGCTGGCTCCCCAGATGTGGAAGAGGTTGTGAGATCGGCTCTCGACCCTCGGCACTCAGACCGTATGGCGGCCCCCTTCGTCGTCCTCGATGAGACTCTTGTTCACTCTGAACGGCCTGCCCTGGGAAGGCGAGCTCC
>JACQZL010000009.1:20559-24482 GCA_016213865.1 Candidatus Rifleibacteriota bacterium
CAGGCCAGCCTGCTCGAGGCGCTGCGCGTGGGTGCAGGCATCACCTCGGTCAAGGACGGCTGTTCGGGGCAGGCGGCGTGCGGTTGCTGCACCGTGCTGGTCGACGGCGTGCCCAAGCTGTCGTGCGTGCTGCCGGCGGCGCGCGTGGAAGGCCGCGCGGTCACGACCCTCGAAGGGCTGCCCGCCGAGGAGCGGGAGTTGCTGGCGCGGGCCTTCGTGAGCGAGGGAGCGCTGCAGTGCGGATTCTGCACGCCGGGCATCGCGATGCGGGTCCACGCGCTGGTGACCAGGCAACCGGAGCCGAACGACGCCTCGATCCTGTGCGCGCTGGACAGGCACCTGTGCCGATGCACCGGCTACGCCTCCATCGTCAGGGCCGTGCGCTGGTTCGCCGCCGCTCGCAGGGGGCAGCCCGAGCGTGACGCGAGGGCAGTAGGACCGGCGTCCCTGCCGGTCCTGGCCCGCGAAGCGGGCCAGCCAGAGCCTCCCCCACCCCTGCCTTCCCCCGGAGGGAGAGGGTTGGGCGGGGGCCGGCAGGCGGGCTGCGGCGTCGGCGAGCCGGCCCCGCTCTATCGAGGGCGGGCCCTGGCCCTGGGCGAGCAGCCCTTCGCCGACGACCTGAAGGTGCCCGGGCTGCTGGAGGGGGCGCTGCGGCTGGCGCGCGTTCCGCGAGCGAGAGTGCGCGCGATCGATCCCGCGCCCGCGCTCGCGATCGAGGGCGTCGTCGCCGTGGTCACGGCGGCCCAGGTCGTGGGGGAGCGTTACCAGGGCCTCATCGCCAGGGACTGGCCTGTCTTCGTGGCCGTGGGCGAAGAGGTGCGCTACGTGGGGGACGTGCTCGCGGCCGTGGCGGCGACGAGTCGGCGCGCCGCCCGCGAGGCTGCCGCCGCCATTGCGGTCGAGCTCGAGCCGCTCGAAGCGGTCACCACGCCGGAACGCGCGCTGGAACCGGGGGCTCCCGCGCTGAACGCGGGCGGCAATATCCTGTTCAGCAGTACGCTGTGCCGTGGTGACGCCGCCGAGGCGTTGGCCCGAAGCGCCCATGTCGTCCGGGAGTCGTTCCGGAGCCAGGTCATCGAGCACGCCTTCCTCGAACCGGAGAGTGCGCTGATGGTGCCTCCATCCGAGCCGGGCCAGCGGTTCAAGCTCTTCACCCCTGGGCAGGGGGTCGCCGACGATCGGCGCCAGGTCGCGAGCTTGCTGGGAGTGCCCCAGGACGAGGTCGAGGTGGAGCTCGTCCCCTGCGGCGGGGCCTTCGGTGGCAAGGAAGACCTGGGCGTGCAGGGACCCGTGGCCGTCCTGGCCCAGCGCACGGGCCAGCCGTGCCGGCTGACGCTCTCGAGAGAGGAGTCGATCCTCTTCCATCCCAAGCGCCACCCCATGAGGATGGAGTACCTGGTCGGCTGCGATGCCCAGGGACGGCTGACCGCGGTCAAGGCCAGCGTCCTGGCGGATACCGGCGCCTACGCCTCGGTCGGAGAGAAGGTCATGGAGCGGGCTTGTTTGCACGCGGCCGGGGCCTACAGGGTCCCGAACCTGGACGTCGAGACGACGGCCGTCGTGACCAACAACCCGCCTTGCGGCGCGATGAGGGGGTTCGGCGTCGGTCAGGTCGCCTTCGCGATGGAGGGCTGCCTCGATCGATTGGCCGCGCAGGTGGGGTTGGACGGCTGGGAGATGCGGTGGCGCAACGCGCTCGAAGACGGCGACCGGTTCGGGTGCGGGCAGAAGCTGAGGGCCGTGGGCCTGAAGAAGACACTCGAGGCGGTCCGCGATACCTACCGGCAGGCCCGTTTCGCGGGCATCGCCTGTGGGATGAAGAACGTCGGCATCGGGCACGGACTGCCGGATGCGGGGCAGACGGTCCTGGAAGTGAGGTCCGACGGGACAATCCTGCTGTCGACCGGGTTCACCGAGATGGGCCAGGGGCTCTTCACGATACTGATCCAGGTAGCGTGCGAAGAGACCGGCCTGCCAGCCGGCATTTTCGACGCCGTGGCCACCACGGCGCAGCCCGTGCCTTGTGGAATGACGACCGCGAGCCGTGCCACGGTGCTGGGCGGTCACGCCACCCGCGACGCCGCCCGTCGCCTGCGCTCGGCGATGGACGCTGCCGGCCTTCTGGGACCGACCGATACTGTCGCGGCGCGCCAGGCGCTTCGCGTGCTGGCGGGACGCCGGTTCGCCGGCAGCTTCGTCTGCGACTGGACGACCCCGCTCGACTCCGGTTCTGCAGAGCCGGTGACCCATCTGACCTACTCGTTTGCCACTCAGGTGGTAACGCTCGATGACAAGGGCCGCCTGGAACGACTGGCCATCGCGCTCGACTGCGGTCGCGTGATGAACCCGACTCTGCTCCGCGGCCAGCTCGAAGGTTCGGCCCACATGGGCCTGGGCCAGGCTCTGACCGAGGAGTTGGTCCTGGACCAGGGGGTCCCGACCGAGACGCACCTGGGCCGGCTGGGCATTCTCCGGGCGCGTCACATGCCGGCGCTGGAGTGCCACTTCATCGAGACAGCCGATCCCGACGGTCCCTTCGGCGCCAAGGGGGTGGGCGAGATTGGGCTGGTGCCGACCGCCGGAGCCGTCGCGGGAGCTCTGCACGCGTTCGATGGACGCTTCCGCAACAGCCTGCCGATGAAGGACTCGGCGGCCGCGGCGGCGATCCTGGGAAAGAAGCGGGGGTAAGTGTTAGGGGTTAGGGGTTAGGGGTGCTCGCTGGCGCTCGCGCCTCGGGCATCGGCAACCTGCCGTCAGGAGTCTGTGACTTGGGACACAGGCTTGACAGTTTGCCTTGCGGTCATTATCCTCATGCGAATCTGCCCAAACTGCCGGAACGAGACGAAAAATGCGACCGGCCGCGCGAAGTTGTGAAAGGGGGGCAGAATCGTGGTAAAGCTACAAGCTCAAATCGAAGAGATTCGCGACAGGCTCGCGGACCGCAGCGCCGAGCGGCGATATGCCGCGTTGAAGGAAGTTGCGGGGCCCGATGTCGTGGCCGCGTTGCGGGAACGTCTGCTGACGATCTGCCGGGGCGACGGGTGGGGACCCAACCGCTCGGAGGCGGCTCGGGCGCTGGCTTTCCTGTGGCCGGACCCGGAAGTCCAGGATGCCTACAGGCTGTGCCTGGACGCCGAGCCGTACGTGGCCAACACCGTGGTGGAGTTGCTGGGGGCCCGCCTGGACGGAGCCGCGCGGACGCTGCTGTCCGAATCGTATCAGCGCGCTCAGAACGCCAAGACGCGCTACAGCATTTTGCAGGCCTTCTGCACGACTTCGTTGGCCGTGACGGTCGATTTCGTGCGTTCCGTGGCCAGCCACCGAGACGAGGACGAACGGGTTCGGGCCCTCTCCCTGTCGCTCCTTTCTCGATCGAACGACCCGGCGCTCAAGGACGTGTTCGTGGCAGGTCTCACGGACGGCAGTCAGCGCGTCCGCGCGACGGCCATCGAGGCCCTGTCCGCGATCTGCGGGCCGGAGGAACTCCTGCGGCTCCTGCCTCCCTACCTCGAGGACGCCAACAACCGCGTGCGGGCCAACGCGATCGTCGCCTTGCTGCGAACCGGCTATCGCGTGGCCGAAGCGGCACTGCGAGAGATGGTCCATCACACCTCGCAGCTCTTCCGGTCGAGCGCCGCCTGGGTCCTGGGCGAGCTGGGACCGGATGCCCCGGTCGTCCTGGAACTGGACAGCCTGGCCCAGGATCGAGATCCGGTCGTCCGCGAGCGCGCGCGGGCCTCGGCCCAGCGCCTGGCCCTCAGACTGTCGCTGGCCGACATCTCCCGGTCCAGCCAGCCGGTCGGCGCCTGAGCTCGACGCGGGTGCGGGTCACGCCACTTTGACGCACCTCCTGGCGGGGGAGCGTCCCAATGGCATTAAATCCCTCACCAGGAGAGGCATGACAGAAGCCGGTAGGGTAGAAG
>JACQZL010000332.1 GCA_016213865.1 Candidatus Rifleibacteriota bacterium
GTACCGATTCTTCAAAGGACCTTTCTCCAGAAGCTTACGTCCTCGCGGACTTTTCACCTTTGACCTGGAGATTCCGGAACGATCCTTGTCCTACCTCATCCTCCGGTACGGGAGGATCCCAGGGCCACTTCTGCTTTCGGACTTGCGTCCAGCCGATCCCTCGGGCCTGTCGGCTTCATCTCGATTCGGTCTGCAGACCTCTTCTCGATATCTCGAACGTTACTGACTTCCTCCGGACGACCCCGTCCGTTTCTTGGAGGCCCCTCCGCTCGAGAGCCGGTGAGGATAACACCGCAACGTTCGGGGGTCAACATCTTTCTTCGGAGCTTCCGCGGAAGGTCTCGAGCCGCTCGAGTGTCGAAGGGAGCTTCGATCCGAGGCCGCGATGATGAGCTGTCTTGCGGCCAGTACGCGGTACTCGGCACCTCCCTGGCCCTACGAAGTCGCCGGGATGGCTTTCCGGCTGGCGCCCCGGGATTCGGCCCCAGCGGAACTCGTCCGGGTGGCCGTGTCGACCGCCCGGTGCGCCGCCCGGGACAACGGCAGCGCCCTCGACCTGCTCCGGGAGATGCCGGCCGACATCCCGGAGGCGCAGGAAGCTGTCCGGGCCGGAGCCTACGCCGATCGGGTGGTCTCGAGTCTGGCCGGCCAGCGAGGAGTGGATGCCTGGCAGGCGCTGGAAGAACTGCGCCAGCTCCACGTGAGCCGGCGACTGGCCACGACCGGCTCGGTGCTGGCCGAGGCCGCCGGGAGTTGGCTCGATGCCGCCGGCGTGGACGAGAGCGTGCCGCAGGCGCGCTTCCTTTCGGTGGTGAAGCTGCTGGCGGGGCTGGCCGAGGACGCCACCCCGCGGGTCGCCCGCAAGGCCCAGGCCCTTCGTGCCAGGTACCGCTGGAGGTGAAGCAAGCCGGATCTCCGCGGGCTTTCGCGCCGGGTGCGCACGCGGTTCGTGGGAAAGCAGCGAGAACTTCGACTTGTCTCTCGGGAACTCCGCTCCAGAACCGACGCCAGGGTACGGCTCCCACCCTGGCAGGGATCCCGGGCACAGCCTCCCCGGTCGAACTCGAACCGGAGCGGATCCCCACCTTCCGCGCGTGCACCTCTCCTGGCCGGTGATGGTGTCCGCGATGCGACTCCTCTGGTAGGATCGTCGCCGTGAGGTCGGTCGACCTTGCGAGCCGGTTCTTCATCCGATCGCACCCAACGACCGCTCGGGAGGCTGATTTCGATGCGGAGTTCACTCGTACTGATTCTGGGTCTGACGCTGTTCGTTTCCTGCGCGAGGGCCGGCGTCGAAATCGTTGGGTTCGACCAGGAGCCTCTGAGTGCTGCCTCCGAGGCGGAGGCGGCAACGCTGGTCAAGCTCGCGCTGCAAGGCTCGTACGACGTCCTGGCCAGGTCGAAACGGCAATACGCCGTCGAGTTCGTGAGCGGGGCCGAGATCGGCCGCTACTTCGGCTTCAACGACGCCACCGCGGACGACATGATGTTCGTGGGGGCGCACTTCGCGCCGGACAACGCCAATCCGCGACGTTATGTCCTCTACCTGAACCGGGACGCGATCCGGAACCAGGTCGACGGGTTCGTGGCCGCCGCTGGGACGAAGTTCTCGTCGCTCCCCGAGGAGGAGCAGCAGAAGAAGCGACTCTTCGCCCTGCGTCTGCAGACGCTGATGCTGGTAGCGCATGAGGGCACCCACGCGGTGCAGATGGAAAAGTCGCAGCTCGCCTTCGGCGAGAGGCAGACGGACGGCGGATACAAGCGCATCGGAGTCGACAAGTATGACGAGTTCGGCGCCCACGTGGCGGAGAACGCTCTGCCCAAGCTGGAAAGCGGCAAGCTGCCCAAGAAGTTCGAGGCCAAGATCCGCGAGACTTCGATTGCCCAGGTGAACGAGAGCTACAAGAAGCTCGAGCCCAAGTTTCTCGTGGTCCAGAAAGGCATCGAGGTCGAGGCCAAGGCGCCTTTCGCATGGCCCGGCGGAACCACGGACGCCAAGTCCAGCTTCAGCTCGTTCGCGTCCGAACTGGTGGCGCTCGGTGGAAACTCGGGCGGTTCGGCTGGGGTCACTGCGGATGCAGCCGGTGCGGAAGCCGCCAGCGCGGATGACGCCTCGGCCGACTCCGGCGAAACGAGCGAAGCTGCCGCGGCGCAGGCCGAACTCCTCGGCGATTCGGGCCTGGACTTCTCGGAGAGCAAGCTGATCACCGGCGAGCAGTATGGCGAAACCATGGCGGGCGACCCGCTGGCCAGCCCGGAGGGCAGCGCCGCGGCCAAGAGAGTCAAACCCGCCCGGTAGTCAGCGGCAAGGCCTCGCCCGGCGCCGGTGACGGAACGCTCGAAGACCGGGGGCGCCCGCA
>JACQZL010000344.1 GCA_016213865.1 Candidatus Rifleibacteriota bacterium
GGGAGCATGTCCCTGGCCTGGGCACCGTGCAGGGGCGGCACTTGTAGCCACCCGACCTGCGGGCGGGGACAAGCCCCGCCCCTACGTTTTCCCGGTGTTGTCGGTGGCTTACCAGGCTACCGACATGCTCCCGTCCTCGAGGGAGAGAGGCGCCGAGAAGTGGGGAGCCGCCTGCCCCGGTTGACATGCCCCCGCGAGCAGCTTAATGAGCCTGGCGAACCCATTACCTGCGAGAGAAGACGAGATCGGCGAGCCGGAGCACCGGTCGCCCACCCATCGAACATGACCGTATCCCTTGGACTGGAAGGGGGTGAAACATGGAAAAGGGCTTGAAGGTTGCTCTCTTGACCCTGCTGGTGACGTTCGCTTTTGGGGTCGCGGGCTGCCACGAGCACAACCGCCGAGTGGGTTACCACACGGACTACGACAACCACTATTACGGGGCCAACCACCCCAACGAATACTGGACCAACTGAACTGGCGGCGCCGGCGCCTCCGCCGAGGCGATCCGGGCACGACCAGCACCCCCGAAGAACCCGGTCGAGACTGGAGCGAGTATGAGGAGAAGGACGCTGAAGCTACTGGCCCTGGCGCTGTTCGCCATCGGAATGGCCGCAACCAGCGGCTGCTTCTACGTGGAGCACCAGCACCACTACGACGACTACGACCACTACGGCTACTACGGCCACTGCCACCACTACTGAGCTCGAGCAGCGGTCGAGAGCAACACCTGAACCGGCGCGCCCCCCTGGGCCGCCGGTTCTTGCTAGTCGCTCGGTCTCAGGGCCAGCATCTGATTGCCCAGCGGGCTGGGACGGACCCTGAAGCTGGAGAGCTCCGAGAGCTGGACGTCGGGGAAGCGCCGGCTCAAGATCTGGGCCACCGCGTCGCGGGTCTCGAGCAGCGCGGTGCTGTCACGCCGCTCCTCGCGCACCAGCGGCGTGCGCAGGGTCACCTCGACCAGGACCTCGTCCGGCGTCAAGAGACACGTCCGGTACGACGAACTGTACTGGAGCCTGCCCAGGACCTGGCCGACTTCATTCTGGATGCGTTCTTCGAGCCGTTCCGGGTAGTCGGGCCCTCCCGCCCAGGTGCCGCCGGCCAGGACCGCGAGCGCGGCGATGGCACCCAGCAGGAGCCGGAGCTTCATCGGGAGCTCACGCATCCCCGTGGGGCCGGCTGACCAGTTGCCGCAGGGCCTTGGGCTCGCGGGCCTTCACGCGGGCCGCCGACTTCCGCTTGGCCGCGCCCTCGACTCTCGACGAAGTCGGACTCCCCTTGCGGACAGAGCCGGAGGGCAGATCCAACGACGCGAGGTTCTGGAGAAGCTCCTCGGACTGGCGCTGGAGCCGTTCGCGGGCCGCGGCGGCCGCATCCCCTTGGCCAGCCAGCTTGGTCCGCTGTTCCTGCAAGTACTTGTAGTAGAGCTTGAGCGCCAGGACCTTCTCGTCCCGGGTCAGGCTCCCGTCATGCACGACGGACCTGGCGTAGCACTCCTCCGGCGCCTCGGAGACGAGACCCATCAGCATCTCCTGGAGGCTCCGCTCCTGAAGAGGGGGGCGAGGGGCCGAGACCTCCGCCTTGGTCGCCGCGATAGCCGGTTTCTCGGCGGCTGCCGCCGCGGGCGCCTTCTTTGCGTTCCCCCGCGAGCCCTTGCGAGGTTTCTTGCCCTTGACCGGCCGGGGTGATTCCTCGGGGCCCAGCCCGTTGGCATCCGAGACCTCGGCTGCGGGCGTGACCTGGTCCGGGTCGCCCTCGATTGGACTGCCGTCCGGCCACGAGGCCGCACTTCGATCGATCCAGCCCGTCGTCACGCCATCGGCCGCCTTGACGAACAACCTCAGGTCGTTGGACATCTCGGGGATGATCGAGACGCTGTCGCCTTGCGCCAGCAACTTCGGGCGAAGGCCGGGGTCGGCGGCGTCCAGGACGAGCGGAGTGTCACGATGGACAACGGCAATCAAGTCGCCCGCGAAGGACGAAGTGCTCGCCGCCAGGCAAGCCATGGCAACCAGGGGGATCTTCCAGTGGAGCATCGAAGCAGAGCCTCCCTCAGACGAACGTGACCATTCACCTCATCAATCGACAGCCTCCGCCGGGGACTTGAGGCCGTCGCAGCCCCCCCCACACCGCAGTCCCCGCGCTCGAAGGCCATGTCAGGCCCTGATTCGTTTGACCC
>JACQZL010000345.1 GCA_016213865.1 Candidatus Rifleibacteriota bacterium
CCGGCCCTTCGCGCAGCCGCGCCAGGAGGAGCGCGGGCCGCTCCTCCGCGGGGTACGGGGTCACCCGCAGCTCGAGGTTCGGGCGGTGGCAGCCGAGCTGGACGTGGTCCTCGGCACGCGCCGCGGAATCTCGGTCAGCGTGCGACCGAAGGCCTCGGCCAACGCGCTGCAGAAGGCCGTCTGCAAGAGCTGGATGAAGACCGATTGGACCAAGCTAGACCGAACCTCGCCGCCGGTCGTGCAGCGCGAGCGTGACCGCGTCGGATAGGAGCAGACCATGGCAGAGAAGACTCAAGACTACCCGGTCGGGCTGCTCTATCTCGACGACGAGTTGGGCACCGAACTCCACAAGCGACTGAACGCCACCATTCCCTTCCAGGACAAGGACGGCGTCTGGAAGAAAGTGGTCGCCGAGCACATCGAGATCACCGAGATGGACATCGACCATCGCGCCAAGTACCGCGTGCTGGTCGACCGCTGCTCGCACCTGCTCCCGCAGGCGGTCAGCGCGTTCATGATGTTCGCCCACCAGGGCGTCCACGTCGTGAACAACCCGCTCTCGTTCCAGTACTTCATCGCAACCAAGGACTTCGGGTTCCACGTCTGCCGGGCCCTCGGCATCAGCGTCCCCGACACCATCGTCCTGCCGCCCAAGGTCAACCCCTACCTCAAGGATCCGCGCTACTTCCGCTACCACCGGCACTTCGACTGGGATTCGATCATCCAGCGCATCGGGTTCCCCGCCTATCTCAAGCCGGCGGAGGGCCGCGGCGCCCGCAACTGCTGGAAGGTTCGCAACGCCGATGAACTCCTGCATTACTACGACCAGAGCGGCTCCGACGTCATGACCCTCCAGAGGGCCGTTCCCTCCCCCCACGAGTGGCAGGTCCGCTGCCTCTGCCTGGGCCGCAAGATCGTCCCCATCAAGTACACCTTCCGCGACCGCGACTGGTCGACCTACGAGTACTCCGAGGGCTTCCTGTCACCCGAGACGGGCCACAAGGTGCTCGAACAGGCCAAGATCATCAACCGCGTGTTCGGCTACGAGATGAACTCGATCGAGTTCATGCTCGATGAACAGGGCGAGCCCTGGGCGATCGACTTCAACAATCCCGTCCCCGACGGCCGGCGCGACAAGCTGGGTGAGGTCTACTTCAACGACTACGTCAACGGCCTGCTCGACCTCGTGCTCGAGGTCGCTCGAGAGAACCCGCCCTATCCCTTCCTGCCATCCGAACTCAACACCTACGCCGAGATCGCCCGGATGGACTGCCCGACGAAGGAGAAGTACCGTCTCGCCCTGGAAGAGGCGAACAAGTACTACAGGTGGTAAGAGTCAGGGGTCAGGGGTTAGCGGTTAGGGGTTAGGCGAGAACGGATGGTCGCACGCGTGGTGTGCGCCAGGGGTACGCGACAACGGGCAGGAGCCAGGCTTTCCCTCCGTTGAGATCTTGCGACCATCGCGCCGCCGTGCGGCCGGCACAGCGCCGCGCCAGTCCCTGACCCCCAATCCCTAACCCCTATTCCTTCAGCGGGAACACCGGAATGATGCCGCCGCCCGAGCTGACGTTCACCACGTTCGACTCGCTCACTCGGCCGAGGCAGCCGGCGTACTTCCCGTTGAAGACGTAGGGGTTGATGTTCAGGAAGCGCTTCTCGAGGACGACCTTGCCGCCCTTGAGCACCGGGATCTCGTACTCCGGGACCGGCACCGCTTCCTGGACGATCCACCAGGGGCAGCCGATCACGTCGCGGACATAGGCGTTCCAGGTGGCCACGTCGGTGGTGCGCCCCACCTTCACATCCTGACCGCCCGCCCCGTGGCCGGGTTTGAGCACCAACCGTTCGCGGTTGTGGAGCAGGAACTCCTGCATCGACACGTCGGTGCCGTCGGGCGAGATCGTCACCGTCTCATCCAGCCGCCGCGTCCACGGTAGGTGCTCCCGGATGCAGGTCTGCTCTTCCTCGCTGAAGTAGTGGTGGTTCACCGGGTTGGAGATGAACGACATCGCTTCCTTGTGGGCACCGATGATGGCGCGCCACGGATTCACCGGCGTCACGACCCGGTCGCGGGTCGCATCCAGGAAGTCTTTCATTTCCCGAGGGAACTTCTTGAAGAACAGGAAGCGGATGCAGAGGTTGACGATGTCGAACCGCACCCGGCCGCTGAAGAGCCCGCCGTCCCGGTACTCGAAGTCGCGCGGGTCGATGAAGTGCGCGTCGACCCCGTTCTCGACCAGGTAGTCTCGCGTGATCTCGATGTCGCTACCGAGCAGGTATTCCTTGTACGAGACCAGCCCGACCCGAGGATTCGGCTTGTCGCCGCCGGCGTCGCGATAGCAGGAGATCAGGCTGTCCATGACCGACTTCAGCATCGATCGCTCGAACGGCTTGCCGTAGCTCGCGATCAACTCCTCGTACATCGGATAGGCCCGGAAGATCTCTTCCAACGTGTCGAGCCACGCCCGGCCGCCCGGGTTGTCGGTGTTGAACTCGATGAACTTCAGGTTCTTGCCGTCGAAGAGCGCGTCATGCCGGTTGAGCACCGTCGGCTTGGCATAGCCCGGGTCCCAGTCGATCCACTCCTTCGGCAGGTCGGTGTAGAGGAAGTGCGACCGCACGTACGGGTCGTCGCGGTAGCCGTTGACCACCTTGTCGATGACGCGGTCGAACGTCTCGGCCGCCTTGCTGATGCGGCCCACCGCGTCCGTGCCCAGGAACAGCGGCGTCAACGTGATCGGCATCGCCCCGCCCTCGCGACCGTAGAAGCAGCGCCGCTTCGTCAGCGTCATGATCATCTCCTGGCGCTGGCGCATCACCTCGCGCGGATGCGACATCATCCACTCGATCAGTTTCTGCTCCTTGTGTCCCACCACCATCGCCGTCGTCGGCGGCGCGGGCATCGTCTGCATCGCGGCTTCGGCCGACTGATTGTCGTCCGGCGCCTGAGGCACGGGGGCCGGCGGCTGCTCGGGACTGGCGGGAGACGGGGTGGCAGGCTTCTTCTTCTGAGGCATCGGGCCCTCCGGTAACGTGGCCGAAATCGGCCGTTGGTCCGCACAGCGTATCACGGCGCCGACCGGTCTGCAGCGCCCCGCGGGGCTTTGCCCCGAACCCCAGCGGGGGAGTAGCACTCCCCTGCACCCGGCAATGACTGGCGTGAGTCGGTCTTGGCTACCAGTCACCGAGGAGCAAGCGAGAGGTAGGCTGCCATCGCCGGTCCAGGGTGGGGCTCCCACCCTGGCGGGGGTCTGGGGGCAGGGCCCCCAGGATGGGCCGCTGCTCCCACATGCCGCGGCCCCCGGTCTTTGCGCGCGGAGGCTCGCGCTGTAATACGCTATGGATACGATGGATCGCGCCTCGTTCGACCGCCTCTACGAACTGCTCCAGCCGCTCGGGGCAGGGGCGTTCGGCAAGGTGTTCCTCGCGCGCCAGCGATCGCTGGAACGGCTCGTCGCCATCAAGCTCTACTCTCCGAACGAGCGCACCTGGAGCGACGCCGAGGCCGGCCGCTTCGTCCGCGAGGCCAAGATCCTCGGCCGGCTCTCCCACCCCCGGGTCATCACGATCTTCGACTCCGACGTGCTGGAAGGCTCGCCCGCTTCGCGTGCTGCGCCGTCACTCCTGGACGCAGGGGCTCCGCCCCTGCACCCGCTCGCCCCCTCCGGGGGCTCGCCATACCTCGCCGTGGAATACGTCGAAGGCTGCGATCTGAGCCAGAAGCTCGCCGGAGGACAGCCGCTGCCCCTGGCCGAAGCCGTGAGCCTCTGCCTGGGAATCGCCGAGGGCCTCGAATACCTCCACGAGCAGGGGATCATCCACCGGGATCTGAAACCGGCCAACGTACTCATCGGGGTCACCGGAGCCATCAAGGTTTCCGACTTCGGAATCGCCCGGCCCCTGGACGCCAGCCAGGGAGGGACCGCCGCCGGGATGCTCCTCGGAACCCCGCTCTACATGGCCCCCGAGATGATCCGCTCGGGAACGGCCGCCCCCGCGAGCGATCTTCACGCGCTCGGCATCATCCTCTACCAGTGCATCCACGGGCATGTCCCTTTCGACACCTCCGGCACGCTCGCGGAGATGTTCCAGCGCAGGCTCGCCGAGCCCGCCTGGGCACCGGATGCGTCGGTGCCCTCCAAGCTGGCCGCCCTGATGCGCCGCTGCCTCGAACTCGATCCGAAGCTCAGGCCCTCCGCGGGCGACGCCGCGCTGGCCCTTCGCAAGGCGGCCGGCGCCGGGATCGGCCTGGCCAGCGCCCGGGCGGCAACCCTCGACCGGACCGAGATCCCCGGAGACGAACCCCGGAGAACAGCGTCCGAGTCGGGCGCCGCGACCGTCGTCCAGTCCCATCTCGCGCCCGGGCGCTCTCCGGAGGCCAGGCCCGGAGCCCCTCCACGGTCGCAAACCAGTCCCTCCGCCTCTCGTTTGCCGCTGGCGGTGCTCGCCATCTGCTTGCTGCTTGCGGCATCAGGCGCACTGGCCCTCGCCCGGCGCATCTCGTCCTCCCAGCCGGTCAGGCCGGTAAGCCCGGACGGGCCCGCTCCCGCTCCGGCCGTGGAACCTCTCTCTCCCACCCTCGACCGAACGCCGCTCGAAGGTCTTGGCCGGGCGTTGGAGAAGGAGAGGATCGGGTACATCGCCCGGTACGGTTCGAGGAACTTCGGCACGCTCGACGCCAGCCTCAAGCGCTCGGGGTTCTATGGGCTGATGAGGCGCACCCTTGCGGAGCCCGACCTCCTCCGGCCGGGCTCCCTGCCGGAGCACGAGGCAGCCGACCTGCTCGCGCCCCTGCAGGCGCTGCGCTTGGTCGAGGGCCGCTACCTGCTGTCCGGCCAGAAGGTGCCGGCACTTTCGAGCGAGCTCCTCTGGCGAGCGTTTCCAATGCTCCGCGCTCCCCCGCCCGGGGTCACCACCAACCTGGCCTACGCCACCGGCGTACCCGTGGAGGCAGGCATCGAGCCCAGGAACGACGCGGAACTGGCCATCATGGGCCGGCCTCGCCTGCCCCGCATCGTCTGTCAACTCCCGAAGCTCGCCCGCACGCCCGGCCTGCGGTGGTGGTGGGTCCTGGCGGTCGAGAACATGTCCAACCAGTACGTGCTCGATCTGCTCGTGCTCAGGAGAGGCATGCCGCCGGTGGTCTTCCCGCTCGTCAGCGGTGCCGAGCCCTCGAGCCTGGAACGGAAGCACGAGGGGTTCCTGTCGGTCGGCTTCGATCCGGCCCTTCTCCGCGACGCGACCGGCGAACTCGAGCTGGGCTACATGCCGCTCCGCGGCCCCATGACCGGCGCGCCGGTGGTGCGTCTGCTGCAGTTGGTCGCATCGCTCGAGCGGTGAGAGGGGGGCGTGGAAGGAGAGTCCTGTCAGGGGCGTTGCCCCCGAACCCCACCAGGGGCGAAGTTCGCCCCTGGACCCCCCGATGACTGGAGGGAGTCTTGCCTGCGCTTGCAGGTAGGAGTCCACGGAAGTGCCGATCAGGACTCGCGTCGTCTTCTCATTGCCGGGTCCAGGGCGGGGCTCCCGCCCTGGCGGGGGACGGGGGGCGGAGCCCCCGGAGAGCGGC
>JACQZL010000346.1 GCA_016213865.1 Candidatus Rifleibacteriota bacterium
CGGGCCGTATCTCTCCGAACCGGTAGAAGTTGTAGGAGCTCGCCACGCCCGAGACCATCGGGTAGAAGTGGCACCCCCGGCTCCGGCCGACGATGCGCTGAATGATGACGGCCATCAGCTCCTCGTCGAGGCGATGGGGGGTCAGCTTCACGTAGTCCCGGGCCGCCCGCATGTAGGTGGAGGCGTAGACCACCTTGATCGCCTCGAGGAGCTGGGCCAGGCGGACGTCGAGACTGGGGTGGTTGTTGGGCAGCATGACCGTCGCGTAGATGCCCGAGAACGGCTGGTAGAGGGAGTCTTCCAGCAGACTCGACGAGCGGACAGCGATCGGCTCGTCGATCGAAGAGAGGAGCCTGACCAGCTCTTGCGTACAGCGGCGGCCGAGACGCCCTCGCCGAAACGCGTCCAGGACCTCCTGGTCACTCATGGTCATCGAGTCGGATGCCATGGTCGCCAGCCGGTTGTCCTGGAGGAACTCCTCGAAGACCCCGGTCGCCAGCACCACGGCCTGCGGGATGACCGCTTCGAGGCCGGGCTCCTCGAGGGGGGCCTGGGCCAGCAGCTTGTGCATGAAGGCCAGGCCCCGGCCCTTGCCGCCGAGAGAACCGGGACCCATCCTTGCCAGGGCCACGTCGGAGTCGAAGCGATCGGAACGGAAGTCGGCCGTGACATGCTGCTGGATCTGGTGCAGATAGGCCCGGAGCGATTGGATGAGGAAGGCCCGCAGCTCCGCGGTCGTCCGGAAGTCCTGGGCCCGGGCCGGCCTGAGCAGCGTGGCGAGCTGGAATTCGGTGCGCGCCCGCAGCCAGCGGGAGAAGTGATTGCCGCCGACGTGGTAGGTGAGAGAGTCGTCGGGGATGGCCTCCAGGCATGGCAGCAACTGGCGCAAGCTGCCGGCCCGGCCCACCTCCGTGCGGACGGGCAAGCGGAAGACAAAGTCCCCGAACCCGAAGCTCTCGAGGAGGTGCTTTCTGAGGTCGTCGAGCAGGGTGGGCGAGGCCTTGCAGACAAACGCCGCCTGCGCCTGTTCGGCCTCGCCACGGTTGCTCTCCTCGGTGGATTGGAGCACGATCGGGACATCCGGGCAGGCCGAGCGGAGCTCGCGGGCCAGGGCGCAACCGGCGAGCGGGTCGAGCGTTCCCGCCCGTGGGAACCCCAGGTCGGAGATGACCCCGAGGATGTTCCCGGCGAACCGCCGGTGGAGGTCCATGGCCTCCTCGTAGGTCTGGCACAGGAGGATCTTCGGGCGGGCTCTCATCCGCAGCAATCGGTGCGTCAGGTTGATCCCGTCCGCCATCAGCCGGTTGGTCTGCCGCGTTACCTCGGAGTACAAGCGCGGCAGGAAGAAGGAGAAGAAGCGGAGCTCGTCCTCGACGAAGAGGATCATCTGGACGCCGCCGCGCGTCACATCGGCATCGACGTTCATCCGGTCCTCGACCTGACGTACCAGGGCCAGCAGCGGGTCGATGTCGCCCTGCCACAGGAACACCCAGTCCACCACGCCCGACCGGCGCAGCTCGTAGATCTGGGGCAGGAGCCAGGCGTGGTCGACGAGCACCCCGATGGGAAGGTCGGGGTGAGCGCCCTTGACCTCGGCCGCAAGGGACCGCACGGGGAATTCCGGCGTGTGGGCGATCGCGAGGACCAGGTCGAACCGGCGCTCCGCAAGGAGCTGCAGGGCCCTGGCAGCGGTGCTGACCGGCGTGAAACGCGGCGCTTCGCCCACGCTCAGTTCGAGGCTCTCGAACTCGTGGACGATGGCCTCCGTGAGGTGGCCGCACTCTTCCAGGTTGAAGACGTCGAACTCGGACGCGACCAGCAGGATCTCCTTGACGCGGCGCGACATCAGCTCGGAGAACTGCTCCGTCGGCATGCCGTACCGTGCTGCCTGTTCAGGGCGATGGAGCATGGTTAGTGGGCCCGGGCATCGGGCCAGTCTTGCCCGCCGGCGATCGGATTATTGGCTTCCAGGCCACGCGAAGGCAAGGGCTCGCTTCCGCGGGGATTCGCTTGTGGCACCGCGGCAAGAGCCCCCGACCCGGCGAGCGGGGAGAGTCCCCACTTGCCTGGGGCCGACTCGGGGCCTTTCTCTCCACCTGTCGGCCAACCGACAGTCTGCACTGAGACCAGTTGGCCCGTTCAACACTGCTTGACCAGCGTTCAGCCGGACTGATACTATTTACCCCACTTCGTGTTGTCTGTATAGGCCCGATCGGTGAATAGGAGGAGCCCATGGACGGCAGAGAGTTCGTGTCGAGTTTCATGAGCCACGTCACGACGAAGCATCCGGCGCAGCCCGAGTTCCATCAGGCGGTGCAGGAAGTCGTCGAGTCGCTGGTCCCCTGTCTGGATCGTCACCCGGAGTACGGCGAGGCCAAGATCCTCGAGAGGCTCGTCGAGCCCGATCGGATCTTCATGTTCCGAGTCCCCTGGCTCGATGACAAGGGCCGGGTCCAGGTCAACCGGGGCTTCCGCGTCGAGTTCTCGAACGCCATTGGTCCGTACAAGGGAGGCCTCCGGTTCCACCCGTCGGTCAACCTGGGCATCCTCAAGTTCCTCGGCTTCGAGCAGATCTTCAAGAACAGCCTGACGACGCTCCCGATGGGCGGCGGCAAGGGAGGCAGCGACTTCGATCCGAAGGGAAAGTCGGACAATGAGGTCATGAAGTTCTGCCAGAGTTTCATGAGCGAGCTCTACAGGTACATCGGAGCCAACGTCGACGTGCCGGCCGGCGACATCGGCGTCGGGGGCCGCGAGATCGGTTTCATGTTCGGCCAGTTCAAGAAGCTGACCGGGTCCTTCGAGGGCGTCCTGACCGGCAAGGGATTGAACTGGGGCGGCTCCCTCATCCGGCCCGAGGCGACCGGCTACGGCTGCGTCTACTTCGCGCAAGAGATGCTGGCGACCCGCGGCAGGTCGTTCGATGGCCTGACCGTCGCCGTTTCAGGCTCCGGCAACGTGGCTCAGTACACGGTCGAGAAGGTCAATCAGCTCGGCGGCAAGTGCGTCACCCTCTCCGATTCGGACGGCACCATCCACGATCCGGCCGGTATCGATGCCGAGAAGCTGGCCTTCGCGATGGAGCTCAAGAACGTCAAGCGCGGCAGGATCTCCGAATACGCCAAGAAGTTCAAGTGCGAGTACCTCGCCGGCAAGAGGCCGTGGGGCATCAAGTGCGACGTGGCCCTGCCGAGTGCCACGCAGAACGAGCTCAGCGGCCCCGAAGCGGAGACGCTGCTCGAGAACGGCTGCTTCTGCGTGGCCGAGGGCGCGAACATGCCGTCGACCAGCGAGGCCGTCGAGGTCTTCCTGAAGAAGAAGATCCTGTATGGGCCGGGCAAGGCAGCCAACGCCGGCGGCGTCGCCACCAGCGGCCTCGAGATGTCTCAGAACAGCCTGCGCCTCTCCTGGACTCGCGAAGAGGTCGACCAGAGGCTGCGCGGCATCATGCAGAGCATCCACAAGACCTGCGTCGAGACCTCTGCAGAGTATGACCAGCCCGGCAACTACGTGCTGGGCGCGAACATCGGCGGCTTCGTGAAGGTGGCCAACGCGATGCTCGATCAGGGACTGATCTGATCGTCCCAGAGTGGAAACCCGCGCCCACGGCAGCGCCCCATGCGTCCGCCGTGGGCGTTCTCTGTCGCCAGAGATCGCCGTACCGCTTCCCGGGCGGGGGACGAGCCCGAGCAACGCGAGGGCAGTAGGGCCGGCGTCCCTGCCGGCTATTGCCCGGCGCAGCCGGGCAAGCCCCCGCGCATCAAACCAGAGGAGCGA
>JACQZL010000347.1 GCA_016213865.1 Candidatus Rifleibacteriota bacterium
CCGGTCCTACTACGCCTTGTCTTGGCTTGATCCAGTTATCTCTACACAGTCGCTTAGCGCCCTCGCCGGGGCTCCGGATTTCGCCGATGGAACTCCTGCAGCGCCGGGGGAAGGTCCGAGATCTCCAGGTCCCGGTGGGTGCCGACCATCACCGCCGCCTCCAGGGTGCTACGCAGCTCCGTCACGTTGCCTCTCCAGGGAAACCGCTGCAGCAGTGCCAGCGCGGGCGCCGAGACGGCCCGCAGCGTCTTCTGGAACTTGCGGTTGAAGTGCGAAAGCCACATCTGGGCCATCGCCGCCACGTCGGCCGGCCGCTCCAGGAGCGGCCTCAAGTGCAGGTGTACCGCCCGGATGCGGCTGTAGTACAGGTCCCGGTCGAAGGCCCCCTGCAGCACCAGCTCCTCGAGGTCCCGCGAGGTCGTCACGATGACCTTCACGTCCGCCGGCAGCTCGTCGTCCGAGCCGAGCCGGGCGAACTTGTGGTGCGCCAACAGGTGGTCGAGGCGCTGCTGGGCAGACAACGTCAGGCCTTCCACGTCCTCCACCAGGAGGATGCCCGCGGCGGACCGGTCCACGTAGCCCTGGTGATGGGTGCCGCCCCTGGCCCGCTGCTCCACCCAGCCGAAGAGGCGCTGCTCGCACTCCTCGGGCCGGCACGCGCTGGCGTCGAAGTGGACGAACGGCCGCTTGGCGCGGTCCGAGAGACCGTGGATGGCCGCCGCCAGGGTCTTCTTGCCCGTTCCCGGCTCTCCGGTGATGAGGAGGACGTCGAAGAAGCGCGCGACCTGACGCGCCTTGGCGAAGAGCTCGACCGATTCGGGCGACGCACCGACGAGCCCGGGAATGCTGGCTGGCCCCCCGGCTCCCGGGCCGGCGGGTCCGGCCAGGGGCGGCCGGTACCCTGCCTCGATCGCCGGCAACCTGGGCGGCCGGATTGGAATGGAGGCGAGGGACTCCCCGCTGAGGCGCAGCTCCGGCTCGTCGGAATCGGAGAGCTGCAGGACCGGCTCGGGTCCCGAGAAGGCGGCCGGATCGAGCGAATCCTCGTGCCTGCGTGCGAGCGCTCCGGCGTGCGAGATGTCTCCCTCCCAGACCCCCGGGGCCGGCGGCGCGCCAGGGAGCGGCGGGGCGGCCGGAATGGCATCGAGGGCGTCGGGGCCGGACAGGCTGAAGGGGTCGAGCAGCTCCTCGGGTTCCGCTGGCACCAAGGGCTCCATTGATTCCGGTGCGGGCCGTACGCCGAAAGGCGTGACCGGCATGGGGCGCTCCGTTCTCGCGGGGCCCAGGACGGAATCCGCCGGCTCCTCGGGCTCCAGCTCTTCGAGCCGTGCCTGCGCCTCTCGCAGCTTGCGGTTGGAGACCTTGAGTTGCTCGGCCGTCTTCAGAAAGCGCTGGTGCTGCTCAGCGAGCTGCGACGCCAGCCGCTGGCGCTCCAGCGCCTGGGACGCCCAGCGGGCGAGGATCTCGAACAGCAGCATGGTGCGCTGGGTGAAACCGACCTCGTTGCGGCACCCGTCGCAGTACAGCACCCCCAGGATCCAGTCCGCGACCTTGAGCGGCGAGCCGATGGCCTCCTGCAACACGCGGCTCAGCGAGCGCTGAGCGCCGGGCCCCGCGTCGCCCTCGAGCTGACGACTGGTGGTCGTTTCCTCCACCGCCACGACCCGGTCGATCAGTTCGCGCACGTAGCTCTGCTGAGTCTCGCCGTCGAGATCGCAACCGTCCGCGGTGCGGGCCACTCGGACCTGCCAGTCTCCCGCGGCGCCTATGCGGGTCGAGCGAACCAGCAGGAACCCCCGCCGCGCGCGCAGCAGGCTGATGGCCCGGTCCACCAGGGCCTGGAGGCCGTGTTCGAGCTCCTCGGGGCGCCCGAGCAACATGGTGCCCGTCTCGTGAAGCGCCTGCAGGTCTTCCAGCGTTGCCCCGACCGCGGCGGTGACGGGGCTCCCGGCCGCCGGGCTCCGAGGGGCCGCCCGCGGTTCCTGGACCGGAGCCGCTGGAGCGATCGGCACCACGACCGGCGTGCCGTCGGCCGGGCTGATCGCCTCGCGGATGGCCTGCAAGAGGATCCTCGACGTGACTGGCGGGGCCGGCATCGCCACCTGCGGGGCAACGGGTGCCGCAGCGGCCGCGGGAGGCGAAGGGGGCTGCGGTGGCGGCGCGGACTCCTGAGGCGGTGGGACCGCCGGCATGTTGGCGAGGACCTGGGCCGTCAGGTCGGCGTCCTTGCGCGTCAGGAAGAGGAAGTCCGCCACTCCCGCCACGTTGAGGACATCCCCGTGGTCCAGAGGGCCGCGGGCGACTCGCTGGCCGTTGACGAAGACGAAGTTGGTGCTGTTGAGGTCCTCGACGAAGAAGCCCGTCGCCTCCGAGACGATCCGGGCATGCCTGCGGGAGACCTGGCCGTCACGGATGACGATCTGGCTCTCCGGGAGGCGACCGATCAGGATGGGAAAGCGATCGAAGCGGTACTCCTGGACGATCGCCCGGGCGACGATGTGGAGCAGGAAGGGCATGGCGGGACGGGCTCCGGCACGGGCAGCTAGCCTGTCTACAACCATTGCCACGAGCGGAGGGAAACGTCAACCGTGAACCGCGGTGATTCGTCACCGTGCCGCTGGAACAGGGACCTCGCGGCCCTTCGTGCCCTGGTGGTTTCCCTCTGCCCGCCTCGCTGCCCCCTCCGGCAGCGACTTACTCGGAGTTCCAGTTGGGCTGGCGCAGCCGAGCGAGTACTGCCGGAAGCGCGACGGCGGTGCGGAGATCGAGGGCGTCGTTCAGCTGCGCCATGTCCAGATGGATGCGAATCAGGACGATCCGCGGCAGCTCGCGGCTGATCTGCTGGACCGGATCGAAGCGGTGGATCCGGGGCAGCTCTTCCTTCTCGGGATCGGCCTCGGCCTGCACGTAGGCCGTGAACACCTCCGGGTCGCACTTCTGGACGGTGAACATCAGGCTCGGCTTGTCGAGGTTCTCTGCCCGGAGCACCGACACGTCGTTTTCGCCTGCCTTCACCGAGAAGGTGACGGTGTCGAACTCGGGCTTCTCGCCGGTGTACTCGTGGCTCTCCTCCTCGGCCGCGGAACCGGTGCGGAACTTGCGAAAGCGTAGCTCGTCCGGCTTGACCGAGAGGATCGCGTCGGCCTGCCGGAGCTCGCGGACCATCCGCTCGAGCTGGACGTTGGCCACCTTGTTGAGGGTCTCCTTGTCCTCGGCCCTGGCCGATGTGCGGACGAGCCCGAAGTAGATGAAGTAGATGACGCCTATCAGCATCATCCCGACGCCGGTGGCGACGGACAGCTCGATGAGCGTGAACCCTCGCTTCATTGCCCCCTGTCGGACATGATGGCCGACACCTCCACGGCGCGGTTGCGCGTGATCTTGCTGTTGATGACCACCGTTACCGTGACCTTCTGCAGGACGATCCCCGGCGAGCTCGGATCGGTCAGCTCCTGCACTCGAGTGACCCTGCGAAACGGGACGTGGTCGTCCGAGTAGAGCTCGTAGTCGCAGCCGTAGTACCGCTTGTAGTTACGGCGGAACTTGTCCTGGACAGTCTCCGGGAGCTGGGTGCGCTCGGTCATCACGTCGCTGAAATTGGCATAGAAGACCTTCTCGCTCTGCCCCCACTTGGCCAGGGGCCCGAACTCGTCGACGAAGATGTTGTCGGTGAGGCGCGTGCCCTTGACGTAGACCTCCCAGTCCGGCTTGAGTTGCCTTGCAGGGATCAGACGAAGCTCCTCGAGCCGTTCGCGCGCCAGATTGTAGGCCAGGATGTACTCGCGGTTCTTGGTCGCGCCCATGTAGCCGGTGCGAATCACCTCGAGGAACGGGGTGACGACGATCCCGAGCAGCACCATTGCCAGGATGATGCTGATGAACGTGAACCCTCCGGACCCTCGCCGCATCGAGCGCGCCATCAGGCAGATACCCGTCAGCGTGACGAGGATGCTGGCCGCCACGGCCGCCGCGAGGAAGCCCCACGAGAGCCCGAACATGCACAGCGCCGAGCACCAGATCGAGATCAGCAGCACCTCGACCCACATGTAGCGAGACGAAAACGGTGCGCCACAATGACGGCACCGGCCTCTGAGGGCCAGGTACGACAGGACCGGCACCAGGTCGGGGACGCCCAGGGTCGCGCGGCATGCGGGGCAATGAGAGCGAGGGAAGACAATCGACTGCCCTCGCGGGATGCGCCAGATGCAGACATTGACGAAACTGCCCAGCAGTCCCGCGAACATCGCCACGAACGGCAACTGCAACCCCAGGGGCAGATCCGCGAAGGCGGCCAGCGGGGCCAGGATCTCGTCGAGCATCTGGGCGATCAGGCCCCCGCCAGCCGCAGCACGAACTGGCTGACCAGACGGAAGAACGGTTCGAGGAATCCGCCCAGCAGCAGTACCAGCCCCACCAGCGAGAGCATCGTCTGGTTCTGGTAGTACCAGGTCCGTTGCCTCGGGTCGAGAACGCTCTCGAGCAGGTGAGAACCGTCGAGCGGCGGGATCGGGATCAGGTTGAAGACGGCCAGGATCGCGTTCATCACGGCCCCGATCGCCAGGAACAGCCGCAGGAGGTCGCCGGCCACGCCTGCCGCACCCGGGATCGCCAGCACCGGCAAGGCCGACGCGAACCGCAGGGCCGCGAGACACAGGGCACAGAGCAGCAGGTTCATGAGCGGGCCGGCCAGGGCCACCAGTACCTGATCGCGCCGGGGATGGCGGAACCTGGCCGGATTGACCGGCACCGGCTTGGCGAAACCGAACTGCACGCTCAGAATCAGCAGCGTCCCGATCGGGTCGAGATGACGCAACGGGTTGAGCGACAACCGGCCCTGGGCGCGAGCAGTCGAATCACCCAGCCAGGTCGCCACGGCGGCATGGCCGAACTCGTGAAGCGTGATGGCCACCAGGAAGACCACGATGTTGCCCACGAAGAGGACGGCGGCGTCGATCAGGGAGACGTATCTCTGCGCATCGGTCAGAAATCGCCACAACAGGAAAACTGCAATCAGCGTGATGAGGCTTCGCCGGTCCATCACTTTCAGTCTACCACCCGGGCGTGGAGCCGACTACGGCCAACAGGTGCCGGGCCCATCGGGCGGCTCTCAGCCGCCGTTCAGGATCTCGCGCACCTTCTCCCTGAGGGTTACGGCCGTCACCGGCTTGGCCAGGAACTGGATGCCCGACTCGGGGACGCCATAGCGTGCCAGGGCCTCGTCCGGGTAGCCCGACGTCAGGAGCAACCGGATTCCGGGCCGGAGCGAGGCCAGGCTGGTTGCGACCTCGGTCCCGCCCAGTCCGGGCATCACGACGTCACTGATCGCGAGCTGGATCGGTTCGAGGTAGCTGCGACACAGATCGAGGGCGCACTGCCCACCGGCGGCTTCCAGGACCTCGTAGCCCTCCGATTCCAGGGCTCGCCGAAAGAACCTCCGCACCGAGTCGTCATCGTCCACCACCAGGATTGTCGTGCGCCCCGCCGGTCTGGGGTGGGCGGCGGAGGTCGCGGCGTGGTGGCCTTCCTTGGCCAGTTGCGCGGCCGTGGCGACGGGCAGCAACACGGAGAATCGGCTTCCCTGGCCGAGCACGGTCTCGACCCGCACCGCCCCACCGCTCTGGCGCGCGATACCGTCGACCGTGGCCAAACCCAGCCCCGTGCCCTTGCCTTTCTCCTTGGTCGTGAAGAAGGGCTCGAAGACCCTCAGCCGGGTCTCCTCGTCCATGCCGGCCCCGGTGTCGGCGACTGTCAGCTCCACGTACCGGCCCGGGTCGAGGCCTTCGCGGTGATCTGCAGGCCCAAGCTCGACGTTCGCGGTCGAGATGATGAGGCGCCCGCCGCGTGGCATCGCGTCCCTGGCGTTCACGCACAGGTTGAGCACCACCTGGTCCATCTGCCCCGCGTCCACGTGGACCGGTGCCAGGTCCGGTGCCAGCCGGGTCTCGACGACGATGTCCTCGCCGATGAGTCGCCGCAGCATCTTCTGGAACTCCTCGAGATGCGAGTTGAGCGCCAGGACCTGCGGATTGAGCAACTGCTTGCGGCTGAAGGCGAGGAGCTGACGGGTGAGAGCGGCCGCCCGCTCGGCGGTCGTCGCGATCACCCCGGCGTCCTCGAGGATTGGCGAGTCGGGAGAGCACTCTTCGACGATGAAGTGCGTGTGCCCCGAGATGATCGTCAGGAGGTTGTTGAAGTCGTGGGCAACCCCGCCGGCGAGCTGGCCGAAGGCCTCCATCTTCTGGGCTTGCCGGAGCTGGGTCTCGCTTCGCTCCAGGTCCGCTCGGGTGCGGAACCGTTCGATGCCCACGGCGACGGATCGGGCGATCGACGCCAGGGCCCGCTGGACGGTGCCGGTCAACGGCCTCCTGGCGAAGAGCGCGATGACGCCGACCAGGCGATCGTCGGAGATGAGGGGATGTCCCGCGAACGAGACCATCCCTTCGCGAGCGGCCCAGGCCCGGTCCGATACCTGCTCGTCCGTGAGGACGTCGTTGGTCAGATGGGGCCGTCGCTCCTGCGCGATCCGGCCGATCTTGAACGTTCCCAGCTTCACGCGGGAGTGGGCCCCGTCCAGGTGCGTGTAGAGGCCAGCGCTGGCCTGCAACTCCAACGTCTGACCCGCGGCGTCGACCGTCCAGATGCGGGCAAAGGCGGCATCCAGGTTGCGGACGACTGCTTCGCAACAGCCCTGCAGCGCCTGGCACAGATTCCCTCCCTGAGCAATGGACGCGCTTACCTCGCCGGCCAGCGCCGCGACCTGGCTGCGCTCCAACAACGCTTCCTCCGAACGATGCTGACTGATGAAGAGCCCCAGGGTCCGCCCGACGGTCCCCAGCAGATCCAGCAGGTCCGAGTCGACCCGGAGCTCCTCGCCGAAGAAGAGCTCGAAAACGCCGTCGGACTGCTGGCCGCTCGAAACTGGGACGCCGATCGCGCTTCGAAGGCCGGCGGCTCGCGCGCAACGGACCCGGGGACACCTCTCGTCCAGAGTCACATCGGAGATCCAGATAGGCCGCCCGTCGCCCCAGACGCGCCCGGGCAGGCCCTGGTGCTTCTGGAAGGTCACGGCCTTGCACCCCTCGTGAACCGAGGTCGCGTCAGCCAGCCGGCAGCAGACTTCGCTCACGAACAGCTCGGTGCCGTTCTCGGCCACGCTCCAGTAGGTCGAAGTGACGGCCCCCAGGCCCTGCATCAGGGCCTCGAGCGTCTTGCGGATCCCGTCGTTCGATCCCACGGCGGAAGCCAACCCGAGAGAGACCGCGTGCTGCATCGACAGCCTCAACTCGGCGCGTTTCCTCTGGCCGATGTCCAGAAAGACCCCCTGCACCATCGGCCGGCCGTCGGGCATGAGCCCTATGACCCGCCCCTCGTCCCGGATCCACAGCCATGTGCCCTCGCGATGCTGCAACCGGTACTCGGCCTCGAAGACGTCCCCGACGCCGTCCAGAGAAGCCACACGCCTCGAGACCTCGGCCCGGTCTCGCGGGTGAATGCGGCCCGGCCAAGGGCCGTTCGACCCTCCCCATTCGGCCTGCGAAAAGCCGATCAGGGCCTCGATCTGCGGGCTGACATAGAGGACATCCATGGTCTGCCCCACGGCCGTCACATAGGTAACCGCAGGCAACTGCTCCACCAGGAACCGATACTTCTTCTCGGCCTCGCGCCGGTCCGCATCGAGGCGAGCCGTTTCGCACGCCGTGGCCAGTCCCGCTCCGAGAGCCAGCGCCAGCCGGCCATCCGTGGGCCCGAACTCCGCGCCGGCGGCCGGGCGGCAGAACCAGAGAAGACCGTAGACGTGGCTGGCCGTTGCGACCGGGGCCGCCATGAAAGGCCCGGCGGGGAACAGCGGCATCTCCGTTCCCGATGGCGGCACCGCGGCCGCGCGGGCTGGCAGCCTGACCAGAGAGCGCCCGGCAGCGAGCCGCCCCAGCAGGCCACCGGGTTCGAGCTCGGCCGCAAGCTCCGGGGAGCCCGGGTCGATGCCCGCGGCGGCCACCAGCGGCGGGCGTACGTCAAGAACCGCCACTCCGGCACAGCACGCGCCCATCAGCGTACGTGCGCTGCGGACCAGATCCTGGAGCCCGCCGTGGCAACCGAGCTGGAGGTCCAGTGCTCGGATCGACTCCAGCAGATCCAGCAGGCCGAGCAGCCGTTCCTCGAAGTCGCCCACGGCCGGGGGCCTGCACTCGGTGTCCGGACTGCAGCCCAGGGGCGCGGGTGCCGGGACTGGATCCTCTTTTGGACTCGAGTGACGCGATTCCTCCAGGCAGACCCTCATCACGTCCAGGATCTCGGCTGCGGGTTGGCCCTTGAACACGATGCGAGACACTCCGCAGTCGGCGGCGATCCGGGCCGCCTCGTGCTCCTTGTAGCTGGCCGTCCAGAAGACCACCGGGGTCCGGGCCACCGACGGATCGCGCCGCAGTTCGCGTACGAATTCGGCCCCACCCATCTCCGGCATCACCAGGTCGCACAGCACCAGGTCCGGGTGTTCGGCACGAGCGGTCTCCAGCCCTTCCCGGCCGTTGCTCGCCTCGAGGACCCGAACACCGGAGGCCGCCAGCGGACTGGCGATCAGCAGCCTGTTGTAGGCCTGGTCGTCGATGATCAGGATCTTGTGCATCCGGTACCACCCTTCGCCCGGCGCAATGCGCGGCTGTCGCAGGCCCAACGGCAGAGACGCCCAGAACCTCCGTCGGCCCGGCTTGAACGGTCGGCTGCCCCACCTGCTGCACGACAAACCCGGGTCTTCTGCACCGATGTCCAGCCTACCACACTTGCCACTGCCCCCCGGCAAAGGGTGACTATAGGTGGATCTCGGGGGCCGGCTGTCGGATGATTCCATTCGAGGACCTCGACAGCCGTGAAGACGCACCCTGATGGACTGGTCGCCCCGCCCAACCTGGACGAGTCGACGTTGACCGAGCTGGCGTGCCGGGCGGTCGCCATAGCCCGCGAGGCGGGCGCCGATCAGGCCGAGGCCTACCTGACAGTCGAGCGTGATCTCACCCTTGCTTCGCGCAGCCAGCGGATCGAGAAGACCGAGCAGGCGGTCGTTGCGGGGCTCGGCCTCAAGGTCTTCCGGCGCCTGCACAAGGCCTACGTCATCGGCTCGGGCTGGGACGAGCACGCGATCCGCGAGATGGCGCGACGGGCGCTCGAGTACGCCAGCGAGACGACGGCCGAGGCCGCGAACCGCCTCCCCGACGAGGCGACCGGCACCTACCATCTGGAGCTCTCAGAGCCCGAATTGGCCGGCCGTTCGATGGAGGACAAGCTCGCCCTCCTCCAGAGGATGGAGTCCGCGGCCCACGAGGCTCGGCAGGCGATCGAAAACACCCGGGAGGCCAGCTACTGGGACCGGAGCTTCACGAAGGTCCACGCGAACTCCCTCGGCCTCCTGTCGCTCGAGCAGAAGACGCACTGCGGACTCTCGGTGTCGGTGGTGGCCCGAGCGGGCTCCGAGAAGCAGGTCGGAGGCCAGTATCAGACCGAAAGGGTGTTCGGACGCCTGGACCCGGAGCGCGTGGGTCAAGAGGCGGCGGCCATCGCGGCACGCAAGCTGGGGGCCAGACCGGTCCCCAGTTGCCGGGCGCCCGTGGTCTTCGACAACCGGGTGGGGCTGCAATTCCTGGGCTACCTGATCGCCGCGGTCAATGGCGAGCGCGTGGCCCTCGGCGAGACGTTCCTCGCAGGCAAGCTGGGCGAGCCGGTCGCCTCGCCGTACGTGACGATTGTCGACGAGGCCGAGAGACAGGGCGGATATGCCAACAGCCTCGTGGATGGGGAGGGCGTTCGCACGGCCAACAGGCGCATTCTCGAGGGCGGCATTCTGACCACGTACCTGCACGACCTCTACAGCTCGCTCAGGATGCGGGCGGCCCTGACCGGTAGCGTCCAGCGCGGCTCCTATGAGCGCGAGGGGAGCATCGGAGCGCACAACCTATACCTGGCGCCGGGAACCAGCACTCGCGACCAGATCGTCGCCGGGGTCCAGGCAGGACTGCTGGTGACGGACCTGATGGGGATGGGTCTGACGATGGCCAGCGGGAACTACTCCATCGGGGCAAGCGGCCTCTGGATCGAGCACGGGCAGATCACCCACCCCGTCGAACGGGTCACGATCGCCTCCAACTTGCTGGAGATGCTGAGAGGCATCGAAGAGGTAGGCGAGGACCTGCGCTTCTGGGCCGGCACCGGGAGCCCGACCTTCAAGATCCGCGAAGTGGCGATCTCGGGGGAGTGAGCCGTGGGCCGGTGGGCCGACGCGAACCTCGGCTGCGTTCGTGGCGAGCGAGCCGCAAGCCGGAGAGCGCTCACCGGAACGCGTTGCTCACGATGAACCAGACGTTGGCGGGCCGTTCGGCCAGACGGCGCATCAAGTAGGGGTACCAGTTGGTGCCGTAGGGGACGTAGATGCGGAGGTTGAAGTCCCTGGCCAGCTCGGCCTGCAGGTCGCGCCGAATGCCGTGGAGCATCTGGAACTCGAAGGCCGACCGAGGCAGCTTCTCCTGCCGGGCGAACTCCTGGGCCGTGCGGATGATCCGTTCGTCGTGCGTGGCGATGCCGTGGTAGATGCCACTGGTCATCAGCCGTTTCATCAGCTTGACGTAGTTCTTGTCGACGTCGGCTTTCGCCTGGAAGGCGACGGAGGCGGGCTCCTTGTAGGCCCCCTTGCAGAGGCGGAACTTCCCTCCGAGCTTCAGCAGTTCCTCGACGTCCTTCTCGGTGCGGTAAAGGTAGGCCTGCAGCGCGAGCCCCACGTTCTCGAACTCGGCCCGCGCGCTCCGGTAGACGTCCATGGTCACGTCGGTGTACTTCGAGCCTTCCATGTCGATGCGCACGAAGCTGCCGAGGTCACGGGCCCGCTGGCAGATCTTACGGACCGCCTGCTGGCAGAGGTCCCGTGAGATGTCCAGACCCAGGGCGGTGAGCTTGACCGAGATATGACTCCTGACCTGGCTCTGGTGGATATCGTCCAGCAGCGCGAGGTACTCGGCCAGGGACTCCGCGGCTTCCGACTCGTGGCTGACGTTCTCGCCCAGGTGGTCGAGCGTCGCCTCGATGCCCTTCTGATTGAGCACACGGGCGGCCTCGATGGCGTCCTGGCGCTTCTCTCCGGCAACGAACCTCTGGGCCGACTTCCTCGAGAAATCGTGGCCCATGATGAAGCGCTGGATGCCCCTCATTTCGGACAGGTACAGCAGCGTGCTGCGCAGCATCTTCTCACTTCCCCGGAGGGTCGTCGCGGGCGCATCGGAATCCCACGTTGGGCATCTGGGTGTCTGCCAGCTCGGGATACCGCGCCCAGCATGAAAGTTCTTCGAATCGGCTGAACCAGGAGCCGCCGCGGAGGATCCGCCGTCGTGGGCGCTCGGTCTGCACCTGTCCGGCAGGGAGAGTGTCGAGAACGGGACCCTCCGGCGAGGCGGTCCACTCCAGGACATTGCCCAGCATGTCCTCGAGCCCGAACGGGCTGAGGCCGGACAGCCAGGCTCCGACAGCGGTCAGCCGGCCCGGGCCTGCCTCGCGG
Source organism: Candidatus Rifleibacteriota bacterium (assembly GCA_016213865.1). The sequence goes on from JACQZL010000347.1 coordinate 11,534, forward strand.
CAGTTGCAGCGGCCGGGCTCGGCTTCCCGGCCCCAGGGGTAGGGCCTGGCGTCGGTCCCTCTGGCGGCCTTTTCCCATTCCGCTTCCGTCGGCAGTCGGGCGCCGCACCACTCGGCAAAAGCGCGGGCGTCCTCCCAGCTCACGCCGACGACCGGGCAATCCGGGCCGACCGGAACGTCAGAGCGCCCCGCATCCAGCCAGTAGCGCGGCTCCGGATGGCCCGTGGCTTCGACGAACTGACGGTAGCTTGCGTTGGTTACGGGGCAGCGGTCGATCCAGTAGCCGGGGAGCTCGACCGTCCTCTCTTCCCCGGGAGGGCCCATCACGAACGGGCCCGCCGGGATGCGGACCATGTCCGAGCGGGTGAGGGGCGCGTTCGGTCGCTGGACGATGGCCATCCCCGAGGCTGCGGCCAGTGCATCCCGCATGCCGGTGGCGCTGGCGAAGCGCCGTTCCGGGTCGGCCTCCAGGGCCTGCAGCACGACGCCGTCGACGGCCGCCGGGCAACCGGCGTTCTTCGAGCTGGGCGAGGCGAACCGCCCCATCGGCAGGTCGCCGGTCAGCAGCTCGTAGAGGAGGACCCCCGCCGAGTAGACATCGCTGCGGGCGTCAGCCCTCGCCGCATCGCGGCGTTGCTCGGGAGCCGCGTAGCCGAAGCTGCCCACGCTGGCGCCCGGTGAGGTGATGCGCGCCTGATCGATCGCCGACGGGCCCTTCAACAGAGCCAGGCCGAAGTCGGCGAGCTTGACCCGATCGTCCGACGTTAACAGGACGTTGTGCGGCTTCACGTCGCGGTGGACGATGCCCCTTTCGTGGGCGAACGCGAGGGCGTCCAGCAACTCGAGGACGATCCGGACGGACTCGCTCCAGGCCGGCCGCGAACGTCCGATGCGTGTGCCGAGGGATTCACCGTCGATCCACTCCAGGACCAGGAACCTGGCCTGATCCCCCACGACCGTCTCCAGCAGGCGAACCACGCCCGGGTGCGTGAGCGCGCGAAGCGCGGCCGCCTCCTTTTCGAAGCGGGCCTCGATCTCCGGGTGGGGAACGCCGCCGGGGCCCAGCGACTTGAGGGCGACCTGTCGCCCCGTGCGGACCTGGATGGCCCGGAAGACGACGCCCATGCCGCCGCGTCCCGCCTCCTCGATCACGCGGTAGCCCGCAATCGAGGGCAAGGTCCCGCCCGCGGCCCAGTGGGTGCTCTTACCGCTCGAACAGAAGGACATGGAAGGCGGATGATAGCCCATCGCCCCGGCCCTTGTCAGCTTCCGTCGCACGCGGCACCCCCACTCTGGACCGGCGCGGGCCGCTCTGCTTGAATGCCGTCGATGGGGTCCAAACGACTGCGGATCGTCGTAACCGGAGGCGGCAGCGGCGGACATGCCAACCCGGCTGTTGCCTTCGTCGAGGGTTGGCGCAGCCAGGCAGGCGCCGCGGCGCCCGACTTCCAGTACCTCGGCAGCCACGCCGGCATCGAGGCCACTCTCGCCGCCGCGCGCGGGATCCCCTACCATCCCATCTCCACCGGGAAGCTCCGCAGGTACTTCTCGCTCCGGAACGCCGCGGACGCGCTGCGCGTGGCGGCGGGCCTCGTACAGGCGGCGCGGCTCCTCGTGCGGCTGCGGCCCGATGCGGTCTTTTCGACGGGTGGGTTCGTGTCGGTCCCGGTCGTGGCCGCGGCATGGCTGCTCCGCATCCCGGTCATGGCCCACGAACAGACGGTTTCCAGCGGTCTGGCCAATCGCATCGCGGGGCGCCTCGCCGATCGGATCGCCATCAGCTTCGCAAGCTCGGCCGCCCACTTCCCCGCCCACAAGGTCGTCTTGACCGGCATTCCCCTCCGTCAAAGCCTCTTCGAGGGAGACGCAGCCCGTTTCCGAGTGTCCCACGGCTTCGAGGCCTCGCTGCCGCTGGTCTATGTCACGGGAGGAGCCCAGGGGTCCCGCGTCCTCAACGAGGCCGTTCGCCAGGTGTTGCCCCGGCTTGTTGCCGGGGCTTTCGTCGCGCACCAGTGCGGCCGCCATTCGTCCTACGACGCCCTCGGGATGATGCGGCAAGCCGCGGCCGCGCTGCCGCCCGAGCAGGCGTCTCGGTACCTGGTCTTCGACTACCTCGACCAGGGGCTGGGCGACCTGATGGCCGCGACCACCCTGCTGATCGGGCGGGCCGGGGCCGGGACGGTCTGCGAGGCCCTCGCCCTGGCCTTGCCGGCAGTCCTGGTCCCCCTGGCGACGTCAGCCGGAGACGAGCAGCGCAAGAATGCTCGTTTGCTGGCCGACGCAGGTCAGGCCCTCGTGATCGAAGAGGCTGAACTGAACGGAGACCGTCTGCTGCAGGCTGTTCGCGAGCTTCTCGAGGAGCCTCAGCGTCTCGAGGCGATGCGACAGGCCTCGCGCGGTCTCTTCATCCCGGGAGCCGTCGGGCGTCTGGTGGCCGAGATGGAAGCGCTGGCCGGTCGCCGCGGCGGCGACGGCAAAGACGCCGCTCTGCGCTAGCCGAAACAGGTTGCAGGCGCCGCCGGCGCTCCAGATCACACACCGGGCGGCGACGGAGCCTCCGGCCACCGTTGCCTCCACCGTGTCCAGCACCAGTTCCACCACCGTCGGGCGCACCATCGAGTAGAGCCGGTTCTCGTTCCAGTCTCCCGGCAGCAACTGCAGGGCCGCCGCCAGCACTTTCAGCAGCACCCAGGTCCGTTCGTATCTTTCGAAGAAGGCGCCCACGGTTCGGTTCCAGCCGGCGCCAAGCACGCACCCTGCCAGATCCGAGGTTCGCGGCCGCTCCTTTGTCGAGCTGCGAAAACGGGCCCCGGGGCCCCTCACGCTCGCAAGATCATGTCACGCATGCGCCGTCGCCTGCTGTAACGTTCCGTTCCTACGGGACGGCGCCGAGCAGGTCCTGCGACCGCCCGAAAGCCGCCCGGGCCTCCGAAGACGCGAGCGAGCGGCAATCAGTTCGTCTGATGGGCCCGGAGTGTGGCCGCGAGGCTCTCGACGTCCAGGTTGCCCTGGCTTTCGAGTGCCCCGATGGCGTCCTGGAACGAGCGCAGGCGCAGGCACATCATCCGGAGCAGCATCAGCACCACATGTGGCGCGTCCTTGATCCGCTCCAGCAGGTTGTCCCGCGACAGGACCATCACCCTGGTCGGACCGCACGCGGTGGCGGAGGCGCTGCGGGGTTGATTGTCGAGCAACGCCATCTCTCCGAAGTACTCCCCCTTGCCGAGGACCGACAGGACCGTGCGAACGCCGCCGACGACGCGAGCGATCTCCACCTTGCCTTCCTGGATGACGTACATCACGTCGCCCGGGTCGCCCTCCTGGAAGAAGACCGTTCCATCGGGATACACGGAACCGAACAGGCTGGCAGCCAGAGACTCGGTCATGGAGGGGTCCCTTCCCGCGTTGCGGCCTCTTTGTGGCGCCGACCGGGACGCAGGTCATGGGTCCCCGGCAGCATGCGCAGCAACTCGGAGAGTCGGCGGATCTTGAGGCAGTCGCTGGCAGGATGCAGGCCGAGCGGGTCCAGCAAGATCGGGGTCACACCCGCCTTGCGGGCGCCCAGGACATCCACCGAGTAGAGATCGCCGACGTGGATGGCCTGGTGAGGCGCGAAGCCGGTCCGGTCGAGGGCCATCTCGAAGATGCGCGGATCGGGCTTCTCGATGCCCACGACGCGCGAGTCCAGAATGGCGTCGAAGTGTCGGGCCATGCCTTTCTTGCGCAGCCAGGATTCCACCCTGCCATCGGCGTTCGAAACGACCGCCAGGCGATAGCCCGCTTCTCTGAGCCGGGCCAGGACCGGTTTGGTCCACGGCCGGACCAGGATCCACAGGCCGGTCTCGTCGTGCCGCCGGCGGAGGATCGGCTCGAGCCTGTCGAACAGCCCGTCCTCGAGCCCGGCTCCGGTCAGCATCGTCTTGTAGTACTGCCGCCAGCGCGAAGCGTCCGTGCCGCAGTCAGTCCCCTGCACGACGCGATCGACTTCGACCCGGGCGTGAGCCTCGGCCTGCCGGATGGCGCGCGCTGACAACCGCGCGCCCACGCTCTGCGCTGCCCTGGCAAGGTAGGGATAGTCGACGAAGAGCAACGTGTTGCCGACATCCAGCAAGACCAGCTTGACGTCCTTCGTTAGCGCCTGCATCGGGGCCAGGTTAGCACAAGGAGCACTCCCGAATTCGTGGCACGAGTGAATCCTCTCCAGAGAAGGCCTTCGGCCATCTCCAAGGAGGGGCGGAGGCACGAGCCCCGGTCGTTCGGCCGTGACCGTTCACGGCAGTATCGCGAGGAGCGGGCGAAACGGCAGGTTTGGAGGCCTCTTCACCACGAAGACACGGAGCACACCAAGGAAGCACGAAAGGGAAAGCAAGACAAAGAAGTCAATCTTGGTGCCGACTTAGGGCCCTTCGTGACTTGGTGGTGAACGCTTACGGCCGGCCCGCGCTCACCTGTCTCCAGGTGCCTGGTGGGTCGTCTCCGATTTGTGCCGTCCTTTGGGTCTTGGTGACTTCGTGGGTCAAGCCATGGCACGTTTCTCTGGAAACGCACTACTGGCTCTCGAGCTCGCGCGCGAGGGCCGGGAAGATACCAGACTGCTCGATGACGTTCCAGCGGCCCCGAAAGTGCTCCAGCAGACGGCACCGCTGGGCTCGTTCGGCGCGGGACAGCTCGCGCAAGCCCCGGAGAAGCTCGGCGCCGGCGCCCTCTGCGCGAAGGCGGCGGCGCAGCGATCGGACGGCCAGGCGCCAGACGTGGCGGTCGTGAACGTGCCCCAGGGTCCCCTGCACCTGGACCGCGGCCTTCAAGACCGGTTCGAACTTCTCTCTGGCCGAGCTCGAGCAGGCCTCGGCCGCCATCTCGATGGCGTAACGTAGGTGTTTTGCGGCGATCCGCATTTCGTGAGCCGACCGGTGGTCGCAGCGCCTTCCCACGACTCTCTTGCGGTGGGCCAGGAACCGGGCCAGCAGGTCCGCGAGGGGCCGGCGCAACAGAGCCGGCACGTCCTCGTCCGGCGACTGGGGCCCTCTGGCGGCCGCGCCCGCCGTATCGACCCTGGCGGGCTCCGCGGCCTTGCGCGTGGCTCGGCGCTTCGGCTGGCAGGCCTCGGGCCGGTCCCTGCCGATCAGGCCGCTCTTCGAAGCCGCCGCCGCGAACTCGCGGAGACGCTCCAGCATGATCGGGAAACCCCGGCGCCTCGCATCACGGACCTGGTCCCTTACGTGGCGCAGGGCCGCCGCGCGGGCAGAATCACCCGCGGGGCGGAGGGAGGCCAGGTGCTCGAGGAAGGTATCGGCGTCGCGGACCACGCCCAGCGCGCGGGCCGAGTGCCGCGCTGCCCGCGAGAGCGAGCGGTGAGCTCGGGCCGGCAGCAAGCAGCCGAGCAGCCCCAAGGCCGTGCGAAGGCGCCTCGTCCCGACCCGGGCCTGGTGGATCGTCTCGACCCCGGTGTCACCACCGAGGATCCGGCGGCCCCAGGACACCACGGACTGCAGCCTGGACGAAAGGAGTACCCCGAGCCGCGAAGTCGCGGAGCTTCCAGACTTCACGAGAGGATGATAGCATGGTTTACTTGCACCCCTGAGTTAGGCTATACTAGGGGATGGCCGTGTGACGGAGGCCCTTTGCCTTGGCTCTCGGGAGGGCTTCGACGGGTGGGACTCCTTTATCTGGCCCCAGTGTACGGTTCTCGGGAAGGAGTAATGCTCCATGGCGTTCGAAGACAAGAAGATGATCTGTAAGGACTGCAGCAAGGAGTTCGTGTTCACCGCTGGTGAGCAGGAGTTCTTTGCCCAGAAGGGGTTCACGAATCCGCCGTCGCGCTGCAAGCCCTGCAACGCTGCGCGCAAGACGGGTGGCACCGCATCGGCAGCCCCGGCAGGGCAATCCGCCGTGGCTCGCCAGATGTACGACGTGACTTGTGAAAGGTGCAAGAAGCCGACCCGTGTGCCCTTCAGGCCCACGGGCAAGAAGCCGGTCTACTGCAAGGACTGCTTTCAGGAAATGAAGTAAGTCGGCAGCCGGTGGCCCCGTGGCCGTGTGCGGGCCCTGAGACCGCCGCTACCCGGCTGCTGGCGTGCTTTCTCGTAATGACCCGCCTTGCCGGCCTCTTCCTCCCGGGGGCCGGCGATGCGGGGTGAAGTATCTTTTCTGCAGCCTCTCGCTGTGGTTTCACCGCGATGGCTGTGCTCCGGCTCCGAAGCTCACGGAGCGGTGCCGGATGTTTCTTCTCTTGTTCCGTGATCCACTTCTCGGATTCCATTCCATCGTTCTGAGCTTCTGGTGGCACCTGGTTGCCGTGGCGTCTCCCCGGAAAACTCGCCGGGTGCGGAACGTCCGCGGCAGCGCCCTGAGCAGCAAGCGCTCAGCTCACCCGCTCGCGAGATCGGGTTCCTGCCGCCAGCACGCAGGGGATGCATCATCAACGGCAACCGCCGTGCGCTCGTCGAAGCGTCCAGGCCCCGATCCCGGCCCGACCGGTGCGCTGCCATTGCGCGCTCGGGACCGTCGCGGACGTCATCTCGTCATGACGTCCGCGATACTCGTTTGCGGGCGTGCCCGAACTGCGCTGACTGACGGACTGCATCCCTCGCCGGGGCTCTCTCTACCCGGAGGTCCTTCCCCAAGATGAGCAAACAGATGTTGATCAACATGATCGACGTCGAGGAGAGCCGCGTTGCAATCGTCAACGACGGCGTTCTCGAAGACCTGTACATCGAGTCTGCTGGACGCGAGCAGGTCAAGGGCAACATCTACAAGGGCGTCGTCGCCAGCATCGCCAAGAGCCTTCAGGCGTGCTTCGTCGATTTCGGGGGCAGCCGCGCGGGCTTTCTCTCGATCGACGAGATCGACCCGCGCTTCTACCGCCCTCTCGACCCCAACAAGCCCCTGGGCCAGGGCGGCGAGCGGCCGCCCATCCAGGAGGTCATCCGCCTCAAGCAAGAGCTGCTCGTCCAGGTCGTCAAGGAGGAGCTCGGCAGCAAGGGCGCCAGTCTCACCACGTATATCTCGCTCCCGGGACGGTACATGGTGCTGATGCCGGGCTCCGAGGAGGTCGGCATCTCCCGCAAGATCGAGGACGAATCGGCCCGCAAGCGGCTTCGCGAAATCGTCGGAAGCTTCAATGTCCCGGAAGGCATCGGCGTCATCGCGCGCACGGCCGCGACCGACAAGACGAAGACCGACCTCGTAAAGGACTTCAACTACTTGCGGCGTCTCTGGGCCGCGATCGAAGAGGCCACCGCGCACTGCAAGGCCCCCGCCCTGATCTACCAGGAGCGGGACATCGTGACGCGGGCCATTCGCGATCACTTCACCAGCGACATCGCGGCCATCGTGGTCGACAACAAGGAGGTCTTCGACCGAGCGCTCGAGTTCCTCAAGACCTTCCTTCCGCGCCACCAGCGCGCCCTGCAGCTCTACGAGGGCAAGAAGCCGCTCTTCTCGTCGTTCGACATCGAGAACCAGATCGAGACCATCTACCAGCACCAGGTCCGCTTGCCCTCCGGCGGTGCCATCGTCATCGATCCGACCGAGGCCCTCGTGGCCATCGACGTCAACAGCGCCAAGGCCACCCAGGAGCGCACCGCGGAAGAGACCGCCCTCCGCACCAACCTGGAGGCCGCTGAAGAGGCCGCGCGGCAGCTTCGACTTCGCGATCTGGGCGGGATCATCGTCGTCGACTTCATTGACATGCGCGACAGCAAGCACAAGCGGCAGCTCGAGCGCGCCCTGAAGAACGCTCTGAAGCATGACAAGGCGCGGATCAACGTCGGCAGCGTCTCGAAGCTGGGCCTGGTCGAGCTCTCTCGCCAACGCCTCAAGCCCGCGATCATGGATCGCAACTACCTGATCTGCCCGCAGTGCAACGGCGTCGGGATGGTCAAGTCGACGGAGGCGAAGGCCCTCATCCTCCTTCGCAAGCTGCAGAGTGCCGCCGCCGACGGCCATCTCTACATGGTGCGGGCCCATCTCCCCATCGACGTCTACACCTACCTTCTCAACAAGAAGCGCGACGAGCTGGCCCGGATGGAGTTGGAGTGCGGCGTCCGCTTCGAGTTCACGTTGAAGACCGGTTTCGATGAGCAGGTCTTCAACCCCGATTGCCTGGAGCTCTTCACCCGGATCCCGGAGGAATCGGCCTTCGTGGCACGCAGGACTGCCGCGGTGAAGGATTCCGCCGTGATGGCCGGCCTCGCCCAGGAAGCCGTCGGCCGCGATCGCATTCGGACCGAGGACGGCCTTCCGGACACTAGCGACCTGCCCGATTTCGACTTGCCCGAGGGCGAGGGAGCTGCTCCGGCGGCGGAACCCGGGCCTGTCACGCCGGCTCTCCGAAGCGAGCGGCGCCCGCGTCCCGAGGGGCATCAGGCGGGCCGCCGGCGCGAGCGCGACCGGTTTCGGGAGCGCGGCCGTGGCCCGGAGAGGCACGAGCCTCACGCTGCGCCACGCCCGGCAGCCGGCAGAACGCAGGCGCAGCGACCGACAGGCGCACAGCAGACCGACGTCCAGACGGCGCCCCCACCCGCGACCGCGCAGGTCGCGGCTCAGGCCCAACAGGTGCCTCAGCGCCAGCCCTCGGGACCCAGGCCGCCAGGACAGCCTCAGGGCCAAGGCGCGCCCGCAGAACCGGGACGTCGTCGCCGCCGTCGTGGCCGCGGCCGTGGAAGAGGCGGCCAGCGCTTCGAACCTGGCATGCAGACGACGCCGGATGCGGCTGCCCAGGCGCTTGCCGGGCAGCAGTCCGCTGGCTGGCCCCTGACCGGTGAGCCGCCAGTGGCCCTGCCGTCGACCGAGCCTCGCTCGCCGCAGCATGACGCCGGCTCCGAATCCCATGCCCCCGAGTCGGGCGGAGGGTTCGAGCCGCGCCCGCTGTTCGCCGGTGGCGGGGCGGAGCCGCCGCCCTCCCACGCGGCGCCTCACGAGGGACCGTCAGTGACGGATTCTCCGGCCGGTCCAGCGATGGAGCCTCCCCGCGCCGAGTTCTTCCCATCTGAATCGGCCGGCCGAGAGACCGAGCCCCCCGATGCCCAACCCTACCATCCCGACGCCGGCGAGGCCGGGCCAGGTCAACCAGCGGCCGAACAGGGGCAGGAAGCCACCCCGGCGGGTGCCGAAGGTGGCCCGCCGCGGTTCAGGAGACGACGCCGTGGGCGCGGCCGCCGTCGAACCGCCTCGCACGACGGAGCGCCGACTTCTCCCGGTTCGGGCTCCGTTCCTCCGGGCTAGTAGAGCGGTTCCAAATCAACATGCCAAAGGCTGAACCACGAAGACACAAAGGCACAAAGGGCGGCACAAAGGGGTTTGACCTTTCCCCTTGGTGCTTCTCTTCGCGTCTTCGTGTCTTGGTGGTTCAACATGACGCATGAACGCCCGACGTCAGGTTACCTTGGAAGCGATACTCTAGATCACGGTGTTCTCGCGGATGACGGCGCCCTTCTTGATGATGATGATGCCGTCGCGAATGCACCATCCGTCGCCATCGGCCTCTTTCAGGCCGCGCTCGTTGACGATCTGAGCCCCGGCGCCAATGCGGGCATTCTTGTCGATGATCGCCTCGCGGATGACCGTCCCCGGTCCAATACCCAGTTCAGGTTCATTGCGCTTCAGGGTTTGCGCGAGCTCGCTGGGCGTCTCGTAGTAATCGGCGCCCATCACCACCGTGCGGTGCAACCGAGCGCCGCTCTGGATGATGCTGCGGACCCCGATGACCGAGTCGGTGATCTCGGCATTCTCGAGGATGCTGCCTTCGGCGATGAGCGTGGACTTGATGCTGGAGTTGTAGAACTTCGAACTGGGAAGGAAGCGCGCGTTCGTGAAGATGGGATAGTCCGCGTCGTAGATGTCGAACGGCGGGAACTTCTGCGTCATCATCAGGTTCGCTTCGAAGAACGAGTGGATGGTCCCGATGTCTTCCCAGTAGCCGTCGAAGAAGTAGGCGAAGAGCTTGAATCCCCGGATGGCCTCGGGGATGACGTCGTGGCCGAAGTCCTGTCCGCCGCTGCCCTGGAGCATTCGCAGCATCACGTCCTGGTTGAAGACGTAGATGCCCATCGACGCGAGCCAGTTGTCTTGCTTGGGTTCGAGGCCGAGTCCCTCCGCCTTGTCGCCGCTCACGGCCAATCGGTCGAGGATCGCATCCTGCTTGGGCTTCTCGACGAAGTCGACGATCCGCCCCCCGGGGTCCACGTCCATGATCCCGAAGCTCTTCGCCTGCTCGCGGCCGACCCGGACGGTGCCGATGGTCGCCTGCGCCCCCTTCTGGATGTGGTACCGCAGCAGGCTTCGGTAGTCCATCTTGTAGAGCTGATCGCCCGAGAGGATGAGGTAGTGTTCGGGAGCCCACCTGACGAAGTGGCGCAGGTTGTGACGCACCGCGTCAGCCGTGCCCTGGAACCAGTCGGGGTGCTCCGCGGTCTGTTCGGCGGCCAGGACCTCGACGAAGCCGCGGCTGAAGCTGTCGAACTTGTAGGACAGACTCACGTGTCGGTTGAGCGACGCCGAGTTGAACTGGGTCAGGACGAAGATGCGCCGGATCTGGCTGTTGATGCAGTTGCTGATCGGGATGTCGATGAGGCGATACTTCCCCCCCAGCGGCACCGCGGGCTTGGAGCGTTCCTCGGTCAGGGGATGCAGCCTCGTTCCCCGGCCGCCGCCAAGGATGATGCCCAGAGTATCTTCGGCCGCTTCGATGATCCGGCGATCCATCAACTGGCCTCCTTCAAGGGTAGGGTCAAGACGAACGTGCTGCCCGCCCCGGGCTGACTCGTGAACGTCAACTGACCGTGGTTGGCTTCAGCGAGACCCCGCGCCAGGGACAGCCCCAGGCCCGGTCCTTGTTGCTCCATCTTCTTTCGGTTCACTTGCTGGAAGGGCTGGAAGAGCATGGCCGCCTGCTCGGGCGGGATGCCCATGCCGTGATCGGCCACCGAGACCGTCGCCTGCCGTCCGGCCACCGAAACCGTCACCTGCACGGGCCCCGCCCCGGCTGCCGAGAACTTCACGGCGTTGTCCAGCAACCGCTCCAGGATGCCGCGGATGTGATCTTCGTGAACGTCGACTTCCACCGGGGATTCGGGGATGGCCAGTTCGAGGCCGATGCCCTTGGCGTCCGCGCCTGCCTTCTGGCGGTTGACGATGTCGGACACCACCAGTCCCAGAGCGAAGGGCATCCTGAGCGCTTCGGCCTCTTCGCGCAGCGTCCCCGCCTGGAGCTTGGCCGACATGATGAAATCCGCCACCAGCTTGCCCAGTCGGTCGCCACCCTTGCGGATCGACATCAGGAACCCGCGAAGCTCCTCCTCGCCGAATTGCAGGTCCTCGGATAGCAGGAGATCGGTGGTCCCCTTGATGCTGACCAAAGGGGTGACAAATTCGTGCGAGAGGACATTGAGGATCTCTCGCTTCAGGCTCTCCACGCGCTCCCTCTGCTGGAGTTCGCGAGCCTGGACCCGGCGCAGCTTGCCTCGGACCGAGGCGAGGAGCTCGTCCCCCGTCAGCGGCTTGACCAGGTAGTCGTCCGCGCCCAGTTCCTTGCCCGCCATCATGTCTTCCTTGCCCCCACGGGCCGTGAGGAAGAGGAACGGCGTCGCGGACAGCTCGGGGTTTTCCTGAATGGTGCGAAAGAAGGTGTAGCCGTCCATCCCCGGCATGTTCACGTCGGAGATGATCAGGTCCGGCCGCAGCGTGCGAAGCAGCTCCAGCGCCTCGGAGGGCGAAGGCGCCGTGGTGACGGCATACCCGCCACGCTCGAGCAGCAGGGCCAGGATCTCCAGGATGTTCTCTTCGTCGTCGACAACCAGGATCTTTTGCTTGGTGGTGGTCACGTGGATGTCGGACGGAGGTCCGGCCTGGTCAGTGAGTGGAATGGGCACGTAGGGCAACAGAGAGCTTGGCCTGCTCGATTCGCCCATCGGCGATGAGCTCTTCCAGGCTCGAGTGCAACGAACGAAGGCGCTGGCACATCCCTCTCAGCAGCGTCAGGCCGATGTGCGGATCGGCCGCCAGCCGGTCCTTGACAGTCTCCCGGTGCAGCACCATCAACCGCGAACGGCCCCTGACCACCGCTGTCGCCGAGCGCGGTTGGTCGTCGAAGAGGGCCATTTCGCCAAAGAAGGAGCCCTTGCCGAGCACCCCCAGAGTCGTCGTCGAACCGCCGACGGATGCGGTAAGCTCCACCGACCCGTCCTGGATGATGTACATCGAGTCACCGTGGTCCCCCTCGCGGAACAGGACGGCGCCGTCCTCGTAGACCTTCCCGAAAAGATCCCGTGCCTGCTTGTCGCCCATCGGTCCCTGGACTTTCCTGCTCACCAGAACAGGACTCCATCCTAGCAGAGCGTACGGCCCAGATCCAGATGTGCCGGCCTGCAGGTGCATGCTCTACGCGTGGGTAGTTCTCCGAGTGCGGCGGGAACAAGTAGCCGGTAGCCGGTAGCCAGGGCTCGTTGTAGCGCTCCAGATGGGCTGCTGGCTACTGGCTCCTGGCAACCGGTTGCCTGTCACCGGCCACCGGTTCCGGCTCTGGATGAGCCATCA
>JACQZL010000348.1 GCA_016213865.1 Candidatus Rifleibacteriota bacterium
CACAAGCGGCGGACAAGCATGTCCTGAGCCGGTCGAAGGGCCGCCGCGCTACAGACTCGAGAAGCGACCGCCAGTCGTCTTTCCATGAGTTGGCATCGCTCCCGGCCGCAAGCGCCCGGAGCGGTCGGCCAAGTCCCGAGTCTCGCCCCTCACATCCGGAACGAGAACAGCTCGTCCCGGATCCGGCTCAACCGCCGCCGCATTCCCTCTTCGCCGTAGCCGAGCGTCTCGACCAGCGCGGGAAGCAGCACGTAGCAGGCCACGAGGTTGCTCGAGAGGCCTGTCACCAGGATCCACCCCAGGCTGGAGAGGCCGCGGTTGCCGGCCACGACCAGGCTGCCGAAGCCGACGAGCGACGTGAGACAGGAGAGCAAGATGCTCTTTCCAGTCGTCTTGACAGCCCCGACGGGACCGGACTCGGGCTCCTGCTTCAGTCGGTGCAACAGGTAGACGCCGTAGGCCATCCCCAGGCCGATGAGCACGGGCAGCGAGACGAAGTTGGCGGGGTTGTACTTGATATCCAGGAGCCGCATCGACCCCATCGTCATCCCGAGGCAGAAAGCCAGCGGGGTCAAGGCCAGCGCCGTCTCCCGGAAGGTCCGGAAGTCGAGCGCGACCAGCAGCAGGACCACGAGGAGGCTGTAGGTCGTGGCCTGCCGAAAACCTCGCCTCAACAGCACCATCACCTCGTCGATCAGGATGGGGACACCGGTCACCTCGGGGTCGATCGACGACACCTGGTCGATGAAGATGCGGGCCTGGCTCTCGACCCGGACGTCCAGTTTGGGCGAGACGAACAGGGCATAACGGCCGCTCGTGCCGCGATAACGCTCCCGCAGCGACGACGGCAACAACTGGATGCCGAAAGGCCGGGCCGTCAGCATCTTGCGGAAGTCCTCGAACCCCTCCGAAAGGTCGCCGAACGTGGCCGCCTCGTACTCTCGCAACCGGCCGAGCAGCGCCTTCTCCGGGGCCGAGCGCAGGGTCGTCGCCGCCGCCCGGACCGCGCTGAGCGTCTGCGAAGCGGCCAGGACCAGCTCGGGGTTTCCGGTCACCAGGAAAGGGACCTTCAGGTCGTGCAACTCGATGGCGATCTTCTCCAGGTTGGCCAGCAGCGGCGCCACCTCGACGGGGCGAGGTTTGCCGAACTTCAGGTCGTCGATTGCCTTCGCGATGCCGCCGAGCACCGCCTGCTTGGCAGCGCCGTGCTCCGGGACATAGTTGGTGATGCTGTCGATGTCGCCCACGGCGGACAGCTTCTCGAGTTGGTGGCGCCTCTTGAACGCCTCGTCCAGGGTCGGAACGGTCAGCATCAGGGTGTCGGGCGTGATCTCGAACTCGCGTTGCATCACTCCCTCGTAGAGGACGGCCTCGGTCTGCTCGGGCTCCATGTTGAGCAGGTTGTAGTCGAACTCGACGCCGAATCCCTCGACGCCGAGGACCAGCGTGAGGACCGCGAAGACGAGCAGCACGAGCCAGTTGTTGCGAATCGACCGGGCTGCAACCCATCCCAGCGCGCGCTCGGTGCGGCCCATGGCACCCGTGCCCAGCGTCCGGACCCGCGCGCCGATCAGCGAAAGGAGCGACGGGACCACCAACAGCATCGACACGACGCACAGGAGCAGCCCCACGCCCGCAATCTGACCGAGCTCTCGAAAGCCCGGAAAGTCGGTCATCATCAGTGCAAGGAACCCCATGCTGGACGTGAAACCGCCCGTCAGGATGCCCGGCCCCGCTGCCCGGATCGCCCCGGCGACCGCCTGGTCGGCCGGCAGCCCGGCGCGCCTCCGCTCGCCGAACTGGCTGACCACGTAAATGCCGTAGTCGATGCCCAACCCCATCAGCATCGACACGAACGCCGTGGTGATCAGGTTCAGGTGCCCCGGCGTGTAGTGGATGAGCCCGAAGGTCCAGGTGATTGCCAGGATCAGGCAGAAGATCGCCACCAGCGGCAGCCCAATCCCCTTGAAGCCCCAGAAGAAGACGAGCGAGACGCCAATGAGCGAAAAGAGCGACGTCCTCTCCAGGTCCTGGCCCACGACGTCCTGCTGCGAATAGGCCAGCGCCGGTTGCCCCGTGATGCCGACTGACAGCTCCGGGTAACGCTTGCGCAGGCCGTCGACGACGGCCCGGCAGGTTTCGTAGAACGGGACGATGAACTCGAACTCGTCGCTCCCGCTCGCGGGGGTGACGGCCATCAGGATGGCGTCCTTGCCGAGCGAGAGCTTCCAGCCCCCGTCGGCGAAGGGGTCGTCTCCATCTTCGCTGTCGGCCATTCCGAAGAACCCTCGCCACGGAAGGCCGTCCGGCCGGCGCCCCTCGCCCAGGCCTTGCAGCCGAGTTGAAACGTCCCGGATGAACCGGAAGAAGCCTTCGACCTGCGCCGGCTGGATCTCGGTCTCTCGTTGCAGCTCGAACAGGAAGACGTCTGTCAGCCCGAGGAAACCGGGTTTTCTGGCCAGACGCCGCAGGACCGGCTTCTGCTCCTCGACATCCTTGGCCATCTCCCGGATCTGCTCCTGGGGCAGAAAGTAGAGCTCCTGGTGCTCGTAGAGCTTCGGGTCCAGCCGGTAGGCCGTCTCCTTGACGAACTTCGGGTGCTTCGCCAGCTCGCGGTCCAGTTCGCGGGCGAACTGCTTGACGCGCTCGAGTTGCGGCCCCCGTACGATGACGTACAGGTCGGCCAGGACGTCGAAGTCCTCTGTGAACTGGATCCACCGCCGGACGATGGGGTCGTCCTTGGGGAGCATGTCGAGCTGGCTCGAGCGAAGCTCCACCTTCTGGGCGCACGGGTACGCCAGGACGGTCAGCGCCAGCGCGACGGCGAGCACGCCCAGCGGAATCGTCAGCACGACCCGCACGATCGCGAGGAGCAGCTTGTCTCTCATGGGTGCGCCGTGGCCGCCGGAGCCGTCGTGCCCTCCAGCCAGGACAGCATACGCCGCCGGTACTCCCGGGTGCAGACGGCCGGCCCCTGCAAGTGTCCCGCGCCCGGGAGGGTCCAGCGCTCCCGCCATCCGGCGAAAGCCTCGTACAGCTCCCGGCGATGGCCCGACGGGATGAGCGAGTCCTTCTCGCCCCAGACGAACATGGCGCGGCGCCCGGCCAGGGCCCGGAGGTGGTCCTCCAGGGGCGGAAACCGCACGCCGTCCCGATGTTCGGCGGCGACCAGGACCAGGTGGGTCAGCACACGCCACCCGAGGTCGGGGACCAGGTCGACCGCCCGGCGCGGCACGTAGATGCGGGCCCATCGCCGCATGTGCCAGTAGACCGAGGGCCGGGCCCCGGACAGCCCCTCGCAGGCCATCGTCTCGAGCCACGGGTGGGCCGTCGCGGCCATGAGCATCGCGGCAGCCCCGCGGGAAGCCCCGAAACCCGAGACGAGCAGCCCCTCCTCCCGGGCCTGCTCGCGCACCAGCTCCAGCGCCGCTGCGGCATCCCACACCTCTCCGGCCGTCGCCCACTTGTAGGCCCGGGACCCCGCGGGGACCGTGCTCCCCCCCGAGCCGCGGAAG
>JACQZL010000364.1 GCA_016213865.1 Candidatus Rifleibacteriota bacterium
CTTGCCCTCCCCCACTGGAGGAGGGTGGGGTGGGGGCTATCGCGCCGCGGCGGTCTCGAGCCGCAGCTTGCTGCGGGCCGTCGCGACGATCGACTCGATCACCGTGTCGGGCGTGACGTCGGCCAGGTTGTAGAGCGTGTCGTAGCTGCTCGGGTCTTCGATCGACTTGCCGAAGTGGTGCCGGATGTACTCCAGCCGCTCGGCGTCGCGCACGCGTACGAGTTGCTCGGCCTCGGCACGAGTCAGCCGGTGCTTGGTCTCCGTCAAGCGCACGCGATAGTCGAACGGAGCGATGAGCCGCACGCGCAGTCCGTGGGCCGGCGGGAGGATGAAGTTGGCCCCGCGGCCGACGAGGATCGCCTTGCCGTGCCGGGCGATGCTCGTCACCACGTTCACCAGGTGGTTGAAAAAGTCGTGTTCCGTCGGGACGGCGGCGAACGTGAGGTTACCGATGTACTCGGCGATCCACGTGCGGGTCTGCTCGTCGAAGGACTCGACGACCGAGCGGCGCAGATGGGCCTCCCGGGCGACCTCATCGATGAGCTCCCGGTCGTACACCGTCCAGGTCAGACGCTCGCCGACCGCCTTGGCGAGGTCGACCGCCTGGCAGCCGTAGTCCCTCGAGATTGCAATGTACGGGCCCAGGACCTCGGCTCGAGGGCCGTGGGACGGGACCTCCGAGGCGTGGCCGTGGGTCCGGGCTTCCTCGCGCCAGAGGAACACCTGCCGGTCGACCAGGTCCTTGGCGCTCCTTCCGTGTCTTTCGTGCATTGCGACCTCCCCGTTTGGTTCAGTGCGGCGAGCGGAGTCACGCGTCCACACGCCATGCCGTATCGATCACGGTACCGTCTACCCACTTCACGACCGCCACCGGCACGTCCGACAAGCGAGGGGGCTGGGGCTTGCCACCGCACAATCGCTCGACCTGGGCCTGGAGCTCCCGGATCGGACGGATGGGAAGGCGCGAGCCCGCGACCGCGTCCAGCAGGTCGCGCCGCCTCGGATTGATGGCGATGCCCCGCTCGGTGACGACGACATCGATCAGCTCGCCCGGGCCGCACAAGGTGGTCACCTCGTCGCGGATGACGGGAAGGCGATCGCGGAACGACGGGACCGCCAGGATGGTGCAGCGGGAGAAGAGACAGTTCTGCCAACCTCCGATGCCATGGAGCACCCGTCCGTCGGAGTGGCTGACGACGTTGGCGTTGAAGTTCGTGTCCACCTCTGTGGCGCCCAGGACGACGGCGTCGATCATCGACGCGAAGTTGCCCTTTCCGTGATAGTTGTAGCTCGTCAGTGGGCTGGTCGGCACGTGGCGCGGGTTGTCGCGCATCGACCGCACCCCCTCGAGGTCGAAGGTCTGCCCGTCCAGGATGTAGTCCGTCAGGCCCTCTTCCAGCAGTTCGACCAGGACCTTGGTGCTGCCGCCTCGAACGAACCGGGCCCGAACGCCCGCCTCCTTCATCATTTGCTTGAGGTAGACGACGAACGCCAGGGAGGTGCCTCCGGCTCCGGCCTGGAAGCTGAACCCTTCCTTCATGATGCCCGCGTCGCGAAGGAAACGGGCCGTCAGCTCGGCGATGAGGAGGCGGTCGGGGCTGCGCGTGACCTGGGTCGTGCCGCTGATGATTTGGGCCGGATCGCCGATGCGGTCCATCCGGACGACGCAGTCGACGTGATTGCCCTGGATCTGCCACGGGACGCAGGGGAAAGGGACCAGGTTGTCCGTCACGATGATGACGCGATCGGCAAAGAGTGAATCGGCCAGGGCGAACCCGAGCGAACCGAAGGCCGCCGGGCCGCGCAGCGCGTTCGAGTTGCCGAAGAAGTCGGCCTCGGGTGCGGCGATGATGGCGATGTCGATGTGGACCTCGCCGTCCTGGATAGCCTGGAACCTGCCTCCGTGGCTGCGGAGAACGCCCAGGCCGCGCATCTTGCCGTGCGAGCAGTAGTCGCCGAGCGGACCGTTCAGGCTGCCCTCGATGTGGTGGAGCACGCCCGAGTCGAGCTGGCGGATGAGCGGCGCATGGCACGGAAAGGCGGCGCTGGGAAACCAGCGCAGGTTCTTGACCCCCATCTGGGCCGCCAGTTCGAAGACCGGGACCGCGACCAGGTCGCCGTTGCGGAAGTGGTGGTGGGTCGAGAGGGTCATGCCATCGCGCAGACCGCACTTCTTCAAGGCGGTCCCAAGGTCCGGGACCAGCTTGTTGCCGTCGGCCGGGTAGTCGGCGCAGCGGCTGACCGGGGGCGCGGCGTGACGTCCCGCAGCCGCAGAGGCGCCGACGCCTGCGAAGGGGCGCGTGGGCACGCCGTTCACCACGGCCGGCACCCGCCGGTTCGCGGCGTTGGTCATCAACTCTGCCTTGTCGGAGCGCGTCATAGCAGGTCCCTTCCTTCCCGGGTGAGGCCCAAGGCCGGTGCCAGCAACCCCAGGGCCCGGGCCGCGGCGACGATGCGTTCGGCTCTGCGAACGACCGGGGCGTCGATCATCTTCGAACCCAGCGAGACCACTCCCAGACCCCGCAAGCGCGCATCCTCGAAAGCCGTCACGACGCGCGTCGCGTAGTCGATCTCCTTGGGAGTCGGCGCGAAGGCCTCGTTGATGACGCGGATCTGGGCCGGGTGGATGCACCCCTTGCCCTCGAATCCCAGCGCCCGGGCCTCGAGGGCGCTCTTTCGAAGCCCTTCCGTGTCCGACACGTCCGAGAAGACGCTGTCGATGGGGGTGACGCCTGCCGCCCGGGCCGCGTTGACCAGGGCCCCGCGCGCGTGGAACGACTCGGTCCCCTCTGCCGTGCGGGGCACGCCCAGCTCGGCGGTGTAGTCTTCCAGGCCGATGGTCAGCGCGACCACGCGAGGCGAGGCACTGGCGATCTCGAAGGCGCGGACGATCCCAAGGGGGCTCTCGAGGATCGGCATCAGCCAGACCTCGCCAGGCAAGCCCAGCTCGCGCCGCAGGCCAGCGATGCGTTCGTCCACGGCCCTCACCTGCTCGGGGCTCTCGCACTTGGGCAGCAGGATCAGGTCCGGCGTCTCCGGGATGATGAGGTCGAGGTCCGTCAAGCCCAGCGGAAACTGGTTGATGCGCACCATTCGCTCGGCCGGGCCGAAGTCGAGAGTGCGCAGGGCGTGACGCACCAGGAAGCGGGCCGAGTCCTTCATCGGAGGAGCGACCGAGTCTTCCAGGTCAAGGATGATGCCATCGCACGAGTGGAGCCCCGCGTTGAC
>JACQZL010000365.1 GCA_016213865.1 Candidatus Rifleibacteriota bacterium
ACCTGGGTCCAGTTGCCGCCGTCGTACTCCCACGTGTCCTGCGCATACGAGCCTGCCCAACCCCCGAAGAGTAGGGTGCGATCGCGTGTGCTGTCGAAGGCCATGGCGTGCCGGCACCGCGTGCTGGGGCTGCTCGAGGGGGACCGCTGCACCCACGTGCAACGGCCGGGGTCCGCCGGCTTCGTCCGCACCCACCCGCGCCGCAGAGCCACGTCGACCTGCGGGTTGCCGAGCAGGTCGGTCGCGCCGGTTACCGTGAGGGTGAAGGGATCGCCAAAGAGCTGCTCGGTTGCTCCGCCCACGACGACGACGTCGAAGACGAAGAGCGTGTCGCTCACGCGAACCGGTCCACCGACGGTGAACGTGCTGGTCCCGGCGCTCCACGTCAGCGCCGGAGTCGTGCCGACCGGCTCGGAGTAGTCCACCGTCACTCTCCACGTGCCCGCCGGCAGCCCCTCCAGTCCCCGGCTGAAGGTCACCGCCAGTACCGCAGGAGGCATCTCCACCGAGAACGTGTTGTTCTCGGGCTGACTGCCGAGCGTGTTGCCCGCGGCATCCGCAGCCGTGAGCATGACCGTGCGTGTCCCCTGGCTGTCTCCGGCCAGTACGGGCGTCGAGTACGCCCAGCTCGTGCGGCCGACCACCGGCGTCATCGGGACAAGGGTCACGTCACCTCCGCCCAGGCGTCCGGGGATGCTCACGAACGGCGCGGCAGGGCCGATATCCTCGTTGAACGTCGCGGTCAACTGGAACGTCCCCGCCCCGTAGAGCCGATCTTCGTGATTGTACGTGAGTGTCACCGCTGGAGCACTCGTGTCGACCGTTCCGCTTCGAGACCAGTCGGAGTCCTGGAGGTTGCCCATCAGGTCGACGACCGTCGACGCCGCCACCGTCGCGACATACGACACCCCCGCCTGCGGGGTCGTCCCCATCACGGTTGTATTGTAGATGAAGCGAGTCGGGCTGATGCGGGAAGGCGCCGGGTCCGCGAAGGTGAAGTGCGCCGAGGGTGCAAAGGCCAACGTAGGAGTTATGGAGCTCGTGAGGTCCTCGCTGAAGTCGGCCGTCACTGCCAGCGGGCCGGCCCTCAGGTAGCCCGGTCCCTGGCTGAACGTCAGCGCCGCAACCTCCGGCAACGGGGCGTACTCCCACGTGTCTTGCCGGTACGAGCCGTCCCACCCGCCGAAGAGGACCACCCGGCCGCGCGCGCCGTCGTAGGACATCGCATGTGCCTGGCGAGCGCCCGGTCCGGAGGCAGGGCTCACCCGGGCCCAGTTGCCCCCATGGTACTCCCAGGTGTCTTGCAGATTCGAGGAGTAGTCTACTCCGCCAAAGAGGACCATCCGACTGCGCGCGGCATCGAGTGCCATGGCATGGGAGCCTCGCGAGCCGGGCCTGGAGGCAGAGCCCACCTGAGTCCACCGGACCCCGTCGTACTCCCAGGTGTCGTCGAGGTACGAGTACGAGCTGACACAGCCGCCGAAGAGCATCACCCGGCCGCGGGCGCCGTCGTAGGTCATGTCGTGAGCATAGCGAGCGCTGGGACGAGAGGCTGAGCTCACCTGAGTCCAGGTGGCGCCGTCGTACTCCCAGGTATCCTGCACATATGAGTGCGAGCCGATTTGGCCACCGAAGAGGACCATCCGACCGCGGGCGCTGTCGTACACCATGGCGTGGTCGTAGCGAGCCAAGGGCCTGGAGGCTGGGTTCATCAGAGTCCAGTTCACCCCGTCGTATTCCCAGGTGTCTTGCGAGTACGATCCGTCATAACCACCGAAGAGGACCGCCCGGCCTCGGGCGCTGTCATACGCCATGGCGTGCCCAATCCGAGCGCTGGGCCTGGAGACGGGATTCACCTGCGTCCAGGTGGCTCCGTCGTACTCCCACGTGTCGTGCACATAAGAGCTGGCGTAACCCCCGAAGAGCACCACCCGATTGCGCGCGCTGTCGTACGTCATGGCGGAACCGCTCCGACCGCTGGGCCTCGTCGACGGAGAGCGTTGCACCCACGTGCAGCGGCCGGGGTCGGCCGGCCTCGTCTGTACCCGACCCCTCCGCAGCGCCACATCAACCTGCGGATTGCCGAGCAAGTCGACCGCGCCGCTCACCGTGAGCGTGAACGGGTCCCCGAAAGCCGGCTCGCTAGCCCCGCCCACCACGACGACGTCGAAGACGAAGCGCGTGTCGCTCACCCGGACCGGCCCGCTGACCGTCAACGTGCTCGTCCCGGTGCTCCACGTCAGCGCCGGCGTCGTGCCGACCGGCTCGGAGTAGTCCACCGTCACGCTCCACGTGCCCGCCGGCAGCCCCTCCAGCCCTCGGCTGAACGTCACCGCGAGAACCGCCGGAGGCATCTCCACCGAGAACGTGTTGTTCCCCGGCTGGCTGTCCAGGGCGTTCCCCGCGGCGTCCGCGGCACCCAGCGTGACCGTGCGCGTCCCCTGCGTGTCGCAGGCCAGGATGGTGGTCGAGTATGTCCAGTTCGTCCGCCCCACCACCGGGGTCATCGCCACTTCGCTCACGCTGCCCCCACCCAACGTCCCGGGAAGGCTCACCGTTGGCGCCGCCGGTGTGATCTCCTCGGTGAAGGTCGCGGTGAGCTGGAACGTCCCGGCCCCATAGAGCCTGTCCTCGCGATTGTACGTGAGCGTGACCGAGGGCGCGCTCGTATCCACGGTCCCGCTTTGCGAATAGTCGGCATCCTGGCGGTTTCCCACGAGGTCGACGACCGTAGGGGCCGCCAGAGTAGCCAC
>JACQZL010000366.1 GCA_016213865.1 Candidatus Rifleibacteriota bacterium
ACCGGCAATCGCCGGGTCAACCCGGAGGCCCCCGTCCGCGTGGTGGTCGCGGAAATCCTGCTCAATCACCTGCTCTCCCCGGACCCGGCCCTGTCCGGCCTGGACGGCGTGGCCGCCGTGGTCATGGACGAATTCCACAACTTCAACGAGCCGGAGCGGGGCATCGTCTGGGAACTGAGCTTGGTGCTGCTGCCCGCGCACGTGCGGGTCATGCTGCTTTCGGCCACGGTGGGCAACCCGATCTACTTTGGCGTCCAGGTCGCGAACCGTTCCAATGTCGCGGCCGGCATCTTCCCTGTGATGTTCCACCTGGAGCCGGTAGTCGACCCCACCACCGGGGCTTCCACCAACCAGCAACCGTTCTTCCTGGGCGACTGGCTCGTCCCGGGCCTCGCGAGCAACGAGGTCACGACGATCACCACGCACAAGCCCCTGCCGTCCTACATTCCGGCCGGCAGCTACTTCTTGCGAGCCGACGTCGACCCGCGGAACCTCGTGCTCGAGTCGAACGAGACGGACAACGTGGCCCGGACGACCAGGCCGGTGACCGTGAACCCGCCCTCGGGCAGCACGGACCCCAACAGGCCGGACCTGATTGTCGGATACGTCTGGGGACCGCCGACGGCCTATCAGGGCGGCAAGTACACGCTGCTGTACCGCGTGGCCAACATCGGGCCGCTGGGCGCTCCGCGTTGCGACCTCGCCCTGGGGCTCGCAGACGTGCAGTTCAGCCCGACCGGCGGCGTGGCGCCCTTCCGGACCTTGGCCGTGGTGTCGGTTCCCGAACTGCCTCCGGCCAGCTCGGTCGAGCGGCACTTCGATGCCGTGCTTCCGACCGACGTGGCGACGGGCACCTACTTCCCGGTGGCCGCGGTCGACTCGGGCTTCGTCGTGCCCGAGAAGGACGAGAAGAACAACGTCGTGGTGTCCCAGTCGCCCGTCT
The DNA here is from genome assembly GCA_016213865.1 of Candidatus Rifleibacteriota bacterium. The sequence continues at coordinate 944 of JACQZL010000366.1, forward strand.
ACGTGGGCGCGGGGTCGGTCTCCACACCCCTCGCGGACCTCGAAGGGATGGCCGTCTCGGCCCTGACGACCCGGGCCATGCCGGGGGAGAAGTTCCACCTGGTCGCGGCGTGGCGCAATGCCGGCACGACCGAGGCCGCCGGGTATGACGTCGGTTTCGTGTTGCAGTCCGGTGACGCGAACTCCACGGCCCCCGCGGTCCAGATCCCGCTTGATCGGATCATCGGCAAGCCCTTGCTCGCCGGCGCCCCGGCCGAGGTGATCACAACGGTGAGGCTGCCCGAGACGATCGCTACCGGAAGGTACCAGTTGAGGCTCGATCTGGACGCCTCCCGCATCGTCCCGGAGTCGAACGAGTACAACAACAGCGCCTTCTCCCGCCTGCCGCTCGAGGTGGGCCCGGGGTCCAACCTCCAGCAGCCTGACCTGGTGGTCAGCGCGGTGCACCTCCCGAATCCGGCGGAGGCTGAACTGAATACGACCTTCACGGCGTCCGTCGTCTTCGGCAACACCGGCGGCCTCAACTCTCCGCGTTTCATGGCCGAGCTCAATCTGTTGCCGGTCCCCGTGAGCGGGACCGCTCCGGCCGCGGGCACCGCCAACTACTGGCGACTCGGAGAGTTCCTGGTAGAGGGCCTCGAGGCTGGCTCGACGCGCCCGCTGGAAGCCAAGCTGGTCGTTCCCGGCTTCATCGCCCCGGGCAACTACCTCCTTGGCGCCTATGCCGATACCCGGCAGATGGTGGCCGAGAGCAACGAGATGAATAACTTCGGGGCGTCGCAGGGAGTCCTCACCATCACGGGGACGCCCAACCACGAACTTCCCGATCTGGTCTCCGACGAGCTGGTCCCGCTGACCACGATGGCCACGCAAGGCAGGCTCGCTCTGCATGCCGTCGTCCGCAACCTCGGGCCAGGCTTCGCCGCGGGCTTCGAGGTCGGTTTTGCGCTCGCCGTCAAGCCGGAGCTGCCTCCGCCCGGGGTCGACGTGGGCCTCGAGGGCGCGCGCTACGGCTTCTTCGTGCTGGGCAGCTCGTTCTTCTCGGAAGGCCTCGCCTCGCAGGCCCGCCGGCCGATCGACGCCGAGTTCGGGGTGCCCGCCGTGGTCCCGCCGGGTCGGTACTTCCTGATGATGGCCGCCGATCCAGGTTCTCGTCTTCCGGAAGTCGACGAGGGCAACAACTACCGCACGGCCCAGCAGCAAGTTGCGGTCGGCTCGGGCAGCGGCGACGACTTGCTGGACCTGAGGGCAGTCGCGCTCAGCGGGCCGACCTCGGGCGCCGTGGGCACCGAGGTCGAGGTCGTGGCGACGATTGCCGCGACCGGCGTGCTCCATCGGATGGACGTGCCGGTGCAGTTCTACCTGCTCGGGCCCTCCACCATCGGGCAGATCCTGGTGGCCCGGGTGGCGGTCCCGGTGCCGGCGTCCGCCCCCGGTTCGAGCACCACGACCGAACACCGCGTGAGGTTTGTGGTGCCCTCGCCCTACGCGATGGCCAATGCCACGGACGGGTCGATGCCGCCCATCGTGACGACGAGCTACGCTCTGTCGTACTTCATCGACCCGCAGTACACGATCCACGAGCCGAAGGACAACAACTTCTCGCGTCCGATGCCGTTCACGCTCACCGGCGTGGGGCAACCCAGCGACCCGCCCGATCTGAAGGCGCTGATGGTGGCTGGGGTGAAACCGACCCCGGGGACGACCGTCGAGCTGTACGGCATGCTGGTCAATGCTTCGAACGTGAGTGTCTCCCATCCCGTTGGACTCGACTTCACGCTGGTGCCGGCCCTTCAGCCCGGGACGGACCCGACCGGGGCGATCTCGTACCAGCCGCCGCTGCCACTCGGCAGGGCCTTCGTGGAGAGCGCGCCCCGCGGGGTAACGCTCACGGCCAGGGGCCTGGGCTGGTTCCCCGCCTACGTGCAGCCCGGGGTGTACAAGGTCAAGATGCGAGTCGATCCGGACCGCGTCCTGCGCGAGACGGACGAGACCAACAACGAGGTCCTGGCCGACAAGGAGACGGTGATCGCGTCTTCGGCCACGGATGTCACGGACCTGGTTGCCCTCGGAGTTGTCGGTCCGCCCAGCGTGCGGCCGGGTGCCACGGTCCCCGTCACCGGCGAGCTCGCCAACCGGGGCAACGCCGGGGCGACCCACTTCGCGGTTTCCTTCGGCCTTTCGCTGCAGGCGGCTGCGAACTACTCGCAGATCCCGCTCGGCACCAAGCTGGTCGAGGCCCTGGAGGCCGGAGCCACGATCTCCTTGAGCGGCGACTTCCCGCTGCCGACCTACGTGCGGCCCGGGACTTACTACCTGGGGCTGCTGGTCGACAGTGCCAATACCGTGCGAGAGACCGACGAGCGGAACAACGCGGTCCTGTCGCAAACGCCCGACGGCCGGCTCATCCCGCTGACGGTCGAAGACCCGACGGGCGACGACAGGATGGCTGACCTGGCTGCGGTCGGTGTCAACGCGCAGCCGGCGCTGGTCGCGCCTGGCGGCAGGTTGGCCCTCTCCGGCCGGATCGAGAACAGGACGACCCAGCCCGTTCCCGTGGATTTCGGCGTCCTGTTCTTCGCTTCGCGGGATGCCATCTTGCCCACGACGCTGACGGCCGATCGGGCCACCACGCCGTGGAGCGGCGACGGCTACACCCTGGCCTATCGCATGGTCGCGGGCATCGGAGCCGGCGAGAGCCGGGAGTTGCTGGAGACGGCCTACGTGCCGCTCTTTGCCAAGCCGGGTGCCTACTATGTGGGACTGATCGTCGATCCGGAGCAGCGGATCGGCGAGCTGCCCGAGACCCGCGGGAACAACAAGATCCTGTCGTCCAACCCGGTGACGGTCACGACGCCGCCGAGCCAGATGCACTTGCCGGATCTGATTGCCGCAAACCTCTACACCGATTCTCGCGGGATCGCCGGCCAGGCGTTCACCATGAGGTGGGCGGCCCGGGCCGAACGGCTCGAGAAGCCCGTCACGTGTGACGTGCTCTTCCTGATGAGGCCGGCTTCGAACACGGTGCTGGATTCGACCCGTGGGGTCGAGGTGGAGGTCGATGGACACGCGACCAGGGTGTTGCCCGTGGGTCGCACGCAGGTGACGTTCAGCCCGGCTGGTCCGATGGCGGTGGCGACCGTGACGTCTCTCCGCTTGCCGGACAACATGCCGGCCGGGACCTACACGGCCGTGATGGTCGTGGATCCCGACGGCAAGGTCCTCGAGACGGACAAGCAGAACAACTACCTGGGAAGCTCCGTCCTGATCAAGATCGACGCAGGCACGACGACGCCTGATGACGATTGGGCCGACGACAACACGGGCACTCCGATCGGCGATTTCTTGGTCGACGGGGCCCCGGGGACAGCTCCCGCTCCATTGCCTGGAGTCCTGGAGACCGCGGGCGACCGCGACGTCTTCCGGTTCACGGCCATCGAAGGCCACGAGTACGTCATCGGCACCATCCTGAGAGGCCTCTTCGACTCGGTGCTGGAGCTCCGGGACAGCAACTTCCAGCCGCTGTTCCGAGACTCCAACTCCGGGGAGGGCTACGCTTCCCAGGTCCGGTTCCGGGCCGAGCGTGGCGGCACCTACTATGCGGTGGTCTTCGCTCCGGAGGCCGTGATGACGGGTGACTACCTGATCTACGGCAGGGCGGTCACGATCGGCCAAGAGACGCCGGACCTGGTTCCCGGGCCGGTCTCGATCGACCCGATCCTGGCCACCAGCACGAGCGAGCTCACGGCCTTCTGCACCATCGTCAATGCCGGACGCGGCGCTGTGACCACGGCCTTTGCCTGGGAGCTGCGGGTCGAGGATCACCTGGACGCCGACAGCGACCTGGCGTTCCGGCCGGTGGCCCACCAGACGGTCGTCCGGACCGGTACCGTCGAGGCGCTGGCCGCAGGCTCGACGATCCGCCTCAAGCCCGCGCCGTTCGGCCCCTTGCCGGCCGGCAAGTATGACCTGGTCTTGGCGGTCGACACCGCTGGCCAGGTCGAGGAGACCGACGAGTCGAACAACGCCCGCCCGACGCCGTTCGGCGTGGGCAACACGAGTGGCGGGTTCTTGAAGGCGGACCTCGTACCCGCCGGGGTCTACTTCAAGCCGATGCGGCCCACCACCGAGAACGTCATCGTGGCCGGCGCGGCCCTGGTCAACAAGGGCGGCACCCCGGTCACCACGTTCGCCGCCGAGCTGTATCTGGACCGCACGTCTGCCTCCCGGGGCCGCCTGCTCCGGACGTTCAAGGTCGAGGGTCTGCGGCCCGACTCGGTCTACCCGCTGCCGGTCACGACCTTGGGCAAGCTGTCGGAAGGCCAGCACAACCTCGTGCTGGTGGTCGACAGCCAGAACGAGATCGTGGAGGTCTCCGAGCAGAACAACACCGCCATCCGTGAGCTGTACGTGAGCGGCTCGACGCCCAGCGGCTACGACCTGGTGCCGGAGCACCTGGTCCTGATGCCCGAGACTCCCACGGCTGGCTCGGAGGTATCCCTGGGGCTGTATGTCGCCAACCGCGGCAGTCAGCCGTCACCCATGTGCGAGCTGAGGGTCTTCGTTGATTCCGTGGTCGGCTCCAACGGGACGCTGACCTCGACACCGACAGTGGTGCTCACGCTCGACTCGATCGCAGCCAACAGCGGTCGTCTGCTGCCGACGATCAAGCTCCCGCCGTTCGAGCAGCCCGGTCAGCACTTCATCGTGGTGCGGCTGGATGCCCAGGGTGCGGGCAATGTCGAGACGGTGACGGCCAACAACCAGGCTTCGCTCGAGTTCTGCGTCACCGAGCTGCTGGCCCAGACGAGGGCCCTGTTCGTGCGCGGCAAGGTGTACGAGGCGGCGGGCAATCTCGTCGGCGCCGGCTACAAGGTCCGGATCGTCAACCTGGCCCGGCGTGCGGTCTCGATCCCGGTCGTCACCAGCGCCGCGGGCAGCTTCGAGACGACCCTGGTGGGTCTGGGTGACAGCCGGATTGCTGCGGTCGAGGGCGACCCGCTCGAGTTCGCCGTCGAGGACCAGAACGGTCAGCGTTTCGAGGTGGCCGATCCGGTCCAACTCGTGCTGGATGCCGAGGACTTCGGACCTGACGGGTTGGTGCAGGACCTCAACATCGTTCCGCCTCCGCGGGACGAGATCGTGGCCGAGATCGTCAAGCCGGAGGATGGCGTGACGGTGCTGGCGGACGAGAAGATCGAGTTCCGCGGGCGGGCCAGCTACGTGTCCACCGCGGCCGAGGTGCAGCAGCGCCTGCTCTTCAAGTGGATGTCCGTCAGCGGCGGGCACAGCACCACGATCGCGTTTGGTGAGTCGTTCGCAACCAGGCTGAAGCCGGGTCGACACCAGGTCGAGCTGCAGGTTCGGGACATCCGCGGCAACCTCGGCACGGACACGTGCAGCATCAACGTGGAGCAGCCGACGACCGCCGAGGTCCACAGCCTGACGATCCTGGGCGACCTGACCGTCCCGGGCAGCGCTGCCTCGACGCAGTCTCGCACGGCGACGGCCGCGCCCACCGAGGAACTGACAGTGACCATCACGAACGCAACCCGGAAGTTGACTGCAAGCACGGTCGTGCCCGCGAACACCGGCCGGTATGCGGTGGTCTTCACCGATCCGACCAGCGGGGTCGCGGCGCCGGGCGACCGGTTCCAGGTCGATGTCTCGGCGGCCGGGCGCAAGCTACCGGTGTCGCCGCAGAACTTCAGCGTCGGCCAGCGCGACATCCTGGCCGGCCAGCACGTTCGAAACCTCAGGGTCCACTACGAACCCGATCAGGTCGTGAAGCTGGCCAAGGGTGTGAACCTGATCTCGGTCCCCGTTCGGCCCGTGACCGAGGACGGGTCGCAGTATGACGCCAGCCAGCTCGTTCAGGACCTGAACCTGAACTACCTGGTGCGGACGGAGTCCTCGAACGGCCGCCAGCGGTTCCGGGTCTTCCTGCCAGGGTTCACCGACAGGGACACCTTCCCGGTTGCCGGCAACGAGGGCTACATCGGCGGGCGGTCGACCTCGGGCCCGCACACGTTCCGGGGCGTTCGTTGGGAGCAGGAGCAGCTCGATCGTGACGTCAACCTGGGCGTCAATACCCTGGGCTTCCCGCAGGGCGTGCCTCCGGCGACTGACGCCGGCTCGCTGACGCAGCAGACCGGCGCGCGGTACCTCATCCGCACGATCCGTGGCGAGGGAGCCGACGATCGCGGCAGGTTCCAGTTCTACCTGCCCGGCCACGGCTCACCGTTCCCGATCGAGCCCGGCCAGGGACTGCTGATGGGGGCACCGGACCAGAGCCCGCTCAGTCTGGACCCCGGCCTGCAGTGAACGGCTGACGCTCTGAAAGCGTGACGATGCGGCCGCCGGAGAGAAATCTCCGGCGGCCTTTTCTTCAGCGGCCCGCGAGGGCACTCCACCCAGCGACGCGAGCTCAGCGCATCTGTCCGCGGACCCACGAGGCGGCGCCGCTGTGCCCCGCGACTGCGTCGTGAAGCGCGTGGCGCAGCAGGTAGTCGGGCTCGGGATACGCCGCGCAGCCCGCATGCTTGCGGCCGATGGCGTGGATGCTGTCGAAGCTCCGGTACGGATGCGGGGAGGGGAATCGGACTGTTTTCGCCGCCCGTCCGGTGAACGACCTGCTGGCCTTCACGATGCCTGCCGCATCGACGAGTTGCACTTCGAGGTCCAGCCGGGCGCGGTAGGTGCCGTCGTCGAAGGGCGGACGGCGACTCCACAGGGGGCCGGCGGCGTACGTCGCAGGGTGATACGGATCGGCCGTGACGGCCGAGACTTTGGGGTCGTGGACGGAGACGCGAAGCCCGAGGTCGGCGGGGAGGCGAGCTGGCAGATCCTCGAGGATGGCGTGCTGGGCCTCCAGGCCAGGGTGCTGGCAAAGTGAGACGGCAGGAGAGGAGCCTGCTGTCCAGCCCGTGCGGCAGCCGGGGCAAGCAGGGCAACAGCCAGGAGAAACCGCATGAGGGAAGCTCGCACGTCATGGCAACTACGTCGTTCGACGGCCGGCGTCAAGCGGGGGGCTTCCCCGAGGGTGCATGTCTCGTAGGTGGCCCCCCCTTGCTGGAGAAACACAGAGACGCAGAGACACAGAGGCACAGAGGGATTTTCCTCTGGCTCGCTCGCAGGCGCCGCGACTCCTCGAGTCTCCCTCGTCTTGTCATCCGATGGACGTCGCCGCTCATGGTCTCTCTTTCTCTGTGGCTCCGTGTCTCTGTGTCGAAGAGTCAAGCCAGGGCCTTCCCAACAGGCGTGGGACCACTTGCTGGACACGCACCCGCCTCCCCGAACCCTCGTCCGTGCGAGACAGCGCCGCTCTCCGGAGTGAATGGGAGCTTGCCAGAAACGCTGCCCGTATCTATACTCCAGCAACGCCGATCGAGGCGGATGCGGCGTCTGCGCGCAAGCGTGCGGAGCTTTACGGAGGAACCTTCGTGCACAGGATTTTTTCGATTTTACTGCTTCTAGGTCTTACCGCGGGCTGGGCACTGGCCGACACGACGGTGGCCCCGCAGGAACTCCTTACTACCCAAAACCCGCTGATGAAGCGGTACTTCATGCTCGTGCCGCAGGTCGTCCACGTGGTGGTCGGCGAACCTCAGAAGGAGTTCACGTTGACCCGGACCTCGGACGGGGCGTTGCACCTGAACCCCGGCCTCGAAGGTAGCCCCTTCCTGACTCTGAAGCCGGCCGCGGGGGACATCCAGACCTTGACCACCGCCGTGGCCGACGGGTGGTTGAGCATGCCCGAGAAGCTCGAAGTGGCGGCCTCGTTCGCCGCGTTCGGCGAGAAGCCCTTCCAACCGCCCCCCGTGTCGGAAGTCGCCTGTCCCGAGGCCGATTATCTGGCCAGCTTCGAGGCGCGCCTCCTGAAGGTCTCGTCGATGGCCAAGAGACTGCGGTGGCTGTTCAACAAGACGATGACGGCCCCCAATCAGATCGTGAAGCTGTTCTACGGTCTGCAGATCCGGGTCTGGACGGCCATCAGCGAGCGCACGTCCTCCAAGCTGCTCCAGCAGGTCGCCGACGAGGTCCGGGACGATGTCGAGCGCGGCCAGGTCGAGGTGGCGCGCAAATCGCTTCTCGATCAGTTGGTCTCGGTGCTGGCCATGCACCTCATGGCCAAGAGCGAGGATACCCCCGCCTACAACGCCATTCTCAAAGGGCTGCTAAAGCACTTGCAGTCGGTGGCCACTGTTCACGCCGCGGAAGGACGTCGAACCGGCAACCCGCAGGAGGCCCTGAAGGTCCGGCTGGACGCGGTGCGCAAGCTAATCGAGCTGGTCCAGAACAACGGTTGAGTCGGCTTGGCCGGCTGGCGCCGGCCAAGGTGCTCTGCCTCCGGACTTCGGCGCGTAGCCTGTGGGTGGCGATCTTCTGGGTACCGGGTCAGGCGCTCAGCGCTGCTTTCGCAATCCTGACAGCAAGTCCATGAACCGCCGGGGCGGTTCGGCTTCGAGGACCAGCGGCTGTCCGCCACGGCCAGGATGCGGGACCTCCAGCCGGCCAGCGTGCAGCGCCAGCCAGTGACGACTGTCGCGGGCGAGGTTGACGTTCTTGTCCTCGAAGTAGCCGACGTCCATCCGCCGCCCGTAGAGCAGGTCGCCGACGATCGGGTGTCCCAGGTGCGACAGGTGCACGCGGATCTGGTGCTTGCGGCCCGACTCCGGGTTCACCAGGAGCAAGCTGTGCCCGCCCACGCGCTCCAGCACGCGAAAGCGAGTGACCGATGGCTCCCCGGCCGGGTCCACACACCTCTTGATGTGCACGGGCGACCCCTTGTCGGGGCCGATGGGGGCGTCGATCGTGAGCTCGTCGTCGGCGACCGACCCCTCCACGATTGCCAGATACTGTTTACGGACCTGCCCCGAGACGAAGGCTTCCTGGAGTGCTCTGGCCGCTTGGGCGTGAAGGGCCAGGAGGACGATGCCCGAGGTCAGCTTGTCCAAACGGTGGCACGGTCGCGCGTCGGGATGGGTCTGGCGAAGCCAGCCGATGACCGTGTCCCGCGTCATCAACCGCACGGGATGGACGAGGATACCCGAGTCCTTGCAGACGGCAATCAGGTCGGCGTCTTCGTGGATGATGCGGAGGCCGCCTGCGGGCGGCGGCGGCCCTGCGACCTCGTGGTGGACCTCCAGGCGGTCGCCGGCCGACATCCTCCGCGACGGCGAGACCCTGCGGCCGTTGACCAGGACTCGCCCCTCCCGGACCCAGTCTCTCCAACGGGTGCGGGAGAACGGACGCAGTCGTTCGCGCAGGTACGCATCGAGCCGCCAGCCTGGAGGGCCGTCATAGTCCATGACGAGCCAATCGCCCGGGCCCGTAGCCGCACGCGAGGCGCTTGGGCTGCGAGGCGGCTGGCCGGAAGCCGTGGGCAGGGCAGGGGAATCGTCTGGAGGCGGCAAGACTTCAAGAAGTGGCATGCCGGCATGGCGCGGGCCCGCGGCGATCACCGGCGCATGAAAAAGGAGTAATCGGCCAGGTCGGGACTGGTCGTGGGCACCCGAGCGTAGGCTGATTCGAGATGGCGGCGCAACCCCGACTCGTTTGCGAGTTGGCCCTTGAAGTGGCAGTCCTCTCCCTTGCGGGGCGACTCGAGCAGCAGGACCAGCTTCGGCTCGTCCTTCTCGATTGCCGAGATGATCGTGGCAGCCTCGAGGCGGAAGATGCCCTTCTCCGGCTTGCCCCCGCCCGCGGGCACTTCGCCCAAAGGCGTGTTGCGACGGCCGGCCAGAAATGGGATCTCCCAGTGCTCGGCCAGGATGGAGTCGTCCGGCTCGGTGGCCTGGCGTACGAACTCGACGACCGCCGCGCGCTCGTAGCGCGGCAAGTCGGACGAGAATGAGAACAGGGCCGACGCGAAGGCGAGCGCGCCCAGTCCGACGGCCACGCGCCTGGCGTCATGGCGCTGGGCCGAGAGGGCGGCCAGCAGCTCGGCGGCGAAGATCGCCAGGAACGGAAGCGTGAAGAGGAGGTGGCGAGCGTAGAACTCGAGGTGTGCCGGCAGGAAAGCCAGGGCCTGCACCAGGTGACAGGCGAGCAGTACGCGACCGTCGGTCGCCTCGTCACGGATGCCGCGAAAGAGGCCGAGCACCCCCAGGAACAGGAGCAATCGGTGAGCGATGGGGGTTTCGCTGAACCATCCGACGTTGAAGAAGGCGTAGTACACCCAGAGCGGGTGCAACTCCTGGAAGGACTTGCGGTGATGCCCCACGCAGAGCGCCAGGAAGCTGTCCAGGTAGCTCATCATCGGGGCCAGCAGCAGGACCGTGGTCGCGGCGGCCCCGGTCAGCATCCAGCCCGCGCCGTGCAGCGCCCGCTCGCGCCTGGAGGTGTCGTTGCCCGGCTTCACGGCGACCACCAGCAGGAAGAGGAACGTGCCTCCGAAGGCGAAGACGCCGAACAACTTGGCGAAGACGGAGACGGCCCCCAAGATGCCGGCGGTCAGCCAGAGCAACGGCCGGCCGCCGCCTTGCCACGCCTTGGCGGCCATATACACGCTGGCCACGTAGAAGCAGAGGAAGTAAGCGTCCGACGTGAAGAACCAGGAAAAGAAGTGCCAGTAGGAGTCGGAGACCAGCAGCGCCAGCGCCAGGAGCGCGCGATTGCGACCCCAGAAAGTCTCGGCTAGCAGGAAGGCGAAGAAGGCGCCGATGAGGCCGAAAGCGACGGTCATCTTCTTGGCCGCCAGCGCCGACGGTCCCGTCCAGCGAAAGAGCAACGCTCCGAGCTGGATCGCCACCGGCGTGTGATCGAAGGCGACGTCCCGGTAGAGGCGCTCGCCCATCGCCGCGCGCCAGGCGGGATAGAGGTTCATCCCCTCGTCGTCGCCGACCAGCGTGGTCGGTCCGAGGTTGCTGGTGTACAAGAACCAGGCTGCGACGAGGAGCAGCACGGGCGCGAGCAAGCGGCCCGGGCGTTCGGTGGTGGGCACGGGGTCAGTCTTTGAGCAGCTCCCGGCTGATCACCAGGCGCTGGATCTCCGAGGTCCCTTCACCTATCTCGAGGAGCTTGGCATCGCGGAACAGGCGCTCCACGGGATAGTCGATGGTGTATCCGTACCCCCCGTGAATCTGGATCGCCTTGCTGGCCGCGCGAACGGAGGCCTCGGAGGCGAACAGCTTGCACATCGCCGCCGGCAGCCGGTAGGGCAGCCCCGCATCGCGGGCCCGCGCGGCGTGGAGTACCAGCAGCCGGGCGGCTTCGACCTCCGTCGCAATCTGGGCGATCATCTGCTGGATCGCCTGCAGGTCGGCGATGGGTTTGCCAAACTGGAAGCGCTCTCGAGAGTACTTGACGGAGGCGTCGAGCGCCGCCTGGCCGATGCCGACCCCCATGGCCCCGATGCCGATACGGCCGCCGTCCAGCGTGCGCATGAAGTTGCGAAACCCGTCACCCTCGCCGCCAAGCATGTTGGACGCCGGGATCTCGAGGTTCTCGAAGATCAGCTCCACGGTGTTGGAGCCGCGCATTCCCAGCTTGTTCTTCTCGATCGTCCCGACGACGAACCCGGGCCAGTCGGTTTCGGCGATGAAGCTGGAGATGCCCTTGGTTCCGATCCCCGGCGTCGTCAAGGCGGTCAGGATTGCCGTCCGCGCCACGCTGCCGCTGGTGATGTAGACCTTGCGGCCGTTGACGATGAAGCGGTCGCCCTTGCGCACGGCGGTCGTCTTCGTGCCGCCCGCATCGCTGCCTGCCTCGGGCTCGGTCAGACAGAAGCAGCCCAGGGCCTCTCCGCGGGCCAGCGCAGGCACATACCGTTGCTTTTGCTCCTCGGTGCCGAACATCACGAGCGGTGCCACGACCAGACTATTGTGCGCTGCGAGCGTCAGTCCCACGGACGCGCAGGCCCGGGTCACTTCCTCCACGGCCAGGACGTAGGTCACCATGTCGGCGCCGGCACCGCCCAGCGACTCGGGCGCGTAGAGCCCGAAGAGGTTCAGTTCGGCCATCTTGCGGAGAAGTGCGTCCGGGGTCGCTTCGGCCCGGTCCATCTCCGCCGCGAACGGAGCAATCTCGGACTGGGCGAACTCCCGCACGGTGTCTCGGACCAGGATCTGCTCTTCAGTCAAACCGTAAGCGTCGGGCATTTCGGGGACTTCCTTCCGGACAGAGAATCGAGGGCCTGGAACCGGCCGCGTCACTGACGCGATTGTAACCGAGATCGAGGCCCGTCGGCACGAATCTCGTTGGTGGGGGGGCGCATGTCTCGTAGGTGGCCCCCCCCCTTTTCAGGATAAACACA
>JACQZL010000339.1 GCA_016213865.1 Candidatus Rifleibacteriota bacterium
CCGTGCCTTCGTCGTGAACGCACGATCCGGGCCCGGCTTCACTGCCCCGAACCGTCTTCGACCCGGTACTGCTCGCGGTGCAGTCCCTCCTCGGCGCGCACGAAGATGCGCTTTCCCTGGCGCGCTTCCAGCTCTCGCAAGGCGGCCTCGCGCGTTTCGAGGAGCAGGCGCGCGACGTCGGGGTGGGCACTGACCAGCAGGAGGTCGCCCTTGGCCCGGGCCATCTTCTCGACGATCTCGCGGAAGAGGCGCGCCGCCACGATGTCGGCCCGCAACACCCGGCCCTCGCCGCTGCAATAGGGGCAGACGTCCTTCATGACCGACGCGAGCGTGCCGCGGTGGCGCTGGCGCGTCATCTGGACCAGGCCCAGCTCGGTCAGCTCCAGGATGTTGGTCTTGGAGCGGTCCCGGGCGAAGGCCTTCTTGAGGCGCGCCATGACCTCGCGTTTGTGCTCCTCGACCTGCATGTCGATCAGGTCGATGATGATGATCCCCGCGAGGTTCCGCAGCCTCACCTGGCGTGCTATGGCGTCGCTTGCCTCGAGGTTGGTGTGGTAGACCGTGTCTTCCAGATCCTCGCCGCTCACGAATCGGCCGCTGTTGACGTCGATGGTGATGAGCGCCTCGGTTTGCTCGATGATCAGCGTGCCCCCCGAGCGGAGCCAGACTTTCTTGCCCAGGGCCCGGTCGATCTCGGCCTCCACGTTGTAGCGCGTGAAGAGCGGGATCTCGTCCGTGTAGAGGCGGATGCGGGACTTCAACTCGGACGAGAGGAAGTCGCAGTTCTCCTGGAGACGCTCGACTTCGGCACGCGAGTCGATGAGGAACTGCTCCGCGCCCTGGCCGAAGAGGTCTCGGGCCGCCATCAGGAGGACGTCCGTCTCCTTGTACAGCACGGAGAGGGCCGCCGAGCGCGAGCTGCGAAGCTGGATCGTGTCCCATAGCCTTTGGAGGTTTTCCAGGTCTTCCCGGAAATCGGCCTCCGACTTTCCTTGCCCCTCGGTGCGCACGATGAGACCGGCCCCGGGAGGGCGCAACGTCGACAGCAGCGCGTGCAGGCGCTCGCGCTCCGTGGAATCCTCGATCCTGCGCGAGATGCCCAGGTGGTCGGTGTGCGGCATCAGCACAAGGAACCGGCCCGGCAGCGTCAGGTGCGTGGTCCCTCTCGGGCCCTTGGCCCCCAGCGCCTCCTTCACGATCTGGACCAGGATCTCCTGCCCGACGGAGAGCAGGTCGGCTATTCGCCGTCGCGGGGGGGCCTCGGTCGGTTCACCCTCCGCCGGCTGGTCGGTCGCGGCGTCCTCGGTGAAGATGTCCTCCATCGGGAGAAAGACGTCCTGACCGATACCGACGTCGACGAAGGCGGCCTGCATGCCGGGCACGATGTTGCTGACCCGGCCCTTGTAGATGCTGCCGATGAGGCTCTCGTGTCCCACACGTTCGACGAAGAGCTCCACGAGCTTGCCGTCCTCGAGCACAGCAACGCGCGTGAGGGCCGGGGCCACGTTGGCCAGGATCTCGGTGCGCACGGCGCCGGGGTTCGTGGGGCTCACTCGGATTCTCCCCGGTAGATCTCGGGCTTTAGCACGCCGATGAACGGCAGATTGCGGTAGTACTGCTGGTAGTCGAGCCCGTAGCCGACGAGGAATTCGTCCGGCACCTCGAAGCCCACGAACTCCACGGGGACCTCGACCTGGCGGCAGATGCGCTTATCGAGCAGCGAGCATGTCGCTAGCGACCGGGGGTGCCGGGCGAGCAGCAGCGAGCGAAGGTAACTGAGCGTGAGACCGGTGTCGACGATGTCTTCCACGAGCAGGACCTCGCGGCCCATGACGTCCTTCTGGAGGTCCTTCACGATGCGGACCGTGCCGGAGGAGCGCGTCGAATCGCCATAGCTGGAAACGGCCATGAAGTCGACTTCGACCGGGACCTCGAGCTGACGAACGAGGTCGGCCACGAACATGTAGGCACCCTTCAAGATGACGACGACCATCAGCTTGCGCCCGGCATACGCCGCGTTGATCTCCTTGCCCAGCCGCCGGCATCCAGCGGTCAGCTCGCGCGCGCTGATGACGATTTTCTCGATATCGGGGTGCGGGGCGGCCTCCGGGGCCTGCGGTTTGCTTCGGGTCACGGTTCGATCCCCATTTCCTGGATGGAGGGACTGGTGGAGCGGCAGACGGGATTCGAACCCGCGACGTCTAGCTTGGAAGGCTAGAGCTCTACCAACTGAGCTACTGCCGCTCGAGAGAAACAGCCGGCACCGGGGTCCAGCGACCGGTCCGGCACGGGCCGAATCGTACCATCCCGGCAAGGGCGGCTGCAATCCCCGGATGGTCCAGGGGGAGCGACGCCAACTCCTGGGAACTCCAAAGCAACACAGAGACACAAAGACACGGAGACACAGAGAAGAGTCTCTTCAAATCAGCTCCTCTGTGGCTCTGTGTGGAATGACGACTCTTCAGGGAGCGTGGACAAGCGGGCTCCCATTTCTCAACATCGCTCCCGCGGTCCAGGAGTGGCGAATGCAGAGCCGGGGGCCTCATCACTGAGCTGCCGCATGGAGACCAGAACACGAAGCACGAACCGGCCTCAGTTGCTGCCTCGCCCGGGAGCCGGCGCGCTCTTCCCACCGCTCGAGCCGCCAGCACTGGCCGACCGCGGCGGACGCGTCCATAGACCCAGGAGGAGCATTTTGTGGCGATACGTGGGAGTGGGCCCCGCGAGGATCCGGACGCGGATCCAGTAGCTCCGGTCGCCTCCGAGGATCCCCGGAGCGATCCGGGTGAGGCATCCCGTGGCGTCGGCGCGAAGCTCCTCGCGCGTGGTGCCGGAGCCACCCACGTCGGTGAAGCGCCGGTGAGACGGGCGAACGAGGACTTCCAGCTCGGGTGCGCCGGTCGCCGCGGTGCTCCTCGAAACGCTGGACGTGGGCAGGGCCGTGAAGGAGATCTGCAGGATTGCCTCGCCCGCCACGAAGGTGGCCCGGGTGAGCAGCTCCACCGGTTGGCGTTCCCACCAGGAGGGGCTGCGATAGCCGAACTCGAGCAGTCGGGTCGGCTCGCGGCGCAGCCACGCCAGTCCCAGCACCATGTTCCAGAAGTCCCGTTCTCCCTCGACCACCCGCATGTTGCTGCAGGCGAGCACCTGCTCCATCTCGGGCCAGGTCTGTACGGGCTGCCAGCCCGAGTGCTCGGGCTCGTCGGCGCAGGGCTCGGTGCTGGCCATGCCCGCGGTCAGCTCGTTCCAGCCAAGGAGAGTCGTGGCTCCATAGAAGTCCAGGACCGCGTCGAGGCGTGCCAGCGGTTCGAACACGGAATAGAGCCGAGCTCGCTCACTCACCGTCGTCTCGGGATCGGTCAGGCCACGGCGAACGCGGGGAACGAGCGCGCCCACGCGGGCGGCCAGCGAAGTGCCTCCCGCGGCTTCCCAGAAGGCCCGCATCGACTGGACAGCCGGGCCCTTGCGGCCGAGCACGGGATAGTGGACGGCCAAAGCCCTGTCGACCCGTTCGAAGTCCAGTTCGTGCCGTACCTCGCCCACGAGTCGCTCGAGGCCCGCTGGGCCTTGAGCTTGCGCGACCGGGGTCTCCGGCCGTGGGCCGGCCGCCGAATCGGGGAGCGGTTCGTGGGTCCGGGCGATGGAGGCCGAGTCGGCCAGGTGGCCGAGGGCCGCGGCGGGGTCGGACAACTGGGATCGTGCGCGCCACTGGCCTGTCGCGAAGCCGAGCCCGAAGCTCAAAACGGCTACCAGGGCAGCCACGGCCAGCAAGGCAACCGGCGGACGTGCCGCCGGGACAGGCCGGGCGCTGGACGCCAGACCGGCCGCGATGGTGGTGGCGGCCTCCCGCCGCGAGGACGAGGCCATCGTCCGTGTGGCGCCCGCCGGCG
>JACQZL010000340.1 GCA_016213865.1 Candidatus Rifleibacteriota bacterium
CGGGGTCGACCGGCTGGACAAGGTGACCGACGAGGATCTCGCCGCCCTGGAGGCGCCGCTCTCCCCTGGCAGCACGGCCCCCGGCACCTCCCCCCGAACCGCGAACGGGCCTGAGCGGCCGCCTCTGGCCGAGCGCGCGCGCGAGCTGCTCGCCGAGAATGAGCGAACGAGACACGCCGCGGAGGCCCTGGAGGAGGGCAACCCCGTGGAACTGGGTCGGCTGCTGACGGCTTCGCAGGACGCGCAAGAGACCGAGCTGAACGCCGCCGCTCCGGAGTTGAGCGGGTTGATCCGCCTGGCCCGTATCACGGCCGGCGTGCTGGGCGCGCGCATCAGCCGCGAGGACAGGGCGGGCTGCTTCGTGTCCGTCGTCGAATCCGAGACGGCAGCCAGTGAGCTGGAACGGCGGCTCCGGTCCTTCTACTTCGCTCGCACCGGCTTTGCCCCTCTCGTCGTCGTCACCGAGACAGGGGAGCCGGGGGCACGGCTGGAGGCTCGCGCGTCCGCATGAACTTGGCGTGGAACTGCCTTTCCAGTTCCTCCGGGTGCGCGCCCAGCTCTCCCAGTCGGCGGATGGCGCTCCTCGCACCGGCCTCGTTGCCGAGGACCACGAGGCAACGCGCCAGATCGTGCCACGCGTCGGTGCTATCCGGCGTCAACTGCAAGACCTCGTGCAAAAGTGGCAGCGCGCTTGCGTAGCGGCGCTGTTCGATCTCCACGAGCGCCTGCTTTCGAAGGCTGTCCGCTCTATCCCTGGCCCAACCGGCGGGCGAGCGGTCGACGTAGTACCAGGCGTTCAAGGCGAAGACCGCGAGGGTTACCAGGACCAGTCGGGTCACGAGCCAGGTGGGGCTGGGTGGATGGGTGGCTGGGTGGTTGGGTGGTTGGGTGGGCGGGTGGCTGGTAGAGGTCGGGAGCGGCTCGCTGCCGCTCGCGGTACCGGTGCAGGTGGATGGACCAGGGCTTTCCGGGTCCCGCCGCTGTTCGAGACCTGCTGGCGCGGCCTGCACGGGAGACCAGGAACTGCCACCACGACGCTTGCGCTTCTTCATCATCGAACGAGAGTACGCGGACGAACGAGGCCGGTCGGCCTCGACCCCCATGGTATAATCGCGCCCCGGTGAAGACCAGCGTGCAGGTTGTGGCCACGACCCTGGCGCTTGCGGTGGCTCTGGTCCTGGCGGCGGCGTCCGGTGCGACGCCCCCTTCGGCGTCCGTGACGGCTGCGGCGCCTACTCCAGCCGCCTCCGCTGCGCCCGGTTTGGCCGTGGCCGGCGCTGCGCGGGTCCCGGCGGTGACCTCGCCGGCGGACGTCCTGGCAATCATCGGCCCGACGACGCTCACGCGCGCCGAGTTCGACGCCATGTTCGCGATGAGCCCCCCCCAGCTCCGCCAGAAGGGCCAGCGCTCCTACCTGGATGAGCTGGTCCGCTTCCGGACGTTGCTGGAGGCGGCGAAGAGGAAGGGGCTGGATCGCTCTTCCGCGGTCCAGGCAAGGCTGGCCCCGCGCCTGCGCGAACAGATGGCCCGGCTCGCCTTCGAGGAGGCACGCCTGGCCCGGCCTGCGGTGACCGAGGCCGACGTCCGCCGCGTCTACGAGGAGCGTAAGGCGTTGCTGATCGAGCCGGAGGCGATCTCGGTCACGCGACTCCCTGGGCAGAGCGAACAGGACGCTCGGGGGTTCAGGACTGTCGTGCAGTTGGCCGGCGGCATCGACAAACTGGGCGCCCAGCTCAAGGCCCGCGTGCAGGACCTGGGTGCCGTGCATCCGGGCTCGGTGCCGGCCGATCTGCATGCGTTCCTGCAGAAGCAAGCGGTCGGAGCCATCTCCGAGCCGTTCCAGTCGAACGGGTCCTGGGCGTGCTACCTCGTGACGTCCCGAAGGCCGGAGCGGCCACGCAGCTTCGACGAGGTCAAGGACTCGCTCCGGCGCCAGCTCCAGTCCGAGCGGGACCAGCACACGATGGAGTCACTGCTGGCCGAAGGCGTGAAACGCTTTCCGATCGAGCTCCATCCCGAACGGCTCGACGATCCCGACGCCCAGGCCGTGGTGGCCGTGATCGGCACCGAAAAGCTGCAGCGCCAGGACGTACTGGCCGAGATCGCGAGGGCCCAAGGACTGATGCGTGACTACTTGACGCGCGACGAGGGGCGGCGCCAGTTGCTCGAGAACCTGGCTCGCCGTTCGTGCCTGGCACAGATGGCCGCGGCCGACCCGGCCATCGAACGCAAGTACGGTCGCCAGCTCCGCTACATGCAGGAACGGGAGGTCGCCGATACGCTGCTCGAGGAGGACTGTTACCGCCACGTGCGGATCGACGACGCCGAAGCCCGCAAGTACTATCAGGAGAACCTCGCCAAGTTCGGCCGCGAGCAGTCGCTCAGTTCGCACATCCTCTTTGCGAAGCGAAAAGGAGATCCGGTGGGACGGGCCCGGCAGGCCCTGGCCCGCATCCGGCAGGGTGAGGAGTTCCACACCCTGGCCCGCGAGCTGTCGGACGACGCGGCGACCCGCGAAAAGGGCGGCGAGATCGGCTGGTTCGGGCGCGGCTTCCTGGTGGCGCCCTACGAGCAGGCGGCCTTTTCGATGCAGGTCGGCCAGGTGAGCTCGCAACCAGTGGAGTCGCTCTACGGAGCCCACGTGATCATGGTCGAGGGCCACCGCGAGGCCGTGCCTTTCGAACAGGTTCGTGAAGCTGTCGTGACCGAACTTACTGAACGACGCCGCAAGGACGCCTATGATAGATTCGTCCTCGGCATCCGCAAGGAACTGCAAGTGAAGGTGATGCCGGAGAGCTTGCCCCCGGACCCGGTTCCGGCCCAGGACCCGCGCTCGCTCTCGATGATGCGCATCACCATCACCTCGGAAGGCACCATCCAAGTCCAGCCGGCCCAAGACAAGTAGCCACACATGTCAAAGGAACTGCGCGAATCGCTGGTGGCGTACGCCTTTCTGGCCCCGTTCCTGATCGTGTTCCTGATGTTCCTGGGCTACCCGGTCTTCTACTCGCTGTCGCTGTCGGTCCACAAGACGACGCTGACCACCAACTGGTACGACGTCTTCGGCGACATGAAGTACTGCGGGGCGGAGAACTTCGTGAAGCTCCTGACGCAGGACAAGGAGTTCTGGCACTCGCTGCTGGCGACGGGGACCTACGCCGTCCTCTGCATTCCGACCGGGATCATCTTCTCGCTGATCTTGGCCCTCCTGATGCACAATCGCCTGCCGGCCGTGTCGCTCTTCCGGTCGGCGTACTTCCTGCCCAACGTCCTGGACATGCTGGTCGTCGGTATCATCTGGGTCCTCATCTACTCGCCGACGTACGGGCTCCTGGACCGGGTGTCCAACTGGGCCGGGCTCCAGTTCTTACCCAGGGAGGGGTTGTTAGGCAACCCCTATTCGCTGCTGCCGGCGATCGCGGTGGCGATGGTGTTGAAGGGCTGCGGATTCGGGATGGTGCTGTTCCTGACGGCGCTGCAGAACATCCCCGAGTCGCTCTACGAGGCCGCCGACATCGATGGGTGCACCACCTGGCAGAAGCTGCGGCACGTCACCCTGCCCCTCCTCAAGCCGATCTTCTTCTTCATGACGGTCACCGGCCTGATGGGGGCC
>JACQZL010000341.1 GCA_016213865.1 Candidatus Rifleibacteriota bacterium
CGAGCGCCCGGCAGCCCCCGCAGAGGTCGGCGTACTTGCAGATGCCGCACTTGCCCCCCAGGCGGCGCGTATCGCGCAGGGCCTCGAAGACCGGCGAGGACTGCCAGATCGCGGCGAAGCTCTCCTCGAGGATGTTGCCCGCCGGCTCCAGCAGGTACGGGCACGGATAGACGGTGCCGTCGTTGGCGATGAAGCAGAACTGCTTGGCCGCCAGGCAGCCGAACCGCCCCGCGAGGTGCTCCTGACCCGGCTTGGTCGGATCGAGCTCAGCCGGCACCTCGGCGGCACGTTCACGGCAGATACGTTCATACTGGGGCGAGCAGACGACCTCCACCGGGAAGTGATGCAGGAACTGCTGCTCGAAGATCCAGTTGAGCCACTTGAGATAGTTGGGGTCGTCGACCGGATCGCCGGCGATGGCGCGGCCGCGGCCCGCCGGCACGTTGAAGAAGAGGACCATGCTCTGGGAGCCCAGCTTGCGCGACAGGCCCAGGAGCTTGGGCAGCTCTTCCAGGTTCTTGCCCGTCAGGGTGGCCGTCAGCTTGAATCGAAGCCCTGACAGCCGCACCAGGTCTATTCCCTTGATGGTCCTGACGAAAGCCCCCTCGACCTCGCGGAAGGTGTCGTGCCATCGGCTGGAGGCCCCGTCGAGCGAGAGCTCCACTTCCTTGATGCGGACCTCGACGAGCTTTCGGGCCACTTTCGCGTCGTAGGCGAGGCCGTTGGTACAGAGCACGACCTCCAGCCCGCGCTTGCCGGCGTACTCGGCCAGGTCGAAGAGGTCAGGCCGCTCCAGGGGCTCGGGCCCCGTGAAGTGGATGCGCGTCTTGAAGGACCCGGACACGTTCTCGAGGAGACGGACCGCGCTGGCCGTGTCGAGGCTGCCTGGAGTCCCCGGCGGCAAGGACGAATGCCGGCACGCCCGGCAACCGATCGGGCAGTTGCGCGTGACCTCCCAGAGGACGTACCGGGGGCCGGCGACCAGCGCTTGCTGCTGAAAGAGGGAGGGTTTCTTGCGGACGGGCCGTCCCGGGGTCTTCGCTCTCAACGCGGGTGCTCCTTCAGAGCCAGCGCGCCAGGTCTTTGGCGTGGTACGTGATGACCAGGTCGGCCCCGGCCCGGCGGATGGCAGTGATGGTCTCGAGCACGCAGCGCTTCTCGTCGAGCCAGCCGCGCGCGGCAGCCGCCTTCAGCATCGAGTACTCGCCGCTGACGTGGTAGGCCGCCACGGGCAAGTCGAACGCCGAACGGACCTGGTGAATGATGTCCAGGTAGGGCACCGCCGGCTTGACCATCAGGATGTCGGCCCCCTCGTCGACGTCGAGCGCGACTTCGCGAAGGGCCTCCCGCGCGTTGGGAGGGTCCATCTGGTACGCCCGCCGGTCGCCGAAGGCCGGGGTGCTCTCGGCGGCGTCGCGGAACGGCCCGTAGAACCCACTGGCGTACTTGGCGGCATACGACATGATCGGAATGGCCTGGAACCCCGCCTCGTCCAGCGCCGAGCGGATCGCTCCGACCCGGCCGTCCATCATGTCCGACGGGGCGACCATCCCTGCGCCCGCCCGCGCGTGACTCACGGCCGCGCGCGCCAGGAGCTCGAGCGTCTTGTCGTTCGCGACCTCGCCGTCCACTAGTTCGCCGCAGTGCCCGTGCGAGGTGTACTCGCAAAGGCAGACGTCGGTGACCGCCAGCATGCCGGGGACCGCCTGGCGAAGCTGTTCCAGCGCCCGCTGGACTATCCCGTCCGGGGCCCACGCGCCGCTGCCCAGCGGGTCCTTCGTCTCCGGAATGCCGAAGAGCAGCATGGCCGGAATCCCCAGCCCGGTTGCCACCTTCGCCTCCTCGACCAGCCTATCGACCGAGTGGCGGTGGAAGCCCGGCATCGAGGGAATCTCCTCGCGCACGCCCGAACCGGGCACCACGAAAGCAGGGAGGATGAGTTGGTCGACCGTCGGACGGGTCTCGCGCACCATCCGGCGAATCGTATCGGACGACCTGAGCCGGCGTGGCCGGCAAACCGGGAATCGAGCAGTCATCGGCTGCGAGCGTAGCTCGTCCCGACGGTCAGGTCAACCGCGAAGGCGGTCGAGGGGTGCGTGTCCCGTGGGTGGCCCCCCCTTGCAGGAGAAACCCAGAGACGCAGAGACACAGAGGCACAGAGGGATCTTCCTCTGCCTCGCTCGCAGGCGCCGCGACCCCTCGAGTCTCCCACGTCTTGTCATCCGATGGACGTCGCCACTCACGGTCTCTCTTTCTCTGTGGCTCTGTGGCTCCGTGTCTCTGTGTCGAGGAGTCAAGCCGGGCCTTCCCAAACAGGCGTGGGACCACCCATGAGACATGCACCCGGCGGTCGAGGGGAGCAACCCCAGGCCCTGCTCAGCTCCCGGTCGAGCGGTAGTGCCGTACGCCGAACCGCCAGAACTGCAGGGCCGCCGCCAGAAAAAGGACCCCCAGGAACGGCGCCGCCCACTGGAGCCAGGTGGGCGAACCGAGCGGATCGGCCCGGTCCAGCACCGCGTGCAGCGGCAAGTAGTTGATGCACGCCAGCGGGATGACGAAGGTGAAGAAGCTGCGGAACCACGGCCGGTAGATCGACAGCGGGTACTGGGCCGTCTCGACGCCTCCGTAGGTGACCGTGTTGACCACCTCGAGGCTGCTCGTCGTCCAGATGGCCAGGGTCGCCTGCAGGACGAAGAGCCCCGAGAAGATGCAGGCTCCTCCGAAGATCGACGCTGCCAGGAGCGCGACCTGCGCGAACCCGAGATCGACCTGCAGGGCGCTCAGGCCTCCGACCAGGACCATCAGCCCCTGCAGCAGCCGGCCCACCCTGAAGAGCTGCAGTTCCTGGGCTGTCACCTGCAGGACGGTGCTCCGCGGCCGCAGCAGCATGCGATCGAAGGTGCCGTCGCGCACCAGGACCTCGAAGGTGTCGAACCCCCGTGCAAACGCCTCGGCCAACGCGAAGGCGACGTTCACCACTCCGTAGAACAGGGCCACCTCGGCCAGGCGCCAACCCTGCAAGCTGCCGAATCGGTCGAAGAGCGCCCAGACGCCCACGAAGTCGATGAGGGTCAGGAAGAACTGGCCCACGGCGAACATCAGGAAGCTGGCCTTGTACTCCATCTGCGAGCGGATGGAGATGCTGACGTAGCGGCAGTAGAGGCGAAGCCCGTTGAGGATGGAGTTCATGCTTGGGTCAGCTCCAGAAGCGGGGGACAAGCCCAATGGCATTGAATCGTGATGGTTTCCATCTCCTGCCATGGGTTTGCCGGTGCGGTCGCAACGATGGCCACGCCAGAAGGTAGAAGCGGCTTCCAGCCGCTTTAGGGGCAGCCGGGCTCACGTCCGGCTCCGAGAAAGCGGCAAGATGCCGCTTCTACCTTACCGGCTTCTGTCATGCGTCTCCTGGTGCGCCATTTAATGCCATTGGGACAAGCCCCCGCGCTACCGGAGGTGAAGCGCAGGTCCCGTGAATTCCATGGATGCCTGAGGGGCGAAACCCATGGCGGGTCGCCGCCAGGGTCGCGGACAAAGTCGTCATTCCCGCGAAAGCGGGAATCCAGGGGTCGCATCGATCCTGGACCCCCGCTCCCCGCTTTGGCGGGGACATGCTTCGCGGGGGTGACGAAATAGGGTTGCAGAAGTCCATTTCGAGGACTTTGCCG
>JACQZL010000342.1 GCA_016213865.1 Candidatus Rifleibacteriota bacterium
CACCTCAGGGACCTGGCCGACCGCTATGAGCGAGGCGAGCTCGCTCCCAGGGACCTCGAGCAGCAAGTCCGCGACGTCATCGCTCAGGCCGACTCGCGACCCGGCAGCAAGGACGTCGTGACCTACAACGGCAACACGCCGCCGGCGCCGCTGGGCAGCCAGCCCCTGACCATGCTCCCGCGGCAGCCGGACCGCCCGATCGAGTTCCAGACGCCCAACGGCGACCGCGTGCTGGTCCCCACGAACCCCGACCAGGTGACCAACCGGCTTCGCGACGGGACCGGGGAGCCGACCGACGGCCAGCACGGCCAGGGGCAGATCCGGGTGACAATGACGGCCTGGTTCGCCGAGTACGAGGGCCACAACGGCGGCCCGATGCAGCTCACCAACTCCGGAAGCCGGTCCGGCCAGAGGGAGTACAACTTCGATTCCGACGCCGGCACGGATTTCAGCGCCCTGCAGGACACGGCGATGCGGCAGGCAGCCGTCGATTCCCAGAACATGCTCGACTCCTTCGGCCTGCCAAGGCAACGATGAGACTCGGCTCGACGCCAGACGCGCGCTCCCGCGAGCGGTATGGTGGGTTCTCGCTGCTGGAGATCATGATGACCGTGGTCATCCTGGCGGTCGCCTTGATCCCGCTGTTCGAGTACTTCGGATCGGCCCCGCACCGGACGTCCCTCACCATCCATCGCGCCCTCGCCCTGACCATGGCCAACCAGCTTCTCGAGCGGTATCGGGCGGTGCCGTATGCTCTCCTCAAGGAGCAGTTCGGCCAGGGTGAGGAGAAGGCCCGCGAAAGCCTGGTCGCCGACCCTCTCATCCGCCCCGAGGCCATGCCCGCCGATCTGCGCCAGCTCTTCGATTCGTGCAAGTTCGAGCGGGACGTGGTCTTCGAGGAGATCCCCGGCCGCCCCGGCCTGGCCCTGCTGAAGGTCTTCGTGCGCTGGAAGCTCGGCGACGTGCCGCCGCGCGAGATGAACCTGGCCCGCGTCATCGTCGACTACTCGCGACTGGGGTCTGTCAACTGATGCTGGGCACGCTGGGCGCGGTCGCGGCGGGCTGTTTGCTCGCCGACGCTCTGCTGATGGGGCCGTTCGACATGCAAAGGCGCCGCATCCGGCTGGCCCTTCCCCGAGTCCCTGAAACGCTGCGGGGCAAACGCATCCTCCAGCTCTCGGATCTCCACGTGACCGGCTGGACCTACCGCGAGGTCTTCCTTCGCCAGCAAGTGCAGGAGTCGCGTCCCGACCTCCTGGTGCTGACCGGAGACCTGATCAGCGCCACAGCGGGCATCCCGATCGTGCTCGAGCTTCTGCAGGGGCTCACCGCCCCGCTCGGCATCTGGTTCGTCCCCGGCAACAACGAGATCGAAGAGGCCGACGTCCACGGGTTCCAGGCTCAGCTCGAGTCGCTCTCCCTGCGGCCGCTGGTGAACCGGGCGGTCCAGCTTGGCCCCGACTGCTGGCTCGCGGGCGTCAACGACCCGAGCATGAACAAGGACGACCTCGGCCGAGCCTTGCGGGACGTGCCGGCGGGGGCCTTCCGCATCCTGCTGGCGCACTCGCCCGAGGTCTTCTACCAGGCCGCCGATCGAGGCGTCGAGCTGACTCTTGCAGGCCACACGCACGGTGGGCAGGTGCGGTTCCCCTTTCTGGGGGCCCTCTACGCCGACACACAGCGGAGCGGCCTGGCCTTCGTCGACGGCGAGTACCGCCGCGGCCCCTCGGTGCTGCACGTCAGCCGTGGCGTGGGCACGTCGGTCCTGCCGATCCGGTTCCTGTGCCCGCCGGAGATCCTGGAGTTCGAGCTGGTCGAGGGGTGAGTGCCCCCGGGGACGCAGTTGCTGCCGACTCACTCTTCGATCGTCACGACGCGCTTTCCGTGACTGCCGAAGACGCGGGTCTGGCCCATGCGCGATTCGCAGACCACGGCCGAATGCCCGTGAAAGAGGTAGCGGACGTTGAAGCGCGCGCAATACTCGACGAATGACGTGAAGCCGTTGTGGACGTCATCCAGGATTTCGTGGCCGATCAGGGCAGGCGGGTTGTGGGTCACGAAGACGTCGACGCCCGAGTACCTCTCGAGCGCCACCGCGACCTCGTTGTCGGAGTAGAGGTAGCGGCCGCCGGGCTTGTAGCGCCAGGAGCCCTGGAACCCTCCGAACTTGAGCCCGCCCACTTCGACGACGCGCAGGTGCAGATCCTCGGTCGGCTGGAGGTCGCTGGGCGCGTCGTGGGCACCGTGGACCCCGTAGACGGGCACATCCCCCAACGCCGAGCGGACGCGGGCATAAATGGGGCGCGGCAGATCGCCCGAGGAGAGGACGAGGTCGATCTTCTCCTTGGCCAGGTCGTTCAGGTCCATGAGCTGGTCGGGTGCGTCACAGATGTGGAGGATCTTCATACAGTCGGTCCTTGCGAGGCGTCCGGGCGATGGGCTCTGCCCGGGAACCCGGAGTGGGCCGTTGCGCCCCCCAGATGGTAGCGCGTCGGGCGCCCTGTCGGGGAAAAACCTGCCGGGCCGTTCCGCGCTACGCGGCCAGCCTGGCTTCCAGACGAAGGCGCGCAATCTCCCTCGCCCGCTCGACTTCCCGGCTGAAGTGCTCACGCCGGCCACAGAGCTGGCATCGCATCGCGATCAAGTTCCCGACCCGGATTCGGACTCCGCTCACGGACACAACGTAGCTCGTGATCACAGGGTGGAGGTGTCCCTGGCGGCACGAGGCGCAGTCGCCCTCACGGCCGATGTAGCCAAGGACATCATCAACGGGCTTCATGGATGGTGATAACGACCCAGGTCTTTCGGCCATTTCTGACAGCTACCTTCCCGGCAGTATAGCTTTGGATGCAATACCTAGTGAATGAGCGGGACTTCATTTCCCAACTGGAGCTTCGCTCCAGATCTCACCAAGGGCGATGCTCGCCCCTGGACCCCGCAATC
>JACQZL010000371.1 GCA_016213865.1 Candidatus Rifleibacteriota bacterium
GGCTCGCCGATGAACCCGGCGGCCAGCCCTGCGCGGCCCAACGTCTTCGAGACTGGCTCGAGTCCGGCATCCTGATCCGACGTCCGCAAGAGGCGCTCTTCGTCTTCTCGCAGCAGTACGCGGTCGGCGGCAAGGTCCGGTGCTGCCGCGGTCTTCTGGGCCTGAGCGCACCAGGGACCGGGCCCGACGCCTGGTTACCCATTCAGCAAGGCCCGCCGCCTGCCGAGCAGCCTCTCGGGGGGCCGGCCGCGGCACCGCTCCTGGCTCTGCACCGCACGCCGGCCGACTCGCTGGCGCCGCTCCTCGACCTGGTGACGGCCGGAGCGCCACTGCTGGAGCTCGAGGACGACGCAGGTCACGTCTGCCGGCTGTGGGAGTGCGCCGATCCGGCCTGGGCCAGAGACCTCGGTTGCCTGCTCGCGGCCGGGCCCTTTCTCCTCGCGGACGCCTGGCCGCGGCCTGCGACCGGCGAGGACGGCCCGCGACTCCTCGCGGTGGTGGCCTCCGACGAGCCCGGCCTGGCGACGCACCCCGTCCACCGGCTGGTCCGGGTCGCCGACAGCTTCGACTTCAATCGGTTCTTCGAGGCCCTGGCGGCGGACTGGGAGGTCTATCCGCTCTACGGGCCCGAGGCAATCCAGGGCCTGCTGGACAAGGCGGCGGTCGACGAGGTCCGCATCGCCATGTTCATCGCGCGACCCCGGCGTTGTCTCCTGATGGCCCCCAAGGACTCGATGCCGCTGCCCGAGGCTCCCCGCTCCGATCCCTGGCGCAAGCTCAATGCGTCCGTGCTGGGCGGCGCCGTCCTGGGGCCGTTGCTCGGGCTGGACGAGGCCGCGCTCACGGACCCGGGGCACGTGGTCTACTGTGCCGGGGTCGACGACGCGGTCGCACGGGTGCAGGCCGGCGGGCCCACGCAGATCGCTTTCTTGCTGAATCCGGTGCGGGCTGTCGTCGCCTGCGGGCTGGCCGCGGCCGGAGAGGCCCTCCCGCCCGCTACCGTCGGCTGGATGCCGCGCCTGCCGGCGGGGTTGCTGCTGCAGGCCGAGTAGGGCGCGGAACCGAGGGCCCCTTCACCCCGCGGAAAGCTCGTGGGGGGCCCCTCTTGCGTGCGTGCGGTCTCGCCCGGATGAAGGTATTTTCGGCCGAGGTGTTCGCGGCGTGTACTGCTGGTGCCAGGATCTGGTGGCCCGGTCCAGCACTCCTCCGATGGAGGAGACGGGCGTGCGCCGCAGGTCTACAAAGAGGCAATGGATGACAGCGAGAGTGGTGCCGACAGTTCGAAGACAGCGATCATGTGAACAGACCCAGGAGCAGCCTGACTCGCTGGAGGTCCGGCGGCTGGCACGGGCCACGAGCGGAACCGAGCGGAACCTGAGGTTGATCGTGCCCGAGCCGCACGAGGCTCCGAGCGCGCTTGCACGAGAAGAAGAGACCCTGGCCGCATCACCCGTCGAACCGAACGACGACGCCGAGACACGGAGAGTGCAGCCAGCCAGGACCGGCGATGACGACGGCCGGAGGCCGTCGCATTCGGACGGCCCTGCCGTCCTCGCGTTGCGCTCGGGCTTGCGGGCCCTCGGGACCTCGGTGGCCACCGACGTACAGGGGGCGCTGGTGGCGACTCCGGACGGGGCCCAGATACTCCTTTACTCGAACTTGAAGCTGACCTCGCGCTTTGCCGGTGAGGTGGCTTCGTATCTGGCCTGTGCCTTCGAGGCGTACGGTGGCCGGCCAATCCGCCGAGGTTCCCTGCGGCTCGAGAAGGCCATGGCCCCCACTGCCTGGCGAACGGACGACCGGATCGCTCTCGTCGCCTCGTCCCTGACCGCTCCAATCCTGGCCCGGCACGAGCGCCTGGGGGTGATCTTCATGGGGAGCAGGCGAGAGCAGCAGTTCACCCAGGAGCAGGTCGACGAGTTGACGTCGTTGGCCCAGCGGTTCTCGCACCTCATCCGGGGCATCGTCGACCCGCTGGGCGGCGAGTTGGCCCGGCCCGCGTCTCGGGAGACGGGGCCCTCTCGCGTCGTGCAGTTGCGGCCCCTTCGGACCGCCGCCGCCTAGCGGCCCCGGCCCGACCGGGCTCGGGGTTTGGCTTCGGCCGCCGCCGGAGGTTCGGCATCGGCCAGCCGCATGATGACGGAGTGGCCGTCGCTGTAGAGGACGATCTTCTGCTGGGCCCCGATGGTGGGATGAGCTCGCAGTGCCTGGGTGAGGTCGAACCTGGCCCAGGATTCCGGCTGCAACGCGACCGGTCGGGGCTGCCCGCCGGCTGCCTCGTCGGCGACCGTCTCGAGGTAGCGCAGGTGCGAGTCGAGCTCGGCCGTGCTCATTCGCGGGGCCAGGGCTCGGAACCTGGTCACCAGGGGCTCCACGCCTTCCTGGGGCGGAGCCTGAGACGCTTCGCGCCGGGGGCCGCCCGACTTGGCGGGCGCCATCCCCATCAACTCCAGCACCCCGAGGCCCGTGATCTTCGAAGTGGCAAGGACGAACCCGACGTCCACGGACAGGTACTTGCCTCGTTCGACGTTGCGAACCGTGCTGGTGGTGACGTCGTAACCGACGTCCGCTAGCTTGCGAGCGAACTGCTCGGCCGTGAGGCCGAGCTGCTTCCGGGCGGCAGCCACCCGGGCGCCAATCAACTTGTGCAGTGGAAGACCCATTTGGGCATCGACTCCGCTACGCCTCGTCGAAGACGAGGGCCACAACTAATCTCGTGGATCTGGGGCCGCATGTCAAGTCCCGGTCTATCGGCCCCCCGGCCGGCGAGCATTTGGCAACTCCAGTCACAATTCAATATGCCTCACAAAAATACTCCACGCAAGTGTTGCAGTCCCGGACGGAGCGCAGCATATTCCAGAAGGCCGCGCTAGTACGAGGCTCTTTTCAGCGTCATCCGGAGCTGGTTGCACGGACGTACGCCGGATCGCATCTCAGGGGCCGGGGGTCCAGATGGGGACCGGCCAGGCACAGGAGGTACTCCATGATTCACGACGAGGATGGCGGCTGCTGCGTTCGGAGGCAAGTGACCTTCCGGTCGGACGAGCATCATGTCTGGCAGGCGCTCACGAACGCCGAGCACCAGGCCCTTTGGCTCGCGCAAGAGGCGAGCTTCGACGAGAGCTCCGGCGGGCACGTGGTGTGGCAGTGGTCCACGGCGGCCGGCTGCGAGTTCGGGAAGCTCACCGGGACGGTCACCCACCGAATCGAGGAGTCCTATCTGGCGTTGCAGTTGCATCGCCAATCGTGCTGGCCCGGAACTCGCCTGGGGTTCCTCCTGGCGCCGTGCGAGGCAGGCACGCGACTTGCCCTGGAACAGTCGGGTTTCGCGCCCGAGATCGACCTGAGCGTCCTGGAGAGGATGTGGGTGCCGTCGTTGGCCCAGCAGCCGGACTGCGACCCCGTTCGGGCCGACGGCTTCTGGGCTGCGCGCCTGGAGGCCCTCCGATGCTGGGTCGACTTCGGCGAGCTCGACCTGGGCCGCCTGCGTGGCCACTGGACCTTCGCTCCGGGGGCGGCCTTCATCGCGAAGATCCTGGAGGCGACCCGGTCGGCCCCGGGACGCTCGGAGGCCTCCAAGTCCCTGAGCTCGCTGAGGGACAGCGTGGCGCTCAAGCATGCGCGCTACCTGGCCGGGCGAGGGATCGCCAACGAGCTGGATCTGGTCTCGAAGCTGGCCCAGGGGATGCCCAGCCCGGGCGGCGACCGTGTCCGCCTGGAGGAGAATCCGCGCCGCCTGGTGCTCGAACGCCGCCGCGTGGTCCAGCTCGGACCGGATCGCAAGCAACGCACGGCCGCGGGGAGGTTCGCCTTCGATGGGCTGCTCGCCGACTACGAGGTCGCCGTTGCCCGGACGCTCGGATACCGGGCCCAGCGCGAGATGACCCCCGGCGGCTACAAGCTCGTCTTCGAGAGCTGCGCGTCGCGAGAGTGACGTCCGCGTGAGATGCGGCGCCGGCCCCCCGTAACCCGGAAACTCACGCTAGGCCGCGGCGGTCTCCAGGGTCTTGGCGATGGCCGTCTTGAGCTCGTCGAGGACGAAGGGCTTGTTGATGTACAAGTTGCCCGAGGTCTCGAGAAAGGCCTTCGTCTGCGGTGAGAGGGTGTCGCCGGTCATGAAGATGATGCGGTCGGCCAGTGCCGGGTCGGTCTGCCGGACAGCGGAGTAGATGGCCGGGCCGTCCAGCCCGGGCATCCGGATGTCGCTGACGACGAGATCGAAGCGGCCCTGACGCAGCCGGGAGATCGCATCGGCGCCGTCGGCTGTGACCTCCACGAGGCACCCGAGCCGCTCCAGGCCCATCCGACACACAGCGGCAATGTTCTCCTCGTCGTCGACGACCAGGATGCGCTTGCCCAAGAAGATGGAGGTGGCGACTTCCGGCTCCAGGCGGACGCTCTCGGCCAGCGGCTTCTGCTGGTTGATGGGGATCTCGACGACGAAGGTGGCGCCCTGACCCGCTGCGCTCTCGACCGTGATCTTGCCCTGGTGCTCCTTGACGATCCCGTAGCTGATCGAGAGGCCCAGCCCCGTTCCCTCGCCCAGCTTCTTGGTCGTGAAGAACGGGTCGAAGATCCGCTTCATCAGGGCATCGGGGATGCCGGGACCGTTGTCGCCGATCTCGATGCGGACCATGCCGTCCCGCTCGCGGCTGCGGACGGTCAGCTTGTTCCCCTCCTTGCGGAGGGACTTCATCGCTTGATAGGCGTTGTTGATGATGTTGAAGAAGACCTGCTGGAGTTGATACGGATCGGCGATGGTGGCGGAGACGGACGTCAACTCGTCCACGACGGCGATGTTGTCGACCCGCAACTGGTGGGCCCGCAGGGCCAGGGCGTCGCGGACGATCTGATTGAGGTCGATCAGCTCGCGCTCGGGCTTGTGCTGGCGGGCAAAGGTGAGCAGGTTCTCGACGATCTTCTTGCATCGGAAGGAGCTCTTCGCGATCTCCTTCATCAGGTCCTTGGTCTGGTCCGCCAGGTCGGTCTCTTCCATCAGGAGCTCGGAATACCCCGAGATGATCGCGAGCGGGTTGTTGAGCTCGTGGGCCACGCCGCTGACCAGCTCGCCCAGCGCGGAGAGCTTCTCGGATTGGAGGAGCTGGACCTGGAGCTGCTTCTCCATCTCGGTGGTGTGCTTCTTCTGGGTGATGTCGTCGAAGACGCAGAGGATCAGCTCGGTCGATTCGCCCGAGACCGCCATGTCGAACCAGAGGTCGTTCTCTCCGGAGCGCAGCTTGACCTCGGCCTCGACCAGCTTATGTTGGGAGGACGCGGTGTCGACGGCTCTCTGAAGGGCCTCGGAAGGGACCAACTCGGCCAGGCTTCGACCCCGGACGGTCGCGGCGTCGTGGCTGAAGAGGCGCGCGAAGTGGGAGTTGGCCGTCAGGCCATGGCATTGACGATCCAGCACGAGCAGCGCCAGGGGGATCGTCGAGAGGATCTTCTCGTTGAAGTCCTGGAGGCGTGCGATCTGCTCGGCCTGTTTGGCCTTCTCCTCGGCGCGGATGAGCTCTTCCTTCTGGGTCTTGACCGTTTCGAGGAGCTTCTGCGCGTAGTTGGCCATGACCAGCTTGGATTCCATGAACGACGGCACCCATTTGAAGAAGCCGTACGCCAGCAGGGCGAAGCCGAGGGACGAACCGACCACCTGTTCGAGGAAGAGCCGGAAGCGCTCGTTGTCGCGCAGAGGTTCGACCGCATTGAGGACGAAGACGTGGTCGAAGATGCTGATGATCAGCCCGAAGGAGATCAGGTTGAGCCCGATGAGGATCCAGTTCCAGCCGTAGGTTCGGATCTGCGGGTAGTTCCAGCCCAGCACCAGGAAGAACGACCAGATCAGGACGACCAGCAGCGCCTGGATACTGCGCGCGATCAGGTTCGTCATCGTCGTGACGAAGATCGAGAGCAGCAGGATGTTGATGAGGAGGATCAGAACGGCCGGCAGGTCGAGCCGGGGCCGGGGTTCGCGCCGGACTATTCGTTCGATTTCGTCAATGTCCGTCAATTCGTTCACGTACGGCTCCCTCCATCGGCGGGCGACCCGGGTCTCCGTGGTGAGCCCCATCCTACACCAGCCCGTCACTCGAAGCCATGAAGGGGTGCATACTCTGCGCATGGGTAGTCTGATGGCTCATCCAGAGCCGGAACCGGTGGCCAGTAGCCGGTAGCCGGTAGCCAGTAGCGAGGGCTTGTAGCAGGGCTCCAGATGGGCTGCTGGTTGGTTCGCAGGGGACGCCGAACGAGCTCGCAGATGGGACCACACGAGCGCGAGACTGCCGCTGGATGATGATCCGCTTGCCAACACTCCGCAGCCTGCCGGCGATGCGGCATCACCGGCTACTGCCTACTTGTTCCGGCCTCACTCGGAAAACTACCCAC
>JACQZL010000352.1 GCA_016213865.1 Candidatus Rifleibacteriota bacterium
ACCCCTGGCGAGGGTTCGGGAGCGGAGCGCCCGAGAGACAACAAAAAGCCAGGGCCCGGCGCGAACCGGGCCCTGGCTGGAATCACCAGGTTCAGACCGGGACTACTCGACCTTGACGCTTCCGATGAAGGGCTTCAGGTTCTGCCCGGTCACGACGACCTGCAGAGCGCCGGCGGCCGGGATCTTGGCCAGCTGGACAACGCACAGGCCAGCGGCATCGGCACAGGAGGCGCCGAGGAGTTCGCCGTTCATGGTCACGCCGACACAGGCCTTGGGGGCCGTCTTGACCTCGAGGGTCGTGGAGGCCAGGGCGAGCGTGGCGGGGAGTTCGGCGGGATTGTCCTTCGGGATGCCCCAGTAGACCATCAGCGAGGGGTCGCCCATCAGGTGGTAGATCTCCCAGTAGTACAGCTTGCGGCTGCTGGCGCTGGCCTCGACGGCCAGAAGACCTGCCAGGTTCAAGGCGCCGTTGCTGCAGTACCCGTCGTTGAACACGCCCTCGTAGGCGCCCTGCTTGGTCTCCTCGGGCTTGGGCGGCAGGCCCTGGGGGTTCGGGTGCAGAACCGGGTAGAAGCCGTTGCCCCACCACAGGTCCTCGTCCCAGTAGGTCGAGTTGGAGCCGCCGATGTAGCCGATGGCGCCCTTGTCCTTGGCGCGCAGCCAGGCCTCGCCGAAGCAGTTGCCGACCTGGAAGCTGTTGGTGAGGCAGCAGTTGCCGACCGCCAGCGTGTACTTGCCCTTGTTGGTCAGCGAGTTGATCTGCGGGATGGTGAAGCTCGGGTCGGCCCAGCTGGTCTGGCTGCCGTGAGCGGTGTAGTTGGTGAAGGCAGCGCCGTCGTTGACGGTCTTGATGATCTCGGCCTGGGACTGGCCGCCGCCGGTGACGTTGAACGCCTTGCTGTTGGGCATACCGTGCTCGGCGTTGAAGAAGTACTTGATGCCGTAGTTGATCTGAGGATAGCCCCACTCGACGGAGTGACTGGAATCCCAGCCGGCCACCATCACGGCGGTCTTGAGGAACGACGGATCGGCGAAGGCGTACTTCTCGTACTCCATCGTCTTCTCGATCTGGGGAACCAGGTCGTCGCTCTTCTGCGCGGAGAAGCGGCCCGTCAGGATGTCCGGAACGTTGTCTCCGGCGGTCATCGTGACGAAGTAGAGGTCGGTGATGTGGCTGCCCGACTTGCCCTTGAAGGCCGGGATCTGCTCGTTGTCGCCGACGAACAGGACGTAGGCCGGAGCGCCGAGCTCACCGGGGTTGTTGTAGAGGTTGGCGATGTAGGCCTTGATCTGCTCGGAGGTCTTGCCGATCTGGTCGGTGTAACCGGCGATGACGTGGAAACCCTTCGCGGTCTTCCAGGCGATGAACGGCTTCAGGTCGTTCTCGAACATCCGGTCGGCGACGATGACGTAGACCGCCGGGCGGCAGGCGCGCTCTTCCTCGAGGGCGGAGATCGAGGCGGGGATCACGATGCTGTCCTTGGGGAAGCTGAAGAACGGCGAGCCGTAGGTCTTCTTCAACTTGGCGGTGGCGGCCAGATCGGCGTTCTTCAAGGTCATCTTGACCTCGATGTCATTGCGGATCTCGAGCTTGCCGTCAGCGGCGTCGTAGGCCACGGGGGCGACCTTCAGCAGGACCAGGCGATGGTCTCTCATCAGGCCGACCTCTTCGAAGGAGACCTGATCCTCGGCCACGAAACCCTTGGCGAGGTAGGCGCGCTTCTCGTAGGCGAAGGGCAGCTGAGCACCGCTCTTGGGCTGCGAGGGCTGGCGCGGGAAGAGCGGGCTGGTGATGCCCAGTTCCTTCAGCGTGTAGGTCTTCCGATCGCTGCCGGTCGCGGTGACCTCAATCTTGGCGCCCAGCGGCACCTCGACGAGGCGGTGAAACACCGGGATGGCCGGAGCGCCGAGCTGGCCGTTGAGCTGAGCACCGGCGAAGTTCAGCATCGTGAACGTGCCGGCCTCGGTCTTCACTTCAGAGAAGGACAGCTTGGAGACGTGGGCCTTGAACTGGAGGGCGGGGCCCACCTTGCTCTTGACCGCATCGTTGGTCAGGAAGACACCCGTGGGCTGGGCGTCCTTGCTCTTGTCGAGGACGATCTCTTTCGCCCACACTCCGGTACTAAGGACACAGATTGCCAGGAGACCACACAGGATGGATCTCATTCGCCGCCTCCAAGGTCGCAGGTTCACACGTAGAGCGTGCTCGTTCAGGGTGCCGGAATTCTACAGTACGCAGGCGGCCTTTGACTACTGGTTGCGACAAAAAGTTGGCGCCCGGCCTGTACCCACTTTCAGCCGACGTTGACGAGCCCATGGGCGGTCGGAGCCTCGTCTCTCGACCGGCTCAGCGCAGGCCCGGAATCGGCAGCGACGGCCAACCGAGCAGCACGCGGGCGCTGAACAGAGCGAAGCCGAGCGCTCCGATGAACTCGAACGGGTTGCCCGGTCCGCGGCCCGCCCAGGCCAGCGGGGCCGCGATGAGCATCGTGGCCAGCCACCCGACCAGGTCGATCGTCGACGGAGAGACCCAACTGAGGGGCCCAGGATTGGCGGAGACAGGGAAGAACCGGACCGGCGGTGGACGGTTGACGATGGCGACCGGCACCGCCGTGTGACGCCTCGCCCGGCGGGCCCTCACCGAGTCGGCCATGCGACGGGTCTCGGCGCGGGCGTCCGGGCCGAGGCGGGATTCGAGCGCGCCCAGCGCCAGGAACGACTTCTGATCGGCCGTGCGGGCCAGCACCTGCAACAGCGATGGTTGCATCGTCTCGTGGACTCTGGGCAGCCAGTCGAGGATCAATTCATTGAATGCGATCTCCTTGACCAGGCCCAGGTAGTGAATCGCCGACTGGGGATGGACCGAGTCCGAATCCAGCAGCAGTTCCAGCACATGCCGGACCTCGGTGCGATCGTGGCGCGAGATCCAGTCCAGGATCTGCCGCTCGACCGCCCGGTCGCAGGTGCGAAGGACGTGGAGCAGGACCGGGAGCCGCGACGGCCCTTCCAGCGCCCGCAGACGCCCCAGGCCGACCAGGTGATCCATGGGATTGCCAGAGGCCAGCTCGGTGGCGACCTGCCGGAGTTCGATGTGGGGTCTGCGATTCATGTGCCCTCGATGACAGAATCGACACATTCGGGAGCAGATTTGACCGGACGACGATCGGGACGGGAGGTGAAACTTTGTGACCCGCGTCGCGGTATTGGACATGACCGGGTGGGTCACCCGGGCGTATGCTTTGCGTCACCGGATCCTCCGGGCGTTCCCCCCCGAGCGCTCGGCCCGGCCGACGGCCTCTCTACCCGCGACAGGTGGTCCTTCGATGAAGCAGCTCTCCTGGTTGGTGCTGGTCCTGACCCTGGCGATCCCCGGCTTTGCCATCGCCTCCCCGGGCGACGTGTTCGAGCAGTTGCCAGGCGCCGCCTCGCCGGTGCAGGTGCGCCTGCTCACCAGGAACCACGACGCGTTCTACGCTCGCTGGTGGGTTCTCGACCAGGCCAAGTCGACCATCGACTGCACCTACTTCGGCGCCGGCACCGACATCATCGGGCGCGCCTTCCTCGGCAAGCTCCTGCAGAAGGCCCGGCAGGGCGTGAAGATCCGGCTGATGGTCGATGCCCGCGGGTCGCTCAGGCTCTTCAACCCCATCTTCCACCAGGACTACCTGCCGGCGCTGGCCACCTTCCCGAACGTCACGGTGCGCGTCTATAACGACCTGCTCGCCAACCTCAAGAAGCTCCCGGGCAGCATCGTCGACCGCATCGCCGCGAACCATTCGAAGATGGTCATCGTCGACCGGCAGTGGATCGTCGCCGGAGGCCGCAACCTGCAGCTCCACTGGTACACCGACCCCAAGGACGATCCGAAGTCGATCCGAGATGCCGATATCCTCGCTCGCGGTGCCTCGCCCGCCGACCAGGCTACCCGGGCCTTCGAGGACGAGTTCGATGGTCTGCGCAACGCCCACCTCTCGGGCCTCGACCGGCAGCAGTTCGAGACGGTCACCGCCCGGCTCGATCTGGCGCGCCAGGCGATGCAGGGCCACATGACGGGCCGCCCGGAGGCCGCTCTCACGGCGCTGGCAGCCGCCGGCTTCGATGCTGCCGAGGATACGGTGCAGACCCTGCGAGACGAGTTCGAACTCTTCCGCTCCATGACGAACTACGACTCGTTCGTTCCGCTGGCGGGCGCTCACACGAGCCCCGTCGTGGTGCTCGGCAAGCACTCCCGCGTGACCACGATGGACAACGCCGTGACCCAGATGTTGATGAAGATGATCGATGCCGCCGAGCACGAGATCGTCATTGCCAGCGCCTACATGGTCCTCACCGAGCGGGCGCGCGCGGCGCTTCGCAACGCCAGTCTCCGGGGCGTGAAGATTCGCATCCTCACGAACAGTCCCCAGTCGAGCGACAGCTTCATGACGCAGGCCTGGTTCGTCAAGGAGTGGAAAGACTACCTGCGCGACATCCCCAACATGCGCCTGTTCGCCATCGCCGACAAGCACAAGCTGCACGGAAAGGTCTTCTGCTTCGACGGCCAGGTCTCGGTCGTGGGTTCCTACAACCTCGACCCGATGAGCCAGGACATCAACGCCGAGGACGTCGCCGTGATGCGTTCGCCGGAGGTCACCGCCGACCTGCTCGCCTGGTACGAGCAATTGATCCCTCACTCGCTCGAGTACAAGATCCGCGTCAATCCGGACGGCTCGGTCTCGCAGGTCACAGGCCCCTCGGACCACTGCTCGCGAATGATGCTGTGGATCCTGCGCGTCGTCGGCCGGATGGAGTTCCTTCGCCCGGTGGTGTGAGGCGCGGAGTGCTCGGCACCGGTGAACTTCACCTCTGGCGTGGGTTCGGGAGCAGCGCGCCCGACAAGCTCTTGACTACCATCAGCCTCCGCCCGGAACCTGCAGGATGACCTTGCCGGTCGTCCGGCGGCTGCGCAGCAACTCCTGCGCCTCGCCGGCGCGCGCGAACGGCAGCACCGTGCCGACCAGCGGCTTCACCCTTCCCTCGCGCCACAGCCGCGCCAGTTCCGAGAAGGTGCCGGTCAGCAGGGGCCGCTCGCCGAAGAGGTAGACCAGGTTGAACCCGCTCACCGAGCGGTTCTCTCCGATCATCGCCAGCGGGTCGAGTCGAGGCCGGGTCACGTACTGCCAGGCCAGCTTCGCCCAGTTGGGCCGCCCCCCGGCCGGCATCATCGACGCCGCGCCGAAGGTCACCAGCCGGCCCATCGGCGCCAGCAGCCGGTAGCTCTGCCGGAAGCAATCGCCCCCGACGCTGTCCAGGACCAGGTCGACGCCGCGGCCGCCGGTCAGTTCTCGCACCCGCGTCTCCATGCTCTCACGCCGGTAGTCGACGACATGCGCGGCGCCCTGGCTCCTGGCGACCTCGGCCTTCTCCGCCGAGCCCACCGTGCCGATTGCGACGACCTGCCTCAGCCTGCAGAGTTGCAGCGCCGCCGTCCCCACGCCGCCGGCGGCCGCGTGAATCAGCACCGTCATCCCATCGGTGAGTTGCCCCAGGCGGAACAGCGCGTAGTGGGCGGTGGCATAGACGGTCGGCAGCCCCGCGGCCTCTTCGAAGCCGGCCGGCTCGGGGATGGGGATGCACTGCCAGGCCGGCACCTGCAGCATCTCGGCATAGCCTCCGAACCGCGTCACGGCGGCCACGCGGTCACCCACCCGCGGCGCCTCCACGCCGGGCCCGACCGCCCGCACGACGCCCGCGGCCTCGAAGCCCGGCACGAACGCCGGTGCCGGCGCTGCGTCGTACAACCCCATCCGGGCGTAGACGTCGGCCAGATTGACACCCACCGCCCGGGTGTCGAGCAGCACGTGCCCCTCGGGAGGATCGGTCAGCGAGATCCCCTCGATCTCCAGCACCTCCGGCCCCCCGTGCCGGGTCACGAACATGGCTCTGGAATCGAATACCAAGCGGCGGTTCACTCCATCGGCATCACCGGGAACATGCCGCCGCCCATCGACACGAACGAGGTCATCATCGTGGAGCTGAACCGTGCCAGGAAGTTCCCGACGCGGCCCGAGAAGAGCAGCGGGCCCAGATCGACGTAGCGCGGGACCTGGACCAGAGCCTCGCCCGGGAACATGCTCATCAGCATCATCGGCGAATCGACATACTCCTGAAGCACCATCGAGCCGGTCTCGACCCCGTGGCGAACCGCATGCTCCCAGGTCTCGTCGTCGGTCTCGGGACCGATCAGGACGGCGTCGCCGGAGGAGCCCTTGATGCGCTTGAGCACCCACTCCTCGCGCTGCTCCACGATCTCTTCCGGCTCGTCGACCCGGGCGATATTCACCGTGTAGGGGATGGCGTCGAGCAGTTCGTCGAGCGGGAGGTCGTCGAAGAGCGGGTGCAGCTCTTCGCAGTGGAGCAGCTCGAAGATCGACTTGGCGCTGAGCGCCTCGCCGTGGAACGAGTTGACGACCGGGAGGTTGCCGTCGCAGTAGGCCTGGATGAGCGGCTCGTACTCCTCGGTGTGGTAGTTCATCACGTGGCCCCACTCGAAGATGCGGTAGACCACGTCGATCTTGCGGCCCTGGTGGTGGGGAGTGCCGTCGTACTCGACGTCGCGGGCGTACATCAGATCGACCTCGTGGCCCTGCTCCTGGATGAAGTTGCAGATGCGCTCCGAGAGCTTGATCTGATCGCCGTCGAAGCCGGGCACGTCGGGCGTTGCGATGACCACGGCGATGTACGGGTTGTCGGTGTCTGCCGCCTCCAGGATCTCGTCCAGGAGCAGCGAGGTGCTCTTGAAGGGCGGCGGTTCGGGAATGGGGTGGCCGGCTTCGGCCATCAGGCCCGCGAAGTCGCGGTAGAGATCGTTGCGGCCGAGCATGTCGACGATGATGTCCGAGTCGGAGATGCCGCCGGGCCAGCTCACGTTGAACTCGTGGGTGATGATGCGGTTCTCGTGGAGTACCGTGTCGGGACGGATGACCCGGGGCATGACGCCGCCCCTCGGCTGAGTCATGAGGATGCGCTCGATCTCGGGCTGGATGGTAAGAAAGGAACGCATCAGCGGCCCCGCGGGGTGCTCCGGCTGCATCAACACCTCGAGGATGCGCTCCAGCGCCAGGTGGACCAGCTGGCCGAAGCGATCGTAGCGCGCCACGATCTCCGGGTTGAGAAAGAGCGGGTAGAGGGGAACGTGCAGATCCAGCCCCTCCGCCGCGCAGTTGGCGGCGAGGTAGTAGACCTCGCGACGGACGTACTCGGGGTCGACGCTCTGCCGACTCTCCAGGAACTTCTGGAACTCCTCGACAATCTGGAACTGGCTCATCGGGCCGCCTCGCTCGACGGTCCGCGGGCCGGGTTCGAACCGCACCGGCTCGATGTGGCCGGACCCGGTCGACTGGCGTCGCGGATGGACGGGGGACAGTCTACTCCCGGCGTCGGGCGGATGGGTACCGTCATGTTCAAGCCGACTTTCGGGCGTGCTAGAGTGGCCGGCGACAGGCCTTTCTGGACCCGTGGACAAGGAGAGTGCGATGCGATCGATCTCGCGGCGGATTTGCTTGATTGTGGTGGCGCTGGGGCTCGTTCTGGGCGGGGTCGCGCCGGCCCAAGAGAATGTCTTCAAGCGGGCCCTGGTGGCCGACGTGAAGGGCTTCGACCCCTGCAACGCCGCCGACGTCTATTGTTGCGATGTCGTCGCCAACGTCTTCGAGACGCTGGTCCAGTACTCGTACCTCGACCGCCCCTGCAAGGTCATCCCGTGCCTGGCCGAGGCGATGCCCCAGGTCAGCGCCGACCTCCTGACCTACACGTTCAAGCTGAGGAAGGGCGTGAAGTTCACCGATGACGCCTGCTTCACGGCCACCGCCGGCAAGGGGCGCGAGCTGAACGCCACCGACGTGATCTACTCGTTCAAGCGCATCTGCGACTCGCGCAACCACTCCTACGGTTGGCCCAGCTTCGACAAGAAGGTGCTCGGCATCAACGCCTGGCACGCCGCGTCGGCCGACGCCAAGGACAACACCATCTACGACAAGCCGGTCGAGGGGTTCCAGGCGCCCGACCCGTACACGGTCGTCATCAAACTGACCGAGCCGTATCCGCAACTGCTCTACAACCTCTGCTCGCCGACTCTGTCCGTGGTCCCGCGCGAGGCGGTCGAGACCTACGGCCAGGAGTTCCTGAACCA
>JACQZL010000353.1 GCA_016213865.1 Candidatus Rifleibacteriota bacterium
CTCCCAGGTTCACGCACCCGATGTCGACGCGGGCGCTCCCGCCGTCTCCGCACTGCACGACCGAGATGTTCGTCGCGTTCACGACCGTGCTGATGTTGAGGCCGTCGTAGCTGGGCGGACCCTCGGCGGGCCGCGCGGGAGTGGACGCGGTCCGGCAGATGAGAGGCGATGCAATCCACAGGACCACGAGGGCCAAGGCCACATAGAGAGGAAGCTGCCACTTGAGGGATCTCACGACTGACCTCCTGGGCGTGTCTCGTTCAGCTCGACACGGGGGTGAAGTGCGTCTGTTCTGGAGTCCGGTCCGTTGTGCTCACAGGTCCTGAAGATCGGCCAGGGATCCGACCCGCGGCTTCGAGCGCTTGGCCCCGGGTCGTGGCCCTCGGGGTCTCTACATCCGGCCGCCGGTGTAGCAACTGCGCATATAGACGTACCGCTCGTTGAGCAGCCGCAGCCGGTTACTGACGTCCATTAACATACGGAAGAAGAGCTTGGCCACCATCGGTTCGCCCCGGCCTCGCAGACGATCGACGACCGTCCGGCCGATCCAGATGACCTTGGCCGGCTCCAGAGCGTGGCAGCTCGCACTGCGCATCTCCATGTCGAGCAGCGCCATCTCGCCGAAGAAGTCGCCGCCCTTGAGGACCGCGAGGAGATGCTCCTTGCCGCGGTTGTCCTTCTTGAAGACGCGGACCTGGCCCTCCATGATGATGAAGAAGCCGTCGCCGACCTGCCCCTCTTCGCAGATGACCGGGTTCTGCTCGTCGTACTCCCGGATCTTGCAGTCGGTGCTGAGGAGACCGAGCTCGTCGTCGGTCAAGTCCGCAAGCAACGGGCAGGCTTTCAGCTCTGCGTGGTGCGGGATCGCTGTGTCCATCTGCCTGGGCTCCAGTCTCGGGACAGGTTCGGTGCGCTTCGCGAGATCTCAGGGAATCGGCGCACTCGTGAAGCTGTCGAATTTCCAGTCGTCGCCCTCTTTGACAAGCTTGAAGACCAACCGCCGGCGGTGCTCGCTGGGGGCCGATGCGCCGGCGAACGTGGCGTGGGTGAGCACCACGACCGAGGCCTCGGTGTCGCCGATCTGGCTGGCACTCTCGTCGACCTGCCAGTCGTCGAAGTACCCTCCGAGTCGGTCCAGTTTCTCGAATCCGGCAGCGTTGTAGCGCGAGTATTCCTCCTGCGACAGCTCCCGGCGCCGGTCACGCGTGAGCTTGTCGTAGAGACGATCGAAGGCGCGTTCCTGCATGTCCAGGAGCACGCCTTCCGTGAATCGCTTGGCCGACACGCCGGGGGCCTTACGCTCGCAGCCGGACGGCCCCACGAGCGCGAGGGTCATCATACACAGGACGAGAGCAACTCGCGCACGGACGGGGCCGGGAACTCCAGGTCTGGAGTCTCGGGGTGAGTGCACTGCTTGCGCTTGAATCCCCATGGTCGCCGCGGCCGGTCGGACCGGATCGTCTGCATTCATTGTAACCGGTGGCGACCGGCTCAGGGGATCTCGATCAGCTCTTCGATGCGGTCCTTGATCCGGTTGACCCTCTCGAGCAGCGAGTCCCGCTGGGCCGTCAGCGCCCGGGCGAGCGTCGCGTCCGTCGGAGGGGTCCCCAGCGCCGAGAGCTGCGTGGCCAGGTTGGCCAGAGTCTGCTCGGTCCGGGTCAGCTCCTGGCGAGTCTCGAGCAGCCCCTGCCGCGTCTGGAACCAGAGACTGCGGCCCAACGCCTGCCGGCGGCGGGCTTCCAGAAGATCGTCACGAGTCGAGTCGTCGGCGTAGAGGGCCACCCGGCGGTGGGCCCGGTCCAACATCTCGCCACGGATCAGGGTCTGTTCGCGCCGGTTCAGCATCCAGGCCTTCTTGTGCTGGCTGTCCTCCTGCAAGAGTGTCTTGCGGCTCTTCGAGGCGGAGAACTGGCGGTCGAACTCTTCCTTGTCGGCAGCCGCTTGCTGGGCCAAGGCCAGTTCCCAGCGGCGCATCCTCTCCTCGGGGCTCCTCAATCCGTGCATGCGATCGCGTAGGCTCAGGGCCGGCTCGACAGCCGAGCGCTTCGGGGGTCCGACAGCGTCCCCCGCTCGGCGCGCGGCACCGGCAGGGCGGGCCGGCGTCGAGGGAGCCGCTGCCTTGCTATTGCGCGTCCGATCGGGGCCTTTCGCACCGGGAGCAGGTAGGACCTTCGCCGCCGCGGTTTCCGGCTCGGCGGGCGGGGCCGACTCGGGGCCGTCCAGAGAGCTGGGTGTGGGACCCGTGTCGGAGAAGCGCTCCAATTCCTGGCGAAGGGAGGCGGAAAACCGGCGCACGAGCGGCGCTCGCCCGGGCTCGAACAG
Source organism: Candidatus Rifleibacteriota bacterium (assembly GCA_016213865.1). The sequence continues at coordinate 2,323 of JACQZL010000353.1, forward strand.
CATCTCCATTCCCGTCCCGGCAAGCCTCTCCCTCCCGTGCTCTCTGTCGCGGCCAGCCACGACGCCGCTGAGGACTCTGAGCCGAGTGGGCGCGCCGTCCAGTACTTCGACCGAGAAACGCGCTCCACGCGCCGAGAGCTCGGCGTCGGGCGTGACCAGCACCAATCGCTCCTGGTCCAGGGCCCTCACGTCGGCCGTGCCGGCATCCATCAGCAGCTCCGACGCCCGGACGAGGAGGAAGCTCTCACCCCGGGTGCGCAGGACGGCGCGCGCGGGTATCTGCAGCTCCACGCGCGAGCTGTCCAGGACCCGGAGCTCCTCTCCCGAACGGAGGCTGGTGACTCCCTTGAAAGTCTGCCAGCGCGACCAACCGCGCATGCGGACGAAAAAGGGACCCTGCAGACTGACGGCCCGCGCCACGACCCCTTCGACCGGGACCGTCTTTCGCGTGGCGGCAGGGGGTGCCGGCCTGCGTCCGACACGGTTAACGGCTCCCTTGACGTTCGCCGCCCAGGCCCCGGCCGGTCCGGCGGCGGTCAGCAGCAGCACCAGCAGCCAGGTCAGGAGTCGCGTCGCGGATCGACCTCTGGCCTGCAGCTTGCGTTGGACAGCCCTCACTTCTTCTCCGATTTCTTGAGCCGCCGCAGGAGCGCAGTGTCGGCTGGCAGTCGCGAGCGCAGGTGGCCGGTCAGATCTTGACCTTCCGCCGCCGGGGGCGCGCCGTCAGGAGCCTGGCCCATCTGATCGAGGTGCTGGGCGAAAGGACTGGTCACCGCCGGGTCCTGTTCCGGCGGTTTCTCGGCCATCCGCTGGCGCAGCTCGACAGCCAGGAGGTGTTCTTCCGGCGGCTGCGATGCGTCCGGGAGAGGCGCCCCTTCCGGCGTGGCTCCATCGCCGACCCTGTCCGCGAGGCTCACGCGCTGGCGCTTGCGGCGAGCCAGTTCGTCGGAGACCGCCGAGGCCGTCAGCGGCGTGGGACCGCGCCGGGCTCGCACCGTGCTCTCGCCGCGGAACCGCATCGATTCCAGGTTGCGTTCGCGCTGCTCTTCAATCTGGCGCTGGCGCTCGATTCTCCCGTACTCGCGCTCCACGGAGGTGCCGTCGCCGAACATCGTGTCCGGGAGCTGGAAGCTCCCAGCCCGGAACAACGTCAGGCAGCGGGGCACGTAGCCCGTCGGTTTGAAGGAGCCCACGATCTTGCCCATCGCGTCGATCCCCCGGACCTCGAAGACAAAGACATCGTGCAGGGCGACCTCGCCGTTCGGGGCAATGCCGTCCACTTCCGAAATCCGGGTCACGCGCCGCGAACCGTCCCGGAAGCGCTCCTGCTGGACGATGATGTCGACGGTGGCTGCGATCTGCTCCCGAATGCTGGCCATCGACAGACCCGTGCCCGCCATCATCACCATCACCTCGAGACGCGTGATCATCTCCTTGGGGGTGTTGGAGTGGGCAGTCGTCAGCGAACCTGACTGGCCGGTGGCCATCGCCTGCAGCATGTCGAGTGCTTCGCCTCCGCGGCATTCGCCGACGATGATCCGCTCTGGTCGCATGTGGAGGGCGTTGCGCACCAGCTCCCGGATCGTGATCTGGCCGGCGCCTTCCAGGTTGGCTGGGCGGCTCTCGAGAGCGACGATGTGGTCCTGCTGCAATTGCAGCTCGGCGGTGTCTTCGATCGTGACGATGCGGTCGGTGTCGGGGATGAAGGCGCTGATGGCGTTGAGCGTGGTCGTCTTGCCCGAGCCCGTGCCACCCGCGACGACGACGTTGAGCCGCGACTGCACGGCAGCTTTGACAAAGGCCGCCATGTCCGACGAGAGCGTGTCGTTCGCGATCAGCATCTCGATCGTGTAGGGGTCGTGCGCGAACTTGCGGATGGTGATCGTCGGTCCCGTTATGGCCAGTGGAGCGATGACCGCATTGATGCGGCTGCCGTCCGGAAGCCGCGCATCGACCATGGGGCTCGTGACGTCGCACCGGCGGTTGACCGGGGCCAGCATGCGGCGAAGGACCCGAAGGACGTGAGCGTCGTCCTCGAAGACGACCTCGGACGCCTCGGTGCGGCCTCGTCGTTCGACGAAGATGCGCCGCGGGCCGTTGACCATGATCTAGCTGATATCCGGGTCATCCATGAGGTCCTGAATGGGGCCGTAGCCGCAGAACTCACTGAGCACCCGACCGATCAGGGTCTCTTCCTCGGAGCGGTCGACCAGCATGCCCTCTTGCTCGCGCAACTTCCGCAAGACCTGGCCGATGAGCGTCAACATGAAGACGCGCTCGCTGTCGACGGTGGTGAAGTCATCGGGGATGGCCACGGCCTCCAGCTCGCGGGTAACGGCGTCTGTCAGGAGAAGCCGAGCCCGTTCGAAATCGTCGGCCTCGCTGGCGTGAGCGCTCCGGGCCCGGGCACCGAGGGTCCTGAGCTTGCGGAAGAGCTGCCAGCGGCGTTCGTTCTGGACCGTCGCCCCGGACCCCAGCTCACCCGCCTCGTCCCCCCGCATCGCGTCCTTCCAGGTGAAGACGCGGGTTTGCAGGATCGAACCTCGAATCGAGCCGGTCGTGCCGCCGAAGGCGGTCGGAGTTAGCCCGCGTTCGGCTGCTGCCGCCATCGTCTCCTCGAGGGCCTTGGCATCGGCCTCGGCCTTGGCTTCTTCCTCTCGGGCGAGGAGCTCGAGCCGCCGTCGCTCCGCCTCGGCGCGGGCCTGCTGCTCGGCCTGGAGTCGGGCGAAGAGCTCGTCGATATCGAGCGTCGGGCCGAAAACGGTCTGCGGGAGCTCGATGCAGTCCTCGACGAAGCGGTTGATGAAGCTCGGGACCTGGCCGGTCGGCTCCAGCGCTCCGAGATGGGTCTCCTTGGCCCCGACCCCACGCGAAATCCAGCGGAAGATATCGATCAGGACGGGCCGATCGCCTTCGAACCCGGCCAGTTCGCTGATGTGCGTGATGCGCCGCGTGCCATCGGTGAGCCGATCCTGATGGATGATGAGGGGGATGGCCCCAGCGATCTGTTCGTTGATCGCCCGGAGCGGCAGGTTCATCCCGGAGAGCATGACCATCGTCTGGAGGCGCAGGATGGTGTCGTAGGGCGAGTTGGAGTGCAGCGTCGTCAGCGAACCGTCCTGGCCCGTGTTCATGGCCAGCAACATGTCGAGGGCCTCGCCGCCGCGGCACTCGCCGACCAGAATGCGATCCGGGCGCATGTGCAGGGCATTCATCACGAGCTGGCGGATCGAGATGGTGCCCTTGCCCTCGATGTTGGACTGGCGCGCCTCGAGGCTGAGGACATGGTCCTGCATGAGCTGCAACTCGGCTGCATCCTCGACCGTGATGATGCGACTCTCGTCGCTGATGTAGCTGCTGATGGCGTTCAGGGTGGTCGTCTTGCCCGACCCCGTGCTGCCGGAGATGACCATGTTGAGCCGGGCCCGTACGCAGCCCGCGACGAAAGCGGCCGCCTCGCGGCTGAGAGTACCGAATCCGACCAGATCCTCGATGCCGTAGGGATCGCGCGAGAAGCGGCGGATCGTGATCGCCGAACCTGCCATCGCAATCGGCGGGATGACGATGTTGACACGGCTGCCGTCGCGAAGACGGGCGTCCACCATCGGAGCCGTCTCGTCCACGCGGCGCCCGATGGGCCGCAGGATCTGGCTGATGATGTGCCTCAGATGGGCCTCTTCCTTGAACTTGACCGGCGTCTGGACCAGCCTGCCCGCCCGCTCGACGTAGACCCGGTCGGGCCCGTTGACCATGATCTCCGACACGGTCGCATCGTCGATCAGCACCTGCAGCGGCCCCAGGCCAACCACGTCGTTGAGCACCTCGTCGACGACCTTCTTGCGCACGGGGAGGGGCAGCTCGATCTTCTCTTCCGTCAGGATCTCGGTGAGCGCCCGCTCCACGCGCGCGGTCATCACGTGCCGCTCCTCATCGGCCGTCTCGTAGGCGCGGTCCAGCTCCTCGAAACTTCCGGCGGAAGGGAGCTTCTCGAGCACCAGCGAGCGAAGCTCCTCCACCAGCTTGAGGTCCTCGTCGTCCTTGGTCGATCGGAGGGCGAAGATCTTGCGCCGGCCGGCGAGCTGCTCGGCCAGCACTCGGAGGCGGTCACGGTGCGACGGCGTCACCGTCGAGAGTAACTCGGCCTCGGCCTCGCCGGTCTCGGGCATCGCCTGGCGCCAGTGGAAGACCATGCCGGCGGAGCTGGGAGCAGCTTCTTCCTCGTCCTCGCCCTCGGGCTTGGCGAGTGCCTGCTGCATCACGAGCTTGGCTGCGCTGGCGGCGGCCTCCGCTCGACGATCGTCCTCTTCGCGCAGGCGCAGGGACTCCCGGAATCCCTCCAGGTCGACCTCCGGACCAAAGGTGCCGTCCGGCATCGTCACGTCGTCCCGGAGGAGCCGCTCGAGACACTTGGGCACGATCCCGGTGGGCACGTGGCGGCCCTTGGTAAGTCCCGTCGCCTCGTCGACGGCCATCGGGTCCCATCGGAAGATCTCCTGCACCAGCACCTGCTCGGAACGCATGCCGGCAATCTCGGCGATCGAGGTCACCCGGCGCACGCCGTCCTTGGCGCGAGACTGGTGGACGATGAGCTGGATGGCGCTGGCAACCTGCTCGCGGATGGCCCGGCTGGGCAGGCCCATCCCGGACATCATCACCATCGTCTCCAGGCGGTTGACCATGTCCTGCGGGGTGTTGGCGTGGCCGGTGGTCATCGAGCCGTCGTTGCCGCTCGACATCGCGTTGAGCATGTCGAGAGCCTCGCCGCCGCGGCACTCGCCGACGATGATCCGGCCGGGGATCATGTGCAGCGAATTGCGGAGCAGGTCACGGATCGAGATCTCGCCCTTCCCCTCCATGTTCGCCTGGCGCGCTTCCAGTTGGATGACGTGCTCCTGCTGGAACTGGAGCTCGGCGGAGTCCTCGATCGTGATGATCCGGCAGTCGTGAGGCAGGAACCCCGAGAGAGCATTGAGCGTGGTCGTCTTGCCCGAGCCGGTCTCTCCGCTGACGATGATGTTGAGCTTGCTGCGCACCGCCCCTTCCAGGAAGACCGCCATCTCCCTCGAGAGGGTGCCAGCGGCGATCAAGTCTTCCAGTCTGAGCGGCGTCTTGTGGAACTTGCGGATCGTGATGGTAGGCCCACACAGCGCCAGGGGCCGGATGACGATGTTGACGCGGCTGCCGTCCGGAAGACGCGCGTCCGTCATCGGGCTCGTCTCGTCCACCCGCCGGCCAAGGGGGACGACGATCTTCTCGATGACTTGCATCAACTGATCGGCGTCGGCGAACTGGACGTCCGTCAGGTAGAGCTTGCCGCGGCGCTCCACGAAGACCTTCTTCGGCCCGTTCACCATGATCTCGCTGACTTCCGGGTCATCGAGGAGCTTCTGCAGCGGACCGAACCCCAGGATGCCCTCGAGCAGCTCGTCGCGTATGCGGTTGATTGCTTCGTCGGGGAGCTTGGCGTGGCGCTCGGCCAGGACTTCCGCGATCGCCTCCAGTACCTTCTCGGTGAAATAGGCCCGCTCGTCGCCCGGCTCTTGCTCGACTGCCCCGGGAGTCAGGTTCGCGAACTTCTTGTAAAAGGCCTCGCGGACCGCCCGGGACATCTCCGTGTCGGCCGAACGCGGCTTGAGCGAGGAGAGGACGAACGACTCGGGCGAGGTGCCGGGCGAGGTGGGCTGCTGAGGTGCATCGGTCCAGGTCTTCTTCAGACGGCTCAGCAGGGAATCGTGGCCGGGCCCGGCCAGGTGCCAGGAGCGCCCGACCCCAGTCGCGGAGGTCGCTCCCCCATCCGTGGCCGCCAAGGGCGTGCTGGCTCTGGATCCCTTGCTTATGGCCAAGTCCGTAGTCCTCTTCCGGTCGCAGCAGGCGCCGGGTCGTAGTCTGTAATGTTACCACAGAGCTGGACGAACGGGGCCTGCTCGGGACCTGCTGGGTGCGCTCGCAGAACGCGGGGAGGTGCATGACCGGGAGCTCGGTCCAAGGAGTTGTAGCGCGGGCCCTTGTGGCCCGCTCGGGTCGAGTCGCCGCTCCACAAGCGGGGGACAAGCC